>JAAUSZ010000137.1 GCA_012031875.1 Desulfobacula sp.
GCCATCCTTTCCTCCATGGACGACAAGCGCTGTTTGCCCATATCGGGGATGAACCCATCCATTTTCAACCTCGGTCAAGGAATGATAGACCGATTCAGGGAAGTCCTTTTCCCGGGCTATTTTCCAGTGAAAAAATTGACGGGGCCAACCTGGTCTATAATCTCGGCCAGGGAATCTCCAAACTCTACGACATCCTGTCCGACCAGATCATCCATGTGCTCCGCCACGATTGCCTGCGCTACGGCCAGGCCTGCTCCGAATGTGAAAACAGCGGCCATGGGGTGGCCCTGGATGTGATCCGAAAAATCCCGGAGCTGCGCGTCATCCTGGCCGAAGACATCAAAGGGGCCTATGACGGGGACCCGGCCGCCAAAAGCCACGATGAAATCATCTTCTCCTATCCGGGCCTCTATGCCATCACGGTTTACAGGATCGCCCACATCCTCCATAGCCTTGGGGTTCCCCAGTTGCCGCGGATCATGACCGAGCATGCCCACAGCATGACCGGCATTGATATCCATCCGGGCGCCCGAATCGGCAAACGCTTTGTCATTGACCACGGCACCGGGCTTGTCATCGGTGAAACCAGCGTCATCGGCAACAATGTGAGAATCTATCAGAATGTCACCATCGGGGCCCTGTCCCTGCCGCCCAACGCGGGGGAAAAGCTTCGCGGGGCCAAACGCCATCCCACCATTGAAGACGACGTCATCATCTATTCCGGGGCCACCCTCCTGGGCGGGGACACCGTCATCGGAGCCCGGTCCGTGGTGGGCGGCAATGTCTGGCTGACCCGGTCCATCCCGCCGGATACCAAGGTCTTTATCGATTCCCCCCGGCTGATCTACAAATACCAGGAAACAGAGGAAACCGCCCATGAATACCAGATCTGACATCACCAAAATCATCGGTAATACCCCCCTGGTCCATATCCGGACGGCCAGCCGCCAAACCGGGGCCAGGCTTTACGGAAAACTGGAATTCTTCAACCCCCTGTCCAGCGTCAAGGACAGGATCGGGTTTGCCATGATAGAAGACGGCCTTCAAACGGGAAAAATCTCGCCCGGGTCCGTCATCGTGGAACCCACCAGCGGCAATACCGGCATTGCCCTAGCCTTTGTGGCCAGGGTCAAGGGGCTGAAACTCATCCTGACCATGCCGGAAACCCTGAGCATTGAGCGCCGGCAGATTTTAAAACATCTGGGCGCCGAACTGGTCCTGACCGAAGGGGCCAAGGGCATGAAAGGGGCCATTGATGAGGCCCGGAACATTGTCGAGAAGACCCCCAACGCCTTTATGCCGGACCAGTTTTCCAACCCGGCCAACCCGGAAATCCATCGCCGGACCACGGCCCTTGAAATCTGGAAGGATACGGAGGGCAGGATCGATATCTTTGTGGCCGGGGTGGGCACCGGCGGCACCATCACCGGGGTCTCGGAAGTCTTAAAGCAAAAGAAGCCGGGCCTCATCTCCATTGCCGTGGAGCCTGCGGCCTCTCCCGTCATCGCGGGCGGAACCCCCGGCCCCCATAAGATCCAGGGCATCGGCGCGGGTTTCATTCCCAAGAACCTGAATGTCAAAATCCTGGATGAAATCATCCCGGTCCAAAATGAGGACGCGTTCCAGGGCGCCAAGGACCTGGCCCTTGAAGAAGGCATCTTCTGCGGCATTTCATCGGGCGCTGCCTTCCATGCGGCCAAGGTCGCGGCGGCGGCGGGAAAACCAGGGAAAGACCATCGTCTTCATCGTCTGCGACACCGGAGAACGCTACCTGAGTACGGACCTGTTCAAGTAAAATCAGATTCGATGGATTTGTAATCCCGTTCAGATATTTTTTAACAGCCTTTCACCGGGGCAGGCTTTGCAGGCCCCGGCAAACTCATCGAGGCTGTGTTCCAGTATTGTAAACGCCTCTGTACTGCAGGCCGGTATCCTATCCTCGCCCCCTTGTTCAAATTCAGCCAGTACGCTGAAAATGGTCAGTGTTTCAATATCCTGCGCAGGACATACCCGACTCTTCCCTTTGCCTGGGTTTCAAGAAGCAGATTGCATTCCAGGAGCTTTTCCAGCAATGGTTTCACAATCCTTAACGGAATCTGCATGACAGCGGCAATATCAATATCCGATGCCGGTCTCTTTTTATTTGCAGACCGGATCACACAGAGATGAACAATCCGCAATGCCATGAGTTTTTTCAGACGGATGCTGATCTTATCATATTCCAGATCAGACACCTCCGGAATTTCCCTGTTCTCCCAGGAAAATGCAATCTCGGCCCCGAATAAAAAAAACGGCCCAGGAGGCCTGAAGCCAGATCAGAAACAGCGGAAGCGCGGCAAAGCTGCCGTAAATCGCATTATAACTTGAAACCCCAACCTGAAACTTAAAATAGACGATCTGGACGATCTGATATATGGTGCCGGAAATCAACCCTCCTGCAATTGCGGCCTCAATTTTCACTTTTTTATTCGGGATAAAAATATTAAAAAAGATAAACAACAGCCATACGGTAAAAAAAGCAAAAATATTAAAGCCCAGTGAAATCAACCTTTCAACATTGTCAGGCAGGCTCACCTGGGCCAGAAAACTTTTAAGATAGGTGATAATGAAAATATTAGCGCTGCTTGAAAAAACGATCAGGATCCCGGCTGTGATGGAAATAGCCGGGTAATCGGTTATTTTTCGAATCAAGGGCCGGTTCGCCGAAACACACCAGGTTTTGTTAAATGCTGTTTCAATCTGCCCGACAAGCTTGATCAGGGAGTAAAACAGCAGAATGACGCCGAAAACGGCCATCATACCGCCCTTTGTTCTTTCCAGGAGGTTGTTTGAAAAGGAAAGTATCCTCTGGATCACCTGTTCCTGGCCTGCGAACAGGTCCAGAACCCGGTACTCAAGAAATTCTTTAAACCCGAATCCCTTGGCAATGCCAAAGGCCATGGCCATGATCGGGACAATCGACAAAAGGGTGAACAGGGTTAAGGAGGATGCCTGAAGATCGCACCGGTTTTTCCTGAATTTCTTGGCCGAAGATACAATAACTTTAAACAAATGCCTGAAAAATGAGACTCTATTATGCTGGAAACACGGAATCATAATGTTGAGTACCATATTGATCTGCTGGGAATCCCGGTGGAAAACTGCAACCATCAGGGTTCAGGATCAATGAAATTCGGCCTCCGTTTTTCAAAATGGGCCATGACCGCCTCCATATTGTTTTCTTTTCCCAGAAGAGACATTTCCAGAGCCGACTCCATGAGCAGCCCCCCGGCGGCATCACCGTGCCAGACACTGTCCAGCAGGCGTTTGGCGCCCGGACGGCATGGGGGGATTTATCTGCAATCTCCCGGGCCAGGGCCAGGGCATCCTCATGGGGCCTTTCACTGATGCGGGTCACAAGGTTGAGCTTTGCAGCCTCCTCACCCGAGATAATTTTAGCCGTATAAATCAGCTCCTTTGCCGCATCAAGGGGAATCAGATCCCGGAGGGTCTGGGTGGCGGACATATCCGGCACAATGCCCCAGTAAAGTTCCCGGAGGGATAGCTTCGCATCGGGCCGGGCGATCCGGATATCAGCGCCCAGAGCAATCTGACAGCCGCCCCCCATGCATGCCCCATGAACCGCAGCAATCACCGGCATGGGAAGCTGTTTCCATCCATAGGCAATATGCTGGGCATGGTTGGTAATCCCGCCCTTATACCGGCCCACCAGGCTCAGTCCGTCTTTTTTTCCGTCCAGCTCCCCCATTTTGGCAAAGATGTCCATGTCCAGGCCTGCACAAAAGCCTTTGCCCTCACCGGAAAGCACGACAACACGGACGCCCGGCTCGGCTGCGAGCCGTTCAAGCATCCGTGAAATGGCGTCAAACATTTCCCGGCTGAGGGCATTCAGTTTGTCCGGACGGTTCAGGCGGACATCGGCAATATGATTTTCTATGGAAACGGTCACAAGATCTGCCATATTTTTACCTCTCCTCCCATATACCGGCTTTTTCCAGGCGTTGAATCAATGACTTGCGCCGCATATGGCCGGACATGATTTTTTTCAACCTTCTCTGCATTCTTCCATCTCTTTTTTGATTAGGGCCTTGCCCCTTTTTCCGGGTGACAGGAGATAATGCGGCAAGATTCCCGGAACAGGGAAGGAAGACAGATCCAGTCATATAACAGGAGATGGGAGAACACAACAGGAAAAAAGGCTGAATAAGCGCCGCTTGATTGATATCCGGACAGATGTCGTTTTACTTTTAAGGCCGTCTGGTATAATGAGCAGAAGAATATGATCAAAATTCACAGGAAAGGATTCAAGGCTTAAAAATGTGCATCAACATGATCAATGCGTCAGCAGACACGATTTCCATCGCCCGGTTTTCCGCCGGGCATGGCGAGGCCTGGTGCATCTTCGGCTCCATCCATTCCGGGATCCATGAATTTTTCAGGCTGGTCGCCGGGGATCTACCCGGAATTTCAGCCGATGTCCTGGAGCTGCCCCAAAACCCCGGCATTGTCTCCTTTAAAAAACAACAGGCAATCTATGAATCAGAACTGAAAAACGATGATACGGATTTCATGGACAGGATGGATACCGGGACCCCGGCCCGGGATTTTATTCTCGATGCGGAAGCCCACAGCGGCCTGATCAAGGCCCTTGATCTGACAAAATGCCTGGACCAGGGGTTTCGGGAACTCAGCACGGGCCAGGCCAGAAACTCATGCTGCTCTCGGAGTTTTCAAAACACCCCTCCTGCCTCATCATCGAAACCCCCTTTGAAGGGCTGGACCCTTCAAGCTGTAAGGAAGTCAGTGAGGCCCTGGAACAGCTTCACAGGACCGGGGTGATTCTCCTTGTCTTTGTCTGCAACCGGGCCGATATTCCTTCCTGGTGTACCCATCTGGGTGTCATGGCCCATGGCGGCCTTGTGTTTCAGGGGCCATGCGCAACCGGAATCCCCCGGCTTGCCCGTGAAATGGATGAGGAGACGCCTGATTTCAAGGCCTCCCTGAGGGATCTGCAACAAGGCGGGCTGAAAAAGGCGGCTGAACCTGGGGAAATCCCCCTTGTCCGGCTCAACCGGGGCTTTGCCGGATACCGCGGAAGGCTTATTTTTAAGGACTTGACCCTCTGTGTCATGCCGGGCCGCCACACCCTGGTCACCGGGCCCAACGGCAGCGGCAAATCCACCCTGCTTCAACTGATCACCGGCGACCACCCGGCCTGTTATCAAAATGATCTCACCCTGTTCGGGATCAAAAGAGGGTCCGGCGAATCCATCTGGGACCTGAAAAAGACATGGGCATTGTCGGCTCCGAGCTTCACCGGAATTATCATGTGCCGGGAAGCGCCTTGAGCGCTGTCCTTTCAGGCTATTTTGACTCCATCGGTGTTTACCGGCAGGCAAGCTCCGGACAGACGGCGGCGGCCATGGCATGGCTGGAGCGCGTGGGCCTGGGGGACAAGGCCCGGACCTCCTTCCGGGACCTGAGCTTTGCCGACCAGCGCCTGGTATTGATCGCCCGTGCCCTGATCAAACTTCCACGGCTTTTGATCCTGGATGAGCCCACCCAGGGCCTGGATGATTTGAACCGCAAAGCCGTACTGGATTTTATCGAAGCCATAGCCGGGGAAAATATATCCACCATCCTCTATGTCAGCCACCGGGAAGATGAATTCAGGGGTTTTTTCAGCCGGCATATCCGGATGGGATAATCAGGTCAAAAGCCCTCTTTTTTTCAATAGGGGGACCGGGTCCACGATATGCCGCGGGAACCATTTCTTATGGTCTTCGGCGCCCAGGGCCATGGACAGCAGCTCGGAAAAATGAAGAACCGGGATGGGATTGTCCAGGGTGCAGCGGATTTCAAGGTTCAAGTGGCACATGGAACAGGCCGTGACCAGGCATTCCGCCCCGGCCTCCATGGCCTTGAAAATGATTTCGTTGACCACCTTCCGGGCAATATCCGGTTTTGCCACGGACAGATAGGTGCCGCAGCAGCGATTGGCATAGCCAAAGGAGACAATGTCGGCCCCCAGGGGCCTCAGGCTTTTTTCAATGATCCCGGCATGGCTTTTCTCATATCTCAGCTCCGGGGGCATGAAGAGCATGCACCCGTAATAGGGGGCCACCCGGATGCCTTTTAATTTTCCGGCAAGGTCCTGGTCTTTCAGGTCAACCCGGTTGAAAATTTCAAAAAAATGAATGATCTCCAGTTCATCGTCAAAGGGTTTTCCAAAGAAATCTTCATAGTCCTGTCTCAGGGCCGGGTCCGCCTTGATGCTGAGAAAGCTCGATTTCAGGCGAAGCAGGCAGCTCGGGCAGGCGATGAGCAGCGGGACGCCTCTGGGCGCCAGGGAAAGATTTCTCATGGGCAGGTATTTGGCGGACCGTTTGTCAATGCTGTGAGCCGAAGATGAACCGCAGCAGTTCCAGTCCTCCAGCTCCACCAAGTCTATATTCATACTCTGGCAGAACTTAAGCAGGGACAGGGTATTTTCATGGCCCGAGGCTTTGAGGGAACAGCCGGGGAAAAATGAAAATTTTAATCTGCCGGAGGGCGTGCCCGGATCAGGGTTCCTGGAAGATCTTTTCAATGGCTTTCATATCCTTAACCCTGGACGGGGTCAAATCCAGTTTTCGTTTTTTCAGCATTTTGAGGCCCACCCCCATATCACTAAAGAGGTCCATTTTCTTCAGCTTATACCGCATCATGATCTCAAGCTTGTGGGTTCGGCCGTATTTTTTCACCGTATTCAAGACTTCCTGATGGAAATTCAAAATATCAGGCTCGGGGATCTCGATCCCCCTTTCAAGGGCCGCATGCCTGAGGCCGTCCATGAGGGCCGGGATGTCAATGGCCATGGGACAGGCGCTGCTGCATGTATTGCATCCCACGCAGACCCAGATGGTGGAGGTCTTCAGGACCTCCTCCGCCATCCCGAACTGGATCATGCGGATGATCCGGTTCGGGGCCTGGTCCATGCCGTCGATAAAAGGGCATCCGTTGGCGCAGGTTTTGCACTGGAGGCAGCGGTTAAAATCGATCCCTGTCCTTTCCCCCATTTCCCCGGCAAAATCAGAGCAGCCGTCATCCAGGAGAATCATACCACCTTCCCGTCTTTCCAGAAGGGGGACATGGCCCTGAGGCGCTCAATGACCGGAACCAGGGCCGCAATGATATGGTCCATTTCTTCCCGGGTGTTGTAGTGGGACAGGGAAAACCGGATGGACCCGTGGGCCGACTTGAAGGGCACCTCCATGGCCATGAGCACATGGGAGGGATCAAGGGACCCGGAGGTGCAGGCAGAGCCTGAGGAGGCGCAGATGCCCTCCCGGTCCAGCATGAGCAGGATGGATTCCCCTTCCACGGCGTCAAACCCGATGGACAGGGTATTGGGAAGCCGCTTTTCCAGGTCCCCGTTCACGGAACAGGAGGGTATTTTTTCAAGGAGTTGATTCTGGAGATAGTCCCGCAAGGCCCTCACCTGGGTGTCCATGACGGGCAGGTGGGCCTTGGCCAGTTCCGCCGCCTTGCCCAGCCCGATAATGGACACCGAGTTTTCCGTACCGCCCCGCCGCCCCTTTTCCTGGTGGCCGCCGATGAAAAAGGGTGAAAATTTTACCCCCTTTCTGATGTACAATACCCCAACCCCCTTGGGGGCATGGATTTTATGTCCGGAAAGGCTCAGCATATCCACCCCCGATGTTCGGACATCAATGGGAACCTTGCCGGCGGCCTGGACCGCATCGGTATGAAAGAGAATTCCTTTTTCCCGGATCTTCTGGGCGATTTCCGCAATGGGAAACAGGACCCCGGTTTCATTATTGGCCCACATCAGGGACACCAGGGCCGTATCGTCGGAAAGGCTTTTGTAGAGCACATCCAGGTTGAGGAGGCCCTTTTTGTCCACCGGAACAAAGGTGACCCGGTATCCCCTTGTCCGTTTCAGGAGCTTGAAAAGATTGTTGATGGCCGGATGCTCCACATTGGAGGTGATGATATGTTTTTTGTCCGGGCAGGCGTTAATGGCCGAATAAACCGCGGAATTATCGCTTTCCGTGCCGCAGCTCGTAAAGACAACCTCCTCCGGGTCGGCATGGATCAGATCCGCCACCCGCTGCCGGGCCTCTTTGATTTTTTTGGCCGTCTGGTCCCCGAAGGTGTGCATGGAAGAGGGGTTGCCGTAGAATTCCCCAAAATAGGGAAGCATTTCCTGAATGACTTCATCGGCCACCCTTGTTGTTGCGTTGTTGTCCGTATATACAATTTTCATTTTAAAATCTTATCCTCAGGCATTCACAGATTCAATCAATTGCTCGATCCGGTCCAGGCATTTGCCGCAGCCGCCGCCGGCTTTGAGATAATTGGTCACATCTTCGGTGGTCTTTAATCCGTTTTTCTTGACAGCGTCTATAATTTCAAGGTCGGTCACATCAAAGCATTCACATACCACCTGGCCCGGTTTTTCAAGGATCTGAATCCCCCTGTAATCGGCTATGGCCTTTCTCAGGGCCGCCTGGCCCATGACCGAACAATGCATTTTTTCCTTGGGCAGGCCGCCCAGGTAATCGGAGATATCTTCATTGGTGAGCTTGGCAGCCTCGGTCAGGGTCATGCCCTTGATGATCTCCGTCAGGGCTGAAGAAGAAGCCACGGCGCTGGCGCAGCCAAAGGTCATGAAAGTGGCGTCCACGATTCTTTCATTTTCGTTGACCTTTAAAAACAGTTTCAGGGCGTCCCCACAGTTGAGAGATCCCGTCTCTCCAACCGCGTTGGCGCCTTCCAGCTCTCCCACATTCCGGGGTCTTAAAAAATGGTCCTTCACCTTATCCGTATAATCCCACATAAAGCTCCTCCTTCCTCCGCTCTTTTTGAGAGTTTTCCGTTTTTGGACATATTATAGCCTAAAATACTACAGCGTGGTAGAAAGTCAATCAATGGAAATGATTTTTATCAGGGCTTTTTTCCGGTCTTTTCAGGCAGTCACTTTTTATCTATCAGGCCAGGATTACGGGAAGCGCCCGGCCGATTTTGATGCGTTCCGTTGTGATCACCGTATCCCGGGTCACAATCTCCACCCCGTTTTGGACGGCTTTTCTCAATTTCTCCCCATAGGCCTTATCAATCTTGTCCGCAGGGCTGAAGGACTCGGCATCCATTCTCTGGATCAAAAAAAAGATCACGCCCCTATGGCCGAGGGATACCAGGTGTTCAAGCTCTTGGAGATGTTTCTGCCCCCTTTCGGTCACGGCATCGGGGAACATAGCCCGGCCCTCTTCCATCAGGGTGCAGTTTTTGATTTCCACATAACAGTCTTCCCGGCTTTCAAGGCCTTCCCCCTGTTCGAGCACCAGGTCCAGCCGGGTGTGGGCGCTGGTCTTCACCTCGGCCGAAACCCTGCCATAGCCTGAGAGTTCAGAAATCAACCCCTTTTCAACGGCCCGTTTGACAAGCTTATTAGGCACCTGGGTATTGATGCCCACCAGGGTTCCGGGAACCTCTATCAATTCCCAGGTATGCCGGTATTTCCGCCCGGGATTGCCGCTTTGGGAAAGAAACACCCGTGATCCGGGGAAATTGCACCCCTTCATGGACCCGGAATTGGGGCAATGGACCGTAACAATTTCCCCGGTTTCAAGGACCACGTCGGCCAGAAAGCGTTTATACCGTTTAACCAGGGTTCCGGGCACCAGAGGCGGCAGAATAAAGCCCTCATCCTTCACAGGGGATTTCCTCCGGGACTTCGCCGCAGACCACCTGCCTCAGGCCTTCCATGCTCATGTCCCTGCGGATGCCGAACCGGGTCAGGCAGAAATCGTATTTCACCGGGTCCTGTTCTGAAATCTTTCTAAATCCTTTTGTAATCTCGAGGGCGGTCCTGAAATCCGCATTTTTGCGCCGGGTAAACCCCAGCATGAGCCCGGCCCGGTGCATATGGGTATCCAAAGGCACCAGCAACTGGGAGGGGTTTGCTTTTTCCCAGCCGCCCGGATCAACCGCATCCTGCCGGATCATCCAGCGCAGGAACAGATGGCTCCGCTTGCAGGCGCTCTTTTTTTCCGGGTCCGCCAGAAGATGCCCCAGGTTCCTGCCCCGGCCCAATTGCCGGGAAAGAAAACCAAGCCCTTTGATAACGGTTTCGTCCTTGGGGGACCACCCCGCATAAAAACAATGCTCAAGGGAAGAGAATTCATCCAGGACCTGCCGGATTCCCCATAAAAGATCGACCAGGTGGCCTTCCGAGGCAAACCGGTACCGGAAGCCTTTAAAATCGCGTGCCATATCCTTTTGGGTCCGGGTCAGGATATAGGCCCGGGGGGAAGGGCTCAGCCCTTCAAGCACCCGGGCCACGGTTTTCAGGATCATTTCCACCCGGCCGTAGGCCAGGCAGGCCGCAACAATGCCCGCGATCTCACGGTCCCGTGCATCCTCATAATCGTAAAGAAAGACAAGGGGGTCAGGATCGACAAATTGCCGCTGATTATAGGTTGAATACAGACAGTCAAGTTTTTCCTTCAGCCGGATATCCACACCTGCCCGTTACGCCGTGAAAGAACAGCAGTAATCGGTAATTTCCCGGACCCTGAGCGCGAACCTGGACTTGCCCGGCACCTCAAAGGATTCTCCGCCCCTGATCTTTTGCCATTCCTGCCGGCCCGGCAGCAGGACATCCAGATCCCCGGACAGGATGTCCATGATTTCCGGCGCGTCGGTATTAAACTCATAGTCGCCGGGAAGCATAATGCCCAGGGTCTTTTTCGAACCGTCCGGAAACACCAGGGTCCGGCTGGTCACCTTGCCGTCAAAATAAATATTGGCCTTTTTAACAGCGGTCACATTCTTAAATTCCGTCATGAATTTCTCCTTTTAATTCAAACCATTATTGATGCAATTCGGCATCAATGCGCTCAGAGATGAATATTTTCAACAACGACTGGTAAGGGACATCCCGTTTGTTGGCCAGGACTTTCAACTCATCAATCATGGACTCGGGAAGACGAATGGATATTGACCGGGTTGAAGGCTTAAGCCTGGGTAAAACCACCGCTTGGGCATCGGACCAGTCAAGATATTCCGAAGAATCATGCTTCTGCCAGAAAAGACGCTCTTCCTCTTCGCTTTTAAATACCGGAATTTTCTTTTTCATTTCTGATACCTCTCTATCTCTCCATCCGCCATATCCCTTGCAGATATGATTCTTATTTTTTCGTTCCGGATGGTGAATACGATAAACAACAACCGGTTCATATTGGTTCTGCCAAGGGCGTAATATCGATTTTCAAATATGGAATGTTCTTTATCGGGCTTTACGATCAGGGGTTTATTAAAAAAAATCTGCTCACATTCCCCTGTGGTCACATCATGCTGATCCCGATTTTTGGCAATATTCCCATGGTCCCATTCAAAACCGGTGCAGTTTGCCAATACCTTATCTGATCTTGCCATGAGATCTGTATACCATGAATATATACTATAAATCAATCCTATTTCCGGCTGACCACGAAGATTCTCCGGATAACCCCGGCGGTCCATCCATGAAATATATCTTGACGGCGGGAATTTGAAGGGCTTAATATAAACGCTTCATTTTAAACAAGAATACGAAGGAGTACAGTCATCATGCTGCTGGAAAAAAGATAGGGTTCATTGGATGCGGGAATATGGGGGAGGCTTTGGTCAGCGGTCTGGTGCTTTCCGGGGCGGCAAAACCTGAAAACATCATCTGCTCGGATATTGCCGAAGACCTTCTGGAAGCGGTGAAAAAAAAATACGGGGTGGTCGTCACCACCGACAATGTTGAAGTAGCCCGTGCTTCCGAAATCATCATCTATGCCACAAAACCCCAGATCCTGGGGAAGGTCCTCAAAGAAACCGCGCCGGCCCTGGATACGTCCAAGCTGATCATCTCCATTGCTGCGGGGGTGCCCCTGGCCGCCATTGCCTCGGGACTCCACAAGGAACTGCGGCTCATCCGGGTCATGCCCAATATCTGCGCCTTTGTCAAAGAAAGCGCCACGGCCATTGCCGCCGGTGACTATGCCACCAAGGAGGATATCAAGCTGGCCAGGGCCATCTTCGATTCCGTAGGGAAAACCGTTTTCATCCAGGAAAATGTCCTCATGGATGCGTTTACGGGTCTCAGCGGTAGCGGGCCGGCCTATATTTTCATCATCGTGGACGCCCTGGCCGATGCCGGGGTGAAGATGGGCCTTTCCAGAAAAGATTCATTGTTTTTATCCACCCAGACCGTCCTGGGCGCGGCCAAGCTGCTGATGGAATCCAAAGAACATCCGGGCCAGCTCAAGGACCGGGTGGCCTCTCCCGGCGGCACCGCCATTGCGGGCATTCACACCCTGGAGCAGGGGGGCCTGAGAACCACCCTGATCAATGCCGTCGAAGCGGCCGCCAGGCGGTCCAAGGAACTGGGAGACATGATGGTCAAAGATTTCATGGAGAACAACAAAAAGAACGGATAAGAAAATCCGGTGCAGAAACCTTAAGGCGGATGGTTTGGTTTCTGCACCGGAAGAATGGCCAAGGAACTTGAGGCGGTGGTGATATCTAAGGCTTAAACTTCCAGTTCCTTTTTCAGCCATTCCCTGACTTTCCCTTCAACGGCATACACTCCCTTGTATTGGCCGATCCCTTTCATGAATTCGGCTTCAAGATTTTCCGGGAGCCTGAAATTGCCCAGATCCTCGGAATCAAATCCCTTTCTTCTCACCAGGGTCAGGACCGGCGGCTTTTTCCAGGTATTAATGACAAAGTATACGGTCTCGTTACTGTTATCCCTTGAATTATAATAGGCCTGGGACCTTAAGGGTCCCCATTCCAGGTGAAGGGCAATGGCCTCTTCCGGGGTCATGTCCCAGTCCACGGAATTGATCAGGCCAAAATTTTTTTTAATATCTTTAAGACTTCCCATAACTGCCTCCTTTGATGAGATCCAAAAATCATCCTGGAATTTTATTGAGCAAAAACCGTGCCCAAAATCCCGAGGCAGGGGGGAAAGCCTTGGTATAGGGTAAATGGCGGGGTCAGCGGCATCCGATGCCGGGGGGGGG
>JAAUSZ010000016.1 GCA_012031875.1 Desulfobacula sp.
ACTTCCTTTCCGTTTTCATCAACAGCTATCAGTCGATCTGCGTCTCCATCAAACGCGAGGCCGAGGTCTGCTTTTCTGTCACGACATCCCGCCTGAGCTGATCCGTATATTGAGACCCGCAGGCCTCATTAATATTTGTTCCGTTGGGAGAATCATAAAGAAATGAGGCTTCGAACAGGTGTGGATGAAAAATCATGTGACTGATTTTTGACGCTGCCCCGTTTGAGCAGTCTATAACCAGTTTTAATTTTTTGTTTGCTTTCTCAAATGAAAATTTTGAAAACAAAAATTTTGCATATTTACCCAACCCGTCTGGAAGTATGCTTATCTTACCTATGTTATCCTGTGGAACAAAATCATTGCTAAGGATTGATGTTTCAATCTTATGTTCTTCCTCATCAGAAAGCTTTGTTCCGTTGTGTTTGAAGATTTTAATGCCATTATCGTAAAATGGATTGTGGGAAGCGGATATCACTATTCCGGCACCGGCCTCTTGGACATTGGTACATAAAAATGCTATCCCGGGTGTCGGAATAATACCTGCCAGAAGAACATCAATCCCGGTTGATGCAACTCCTGAGGAAAGTGCCGCCTCCAGCATATCTCCGGAAATACGGGTGTCTTTGCCAATGATGACGGATGTATATCCATTGTCTTTGACAAAGGCGCCGACAGCCTTTCCTGTATTCAAGGCAATCTCACATGTCATGGGGTAATGATTGGCCTTCCCCCTGATGCCGTCTGTTCCAAAAAGTATGCCCATCTTTTTATTCCTGTCCGATCAAGAGTTTTTCAAGCATGCCTTGTTCGATATTCTGCAACCAAACGATTCCCTGATGCTGATCATCCGGGCCCAGGCTTTTAATCACATGAATATAGTTTTTACCGTTTCTATTGATTTTTTTCTCCATGATTTTAATAAACGCTTCACCCTCGGCTTTTAATTCATTGTTTTTAAATTCCAGATCAAAGGTTTTCTCAGCCAAATTCATTTTTGCCAATACGCTCTTAGCATTGCCTGGGGCTTCTTTGTCCATATAGCTATTGAAAGCCCTGTCTTGATGAAATGCTTCTAATTGACTGCAAAATTGCTTGAGCCGGGATATTCTTTCCGTGATACATTCATCAAGAACCTCCTGCATACCTTTGACCAGATGGCCTGAAAAATCGTCATAAATAAAGAGCGGCCGTATATGTCTATACCAGGATTTCAAAGCCAAAAGTCCTGAAATATAAAAAATATTATTGTTAAAAATATGGCTGATATTTTTATAACCATTAAAACTTCTGGGCAGGGACGCCTCTTTATATGATCCCCCGACCAAGAGCCGGTCATTGCTTAATTCGTTTTTCCGGATAATGGACCCAGCGGCTGAAAGGCAGCCGTAATTAATCCGGACCGGGCCCACGACCCCCCCCTGCCCTCCTAAGAAGATGGGTTTGGAATTGAGCATGACGCCGTGATGAACATCACCCATCATGGAAGGCGTGGCTTTATCCTGATGGGGAGTATAATTAAAATGGATAAATGAAGAGCCGACTTCGGAATGATCTTTCCGGCTTGTGCCGCCGGCCATAAAGCAATCGCAGAAATTAATCAGGCTGCCAAGGGTTACAAACGGAAAGAGAATGGTTTGTTTTAACCCGACGGTATGAGCGGCACCGGCTTCTTCTTCCAGGATAGTCCCCTCCCTGACATGGGCTCCGGAACCAAAGGTATTCCAGCCGGCAAAAACCGCACCTTTAAAAAAGCCGCCCGTTAATTTGGTTTTTTCGCCGATTAAAGTATTCTCAATCGTCACCGGGGCCTCGTATCCGATTTGAGAATTTTTCATGATCAGGGATTTTTCTCCCATGATTTTACACCCGCCAAAGATGATGACGTTTTCACCGGATATTCGATCAGGGTTTACATCATCGGAAATATAAACGGTTTCGGGATTGGGCAGGGTCACCCCTTTTTTGATGAGCATTTCAATTTTTTTTTTCATGGAATTATAAATAATTGGCTGCGGGCGGAATTGTCAAGGGATTTTCCACATCAGGCCTTGACCGGTGAAAAAGCTTTTCGTATGATTAATGAACTTTTCCGCAATTTATAATTTCTTCAGGAGAAAAAATGAACCAGCCCCAATTATCCAGTTTTACAGCATACAAGGAATTGAAGAACCTTTCAAAAGAAATAGATCAAGACCATAAACATTTAAAAAATCTTATCCAAGACCCTGAAAGGCTGACCCGTTTTTCAATCCAGGCAGACCGTTTTTTTTACGATTTTTCAAAACAAAGGATAGATGAGCCCATATTTAAACAATTGCTTCAACTTGCCGGGGAAGCCAAGGCAAAAGATCAATTCTCAAGGATGATGTCCGGAGAGATCATCAATGTGACGGAAAAAAGGGCTGTCCTTCATACTGCAACCAGAGATTTTTCCAGCTCCCCGGTTTTGTTGAACGGGACGGATGTCAAGCCTGAGATCCAGCGGGTGAATGAGCAAATCAAAAAATTTGTGTTAAAGATCCATACAAAGGAAATCAAAGGCACTACCGGAAAAGCATTTACCGATGCCGTTGTCATTGGGATCGGTGGGTCCTACCTGGGCTGTGAATTTGTTTTCACGGCCCTGAAACACAGTATCACCCCTCACATCAATCTTCATTTTCTACCCAATGTGGATATCGATAATTTCGGCCAGGTCATTAAGGAAATCAACCCTGAAACCTGCCTCTGGATCGTGATTTCAAAATCCTATACCACCACCGAGACCATGGCCAACCTGGAGCAGGCCCTCCTATTTTTAAAAAATCATCATCTTGATCCGGCTCACCATTTGGTCACCGTCACCTCAAAGGGAAGCCCCGGAGATGATCCTTCCAATCCCGTGCTGGCCTCTTTTCATATGTTTGATTTTATCGGAGGGAGGTATTCCGTCAGTTCAGCCGTCGGCGGGGTTCCCCTGAGCCTTGCCTTTGGCCATGATATTTTTATCCGGTTTTTAAAAGGCTGCCATAAAATGGATCTGCACGCCTTAACCGCTCCGGAAGATAAAAATATCCCTTTGGTTTCAGCCCTTGTCAGCATATGGAATTCAAATTTTCTAGGCTACCCGGCCCAGGCCATTATCCCATATTGCTCAGCCCTTTCAAAACTGGCTCCCCATATCCAGCAACTCTATATGGAGAGCCTTGGGAAGGGCGTGACAATGGATGGGAATCCCTTAGCACATCAGACAGGGGTGATTATTTTTGGAGAGCCGGGAACCAATGCCCAGCATTCTTTCTTTCAGTTTGCCCACCAGGGCAGCCCGTTTCCTGTAGAATTTATCGGGGTGGTCAACCCGGTTTACACCAAGGCCCAGGCAAAATCAAAAGGCGTTTACAACCACCAGGAATTGTGGGCCAATATGATTGCCCAGGCCCAGGCCCTGGCCGTGGGTAAGGACGATGGCGACAAGGCTAAATTTTTCAGTGGAAACAGACCCTCTTCCACCATTCTTATCAATGATCTGACGCCTGAAAACATCGGCATGCTCCTGTCTTTTTATGAGGCAAGAACAGTATATGAAGGCTTTGTCCTGGGAGTGAATCCCTTTGATCAATTTGGTGTTGAACTGGGCAAAATCCTTGCTTCAGACATCAGAAATCAGATCAGAAATAAGAATATGGATATGAATTATAATTTTGATTCCCTGAATCCGGCCGTTCAATTTTATCTGGATACACTGTTTAAAGGATCCTTATAGATATTTATAAATCACACTGCCCCAGGTAAGGCCTGCCCCCAGGCCCACAAACAGGACCACATCTCCTGACTTTCCGATCCGTCCCTGGGCCATGGCCTCATGAAGGGCCAGCGGGATACTGGCGGCCGTCGTATTCCCATATTTCTGGATATTATGAAAAATCTTATTTTCATCCAGTTTAAGGAACTGACCCAGGGCCTGGTTAATCCTCATATTGGCCTGGTGCGGGACGATGAGATCGATGTCTTCCAGACGCATCCCTGCTTTTTCAAGAGCTTCGTTAATCACCTGGGGCATCATTCTCACCGCTTTTTTAAATATGGCAGGCCCATCCATGACCGGAAAATATCGCGGGTCATCCGTGGGAACACCCTGCGGCAACCGAATGGGAAGTCTGGATGCAGGGAGTTCCGTCATCAAGGCGTCGGCATAATTGCCGTCGGCATGCAGGGCCGATGCCAGGACGCCGGCATGCTCACCGGTTTCAACGCCTTCAATACAAAGAGCGGCGGCCCCGTCTCCAAAAATTACGGTGACGTCCCGTCCCCGTGTGGATTTGTCCAGACCTGAGGAATGTACTTCTCCGCCCACCAGCAGGACTTTTCGGGCAAGCCCTGTCTTGATATAGGCATCTGCCGTGGCAAGGCCATATAAAAACCCCGTGCATTGCTGCCGGATATCGAGGGCAGGCGTTGAATTCAAGCCCAGTTTTGCCTGAAGCAGACAACCGGAACCCGGAAACATGATATCCGGACTGAGGGTTGCAAAAATGATAAAATCAAGGTCTTCTGCGGTCCAGCCGGCATTTGCCAGGGCCATTTTAGAAGCCTCAAACCCTAAATCGGAAGACCCTGTGACCCCTTCCGGGCTGATCCAGTATCTTTGCTCGATGCCGGTTCTTTGTCTGATCCACTCATCCGAGGTATCCATCATTTTTTCAAGGTCGTGGTTGGTGATGAGATTAGGCGGAACAAACATTCCCGTTCCTTTTATTATGCTTTTTTTCATTCAGGCCTTCCTTGTCAAAACAGTATTTTTGTTGATCCTATACACCCAAGCCATAATATTTATTCACGCCTTATAGTATTAATTTTTTATTTAGGCAAGAATCATCAAATTTTTGTTTTTTTCCTTGCAGATGAAGCGCTTATATTATATTGAGTAGTTGGCATAAACACTTTCCTTCATAATTAAGAGGCATGTAAATGGCAGACCCGAACAGACTTCTGATCGTTGATGATAATGAAGATATATTGTCCACTTTCTACGAATTTTTCAATTCCATGGGTTACGAAGTAAAAACAGCCGTAGATGGATTTGCTGCGTTGAAACTGTTAAGGGATAAATCCAATTTTTTTGATTGCCTGATCACGGACCTTGTGATGCCGAATATCAGTGGAGTCGGACTGATTTCAATTGTCAAAAAAGAATACCCGCATCTTAAAATCATAGCCATGACCGGATATGGAGATCAACCCGGCGCTCTCGCCTCGGAGGCGGAGGCCGATGTTGTTCTTTTCAAGCCCATTGATCTCTTTAAAATTGAGAATACTGTTTCGGAATTAATCAACCAGGCTAAAGATATAAAAGAGAAATTAAGATAAAAATATGAGTACCCCTTTAATCGGCGTCAGCAAATCCATATTAAAAATAAAAGAACTGATCAATCACGTCGCCAATACCTGCTTGAATGTATTGATAACCGGCGAAACCGGCGTGGGTAAGGAAGTCGTTGCCCAGAACCTGTATTCTGAATCAGCCAGATCAAAAAAGAATTTCGTAAAAATAAACTGTGCCGCACTTCCTGAAACCCTGCTTGAGAGCGAACTCTTCGGTTATGAAAAGGGCGCATTTACAGGCGCTCACAAGAAACGTCCCGGAAAATTCCAAACCGCGGACAAGGGCGTTCTTTTCCTTGATGAAATCGGGGATATGCCCATGGCTTTGCAGTCCAAGATGCTTCATGTCCTTCAAAGCGGTGAATTTTCTCCCCTGGGGTCGGATCTGGAGTTCAAAACCGATGTCTGGGTCATCGCTGCAACCAATCACAAACTCGAAGAAAGCATACAAAAGAAAACATTCAGAGAGGACCTCTTTTACCGGCTTAACATTATCAAGATTGATGTTCCGCCGCTGCGGGAGCGAAAAGAAGACATTCCCTCTTTATTGGAATACTATTACAGACTGTATAAGTCGGAATATCCCGACAATCACGGAAGTAAGCCGGATTCCGATATTATCGTTAAATTGTGCAATTACCCATGGCCGGGCAATGTCCGCCAGCTTCAAAATTGCATCAAGAAGCAGATGATATTAAATTCATGGGCAAAAATTATCGAAGAGCTGCCCCAGGAAAACCCGGAATCAGTCCCGGAAATCGAGACGGCCACCCGGATAAATGGTCCTGCCGGGCAAAAAACCAATGAAATTCACGATGACCGGACCCTCATCATTTCCAAGTTTGTTGATCTCTCCACAAGCTCTGAGAAGCTGTTTGAGGACATCTCCCTTAAAAAAATTAAAAAATTAGCAGCAGACCGGGTGGAAAAAGAAGTGATCCTGTTTGTTCTTGAAAAGGTGGGCTGGAACAGATCCAGGGCAGCTAAAATATTAAAGATCAGCTATAAGACCCTTCTTTATAAAATGAGTGAATTTGATATTTCCCCGCCGATAAAATAGGCCTTCTTAACTTAAAGGGATATGCCATTTTTTCATATATTTCCATACGGAGGTCCTGCTTTTCCGTATTCTCCTGCCCACTTCGGCTTTATTCCAATTGCTTTCCTGAAGCAAGGTCAAGAGCGTTTCCTTTGTAAGCTCAATCCGGGGTTCGGTTTGGCCCAAAGACCTATCCAAAGGATGGCAAGAATGTTTTTCCCGAATTTCCAGGGGCAGGTCGTTTAATGTGATCCGGTTTGAATTGCATATGACAAATGCATGTTCAACGGCATTCTCAAGCTCCCTGATGTTTCCTGGCCAGGAATGCTCCATCAGCCGCTTCATGGCTTGTTCATCAACGCCTTCTATGGATTTATTCTCCCGTTTGTTTCCTTTTTTGATAAAATGGCTGACCAGAAGCGGGATATCTTCCCGGCGGTCTCTTAAGGGGGGCACCAGGATGGGAAAAACCTTTAACCGGTAAAAAAGGTCTTCCCGGAATTTTCCCTGCTTTGTCAGTTCATAAAGATTTTGATGGGTTGCGGCAATGATCCGGATATCGATTTTTATTTTCCTGGAGTCCCCCACCCTTTCAATCTCTCGCTCCTGGAGGACCCTTAACAGTTTTATCTGCATATAAGGGGTTAATTCTCCGATTTCATCCAGAAAAATGGTCCCTCCGTCCGCCTCTTCAAACCGGCCTTTGCGATCCCTGTGGGCCCCGGTAAACGCGCCTTTCACATGGCCGAACAATTCGCTTTCAAGAAGGGTTTCGGAAAGGGCGGAGCAATTCACCGTGATCAGGGGGCCTGCCTCGTCATTGCCGGTATGATGAATGGCTCCGGCCACTAATTCTTTTCCGGTTCCGCTGTCTCCCTGAATCAGGATATTGGCCCGGCTGTTGGCTGCGGCCCGTATGGCATCAAAGACATTCTGCATTGCAAGGCTTTTTCCGATAATATTCCCCAGTTGATACGCTTTCTTCAGTTTCCGCTGGGCTTCTTCAGCCGTCATCTTAATCTTTTTTAATTCCGTCAAATCCGTAATGGTTTCGACAATACCGAGAATGCGGCCATTATCATCAAGGGCCAGCCGGGCATTTTTAATAACGGAGATATCATGGCCGTCCTTGTGGCGGATGGAACACTCTTTGGCCTCGGTCCTGCCATGCTGAATCACGCCGCAGGCATTTACATCGGCAGGGCACAGTTTGCCAAAGCATTGGCTGCATTGAATCAGGCTACAGGGTTGACCCACGGCTTCCTGCGCGGAATATCCGCTGATCTTTTCCATGGACCGGTTCCAGGATGTGATCCCCCCCTGTTCATCCAGGGTAAACAGGCCCTCGGCCATGGTATCCAGAATCTGATTTAAAAAATTAACATTCCATAATTGATGGGTTTCCATTTTTCCCTTGTTCTTTGTCCATAGCCATGATTTTAGTAACGTTACCATAACACAGGTAACGCAATTCTTACCACCTAATTTTCTTTATTTTTCTGATTGGGTTTTTCTTGTCCGGCTTTTTTATTGCCCGTCACCTGACAGGCATCTTTCATTCATGTGGATATCCCCAGCCTGGGCAGGATATAGATCTGGAGCGAAGATAAACCCCCAAAAAATAAGAAGATAAATCATTTCTTTCATACAGTCCCTCATCAATATATAGTCGGTATCCGGTGATATGGCCTCCGTCACATTGCAGCAAGTGCTGTGCCAACCCCATAATGGCTGATATGAACCGGATATACAAATAATATGGCATGAATTTTGATAGTATATCCCCAATGGAAATATTTTTTTGAGGCTTTTACGGAGGATTAAAATGGAAATGAATAGTTTTCAGGAAGAACTTAAAAAAGGCGTCACATTGATGGATTTTAACGCGCCCTGGTGTGCACCCTGCAGGGCCCAGGAGCCGGTCATTAAAAAATTAACAAGTCTGTACCGGGATCGCGCCGCCATAATCGAAATCAATATTGACGAGCATCAACTATTGGCCACGGAATTCGGAGTTCAAAGCATTCCCACGCTCATTATTTTCAAGGAGGGCAAGGAAATGAAACGTTTTGTGGGTCTTCAAACCGAAGAGGCAATTGCCGAAAATTTGGATAACCTATTATAATAACAGAATCAACCGCATGGGAGATTAGTATGGGCAAGTGTATCCATCACCCTGACCTTGAAACCGGCTATATCTGCATGAAACACAATATTTATCTTTGTGAAGAATGTCTGGAATGCCGTGACCCTGACCTGTATTGCAAATTCAGACCCTCCTGCCCTATTTATTTTATTTCCAGAAAAGGGTTTAAAGAGCCTGAACCAAATTAGAGGAGTCAATCATGTGGAAATTTCTTGGCACCATCACAAAACACCTGACCATTGCCATTCCCGCCATGATGGCAGCCGGGTTTCTTTTCGGGGTTATATTTGATTCATCATTTTTAAAAGGATTTATCATTCCCTTTACCTTTCTCATGGTCTATCCCATGATGGTCAACCTGAATATTCAAAAGGTATTTGAAGGCGGCGACCTGAAAGCCCAGGTGCTAACCCAGGTCATTAATTTTGGAATCATTCCCTTCCTTGCCTATTTTGTCGGGCTTATATTTTTTAAATCCGACCCTTATATGGCCCTGGGGCTCCTCTTGGCAGGGCTTGTTCCCACAAGCGGCATGACGATCTCATGGACGGGTTTTGCAAAGGGGAACCTTGAGGCAGCGGTCAAGATGACCGTCATAGGACTCGCATTAGGGTCTGTCGCCACCCCGTTTTATGTAAAATTTCTCATGGGTGCGTCCATAGAAATCAATTTTATTAAAGTCATGCAGCAAATTGTCATCATTGTTTTTATCCCCATGATCGCGGGTTTTCTCACACGGAAATTCCTGGTCAAAAAATATGGGCAGAAAGGATTCAAAGAAAATATCGGTCCGAAATTTCCAGCCATTTCGACCCTGGGCGTCATCGGTATCGTCTTTATTGCCATGGCGTTAAAAGCAAGGGGCATCGCGGCCTCTCCGGGTTTGCCAGCCTATATACTGGTTCCGCTGCTCATAATTTATTCCTTTAATTATGTTTTGAGCAGTGTGGTGGGGAAACTGTTTCTGTCCAGGGGGGATGCCATTGCCCTTGTATATGGATCCGTCATGCGGAATTTATCCATTGCACTGGCCGTTGCCATCAATGCCTTTGGCAAAGAAGGCGCAAGCGCTGCACTGGTGGTGGCCCTTGCCTATATTATTCAGGTTCAGTCTGCCGCATGGTATGTAAAATTCACGGATAAGATTTTTGGTTTGCCGGAACCGCAAATGCAGGCTCCGCTCTCTTCCTCTGATCGTTTTGTTGGAAATGAAGAAAAGGCCCCCATTCAGGAGGGAAGATAATTTTCCTGCCGGATTTATTCTGGTCATTTGATCATAATTTTTCTTGACAACCCCAAGGCGCTTTATTATATTATGATCAAATGACCATAATGCTTTTCATTCAAACAAAGGACAATGAATGCCCAGACCCAAAAGATTAAGATGCATCATGGCCCCTCCGGCCATCAAAGAATTCAGGCCGGATAATGATGACAACAAAGGGGAAGCCACCTTGAGCCTTGAGGAATTTGAAGCCATCCGGCACATTGATTATGAAGGTCTGGACCAGAGTCAGGCCGCGGAAATCATGAATGTCTCCCGGCAGACCGTTGGAAGAATTCTCAGATCCGGCCGGTACACCCTTTCGTCTGCCCTGGTGAACGGGCTTCGGCTCAAACTGGAGGGCGGCTGTTATACCATGGGAGGCCTGGGGCATGGACACGGCCCCCACGGCAGGCGGCACGGCCGGCAAGGATGCGGCAGAGGAAAAATAAGCTGAATCCGTTGGGGTATTCCGTCATGGAATACCTTTTTACCATAAAAAAAGGAGGAAATATCATGCCAGGATTAAATCAAAGAGGTCCCATGAATGACGGACCGATGACCGGCAGAAGAAAAGGTCTCTGCGCGGGGAGCGCTGCAGCAGGCCAGGGATTTGTCGGCGGCTATGGAATGGGCGGAGGTTTCAGAAGAAGCTGCCGGGCAGCCGCATGGGGAGGCGGCCGGGGAATAGGCCGGGGTGGGAATTTCAGCGCTTGGGCCGGGCCGTCTCCCTTAGTCTCAAGCCAGACCATTCTGCAGAACAGGGCCAGTATGCTTGAAGCCGAACTTGCTGAAATTAAGAACCAGTTGAATAAACAATCTGAATCCGGGGAATAGCCAAGCCTCACGGATGAGTTGAACAGACGCCCGACAGGCCGTTACCCAGGCTTATCAGGCGTCTGAAAACGCCATTCCTTATTTGTTATCTTTATATCCCATGGGCAGTTTTTTAAACCGGCCGCCGTATATGATGGGATCGCCCTTATACCCCAAGGCCTTAAAATTAATATAATCGGTTTTATCAATGAGATGTTCCACATCCCTTCCCTGGGATTTCATAAGGAAAAATCCGTTCCCTTATGGGCCACCTTTTGAAATCCACTTCCCGGCTGTCCTGATGGCAGCGGTTACAGGTCTTGTCGCCCTTCAGGCTGTCGTGGCACTGAACACAGGACAGGGCCATATTGGCCGGCATGACCTCGTGTTCCACACGCCAGTACATCCAGGTTTCCTTCCATTTGTAAGCGCCGCTGTATTCAAGCCCGGCAGCCTTCATGCCGTCCTGAAAGGATTTTTCCCAGTCCAGGACCTTCCAGTAGGCCGTGGTGTCCTCCTTATCCCGGGGATACAGATGGGGGATAATAAAATATCCATGTTCCGCATCAATGGGCTGGATGGCCTTCATGATCTTAAAGGGGGTGATTTTGGAGCCGGGATCCTTAATGGAGCCGACGGGTTCGGTCAGGTTGATGATCTCCGCATTGAGGTTGACCTTATCCCCGATCAATACCCGGTTCATATAGCCTGAACTCCAGGCATAATCCGGGACGGCCGACTCTTCCCATTTAAACTCGCCCTTCTGCCAGTTATAATCCGGCTCTCCATATTTATCCTTTTTGGGCTTGCGTTCCTTATCCCCGGCCTTGGACCAGTCCCACCAGGTCTTGGTGGGTTTGCACTTGGCAAATACCGGCGAATGGCAGACATTGCAGTCCAGGGTTTTGGAATGGGCATTCAGGTGATGGTCCAGAAGACCGCCGCTGTAATGGGAGGATTCGGAATGGCACTGCACACAGGTCACGGCTGCTTCGGCCACGGGAACGGAGGAACTCCGGCCCGCAATCTTGTGGTTCCGGGTTTTATGGCATTCGGCGCAGTCAAAATCATAACCGCCCATGTGAATATCGCAGTTCCGGTCCGGCTCAAGCAATTGCCGGGACATATCCGCGTGTTTGATGGCATCTCCGCCGCCGCCGTTAAAATGGCAGGCCCCGCAACTGGCCCGGCTGGAATGGCCGACATTCTGGGCCACCCGTTTTAAATCCACCTCTTTGGCCGGGAAACCTGCTCCCGGAGGCGGGGGGTCTTTTTATAGGTCCCGGTGGTGTCATGGCACACCAGGCAGTCCATTCTGGTTTTGTCCGTAAAATCAAAGGATGCATCTTTCCAGCCGTATCCTGCATGACAGGTTGTGCAACGAGCCTCGTTGCTGATGGGGCTGATTCAGAAATTATTCAGGGCCGTGGTGCCCTTGCCGTGCATGATATCCTTTCGATGTCCCGTGGTATAGGGTGAAGGCCCTTTCCAGAGCCAGTGGGCCGTGGTCAGCATATCCGTTGCCTGGGCGTCGTGGCACCGCAGGCATTCCTTGGTAACCTGGATTGGATCGGCATTATCGGCCAGCTTCACCAGTTCCTTATGATCCGGGACGTTCTGGAGATGGCATCCCTTACAGTCCGTGGGTCCCTTGCCCTCTGCCTGGTGGCATTCCATGCATTGCTGATGGTAAGCGGCCTTGAGGCCGATCCGTTCCGGATGATCCGGGTTAAAGGAGTCCTGGTGGCAGGCCGAGCACCGGGTGGTTTCCAGGGCATTTTCGTCTTTGGGACGAAAATGGTGGCAGATGCTGCAATCATTGGCCAGGGCCGCATGCCGTTTATGGGCAAACCGGACCGGCTCATACTGGTCTTCCCTTGATTTGATGACGGGGCTGTCCAGAAGAAAATAGACATCGGTTACATCCTTGATGGAAATCCCGGCATCAATGAGACAGGTCCTTCTGTTCACAATGCAGTCATCCTTGTATTCCTTGACAAAGGGAACCGCCTCTTTGGCTCTTTGAATTGCTTTTTCCTGGTCCGGGGCCTTCCAGACCTCCGCAAGGCCCGGGGAAGCCGCTATTATCAGGAACCCGGCAAATAAAAATATTTTTTTCATCATGACGATACCTCCTTGGATTCCTGAAGAATCGGCAAATAGGTCACAGCAAATCGATAGATAAACATCAGTGTGGCAATCAGTCCCAGGGTTACCAGGATTTCACCCGGCGCCGGAAAATAGGTGTTTTCCGCCAGGGGCGGTTTATATCCGACAATAAACACATTGATCCGGTTCAGCACCACGCCGCCGACAATCAGGGCCGCCGCCGTAAAAATCCCTTTCCTGGACTTTCTGACCCGTTCAAACAGCAGCATGATCCAGGGGATCATGACCCCGAACAGGATTTCAATAATAAAGGAATTGGTCTGGTGGGTTCCGTCCAGAAGATAGACATAGGTGCCCCGGATGGCCATGTCCCCCAGTTTCAAAACCATATAGATGCCCAGAAGAAAAATGGTGATCCGGGTTAAGGGGGTCAGGATGCCCATTTCGTCATCCAGCTTGAATGAGGATGTCGCAAGGGTGGTTTCAAACACCACCATGGGATAGCCCACGGCAAAGGCGGAGGTCAGGAACAAAAGCGGCAGGATCGGGGTATACCAGAGGGGATGGAGCTTGGTGGGCGCCACCAGCATGAGGGAGCCGAGGCTGGACTGGTGCATGCAGGACAGGACCACGCCCAGGATAATGAAAATCCACATGATTTTTTCCAGGATGGCGTCCCCGATCTTCAGGATGCCGTCCACCAGGCTGTTGAGACCGGACAACAAACCCGGCAGATGGACCCTGCCCTTGAACTGTTCCGCAATGATGGGAAAAAATTCAATGTACAACACGTTCAGATACACCATCACGCACATAGCCACTTCAAAGAGGACCGAATTGGTATTCCAGTAAAACATGGGTTTCCAGATGGCCCAGGACCGTCCGATATCCACCAGAAGCCCTAGCACCACAAAGGTATATCCCAGGGCCGCCGTCAAAAGCGCCGGCCTGGTGACGGGTTCATAATAATGCCGTCCGAAGATATGGGCCAGGGCTGCCGTGGTAAACCCGCCGGCGGCCAGAGCCACTCCCGTGGCCACATCCACGCCCACCCAGAGTCCCCAGGGCCGGGCATTGGAAAGATTGGTGACATAGCCGATGCCTCCGGTAAATCTGGCAATAATGGAAAGGGCGCCGGCCGCCATGAACACCGCCATGACCATCACGCCCGGGGTCCAGAATTTACGGTTCAATGGGCTTGGTTTATGCGTCATCAGGCCCCTCCTTTCTGTTTTGAATTATCCTTGCGCTGTTGGATTTTGCCATAAATGCCCCGAGCACCCCGAAAAGGACGAGGGGGGACCACAGATAGCTGAAGAGTGAATGCTGAAGGGTTTCGGACAGTTTGGGCGAAGGCGCTTCCGGCAGAACCGGTAGGTTCACCTGGGTAAAGGGCACCGAGGAAATATAGAGCCAGGAGGTTCCGCCCACTTCTTTTTCCCCGTATACATGCTGGATGTACTGGCCCGGATTTTCCTTAAGCCGCTGATGAGCCAGGTTTAAGACCGTGCTTCGCCGGCCGAAGGTCAGGGCCTCCGTGGGACAGATGGTCACGCATCCGGGAAGCCCCCCGTCTTTGACGATTCTGTCATGGCAGAAGGTGCATTTCATGATCCTGGGGGTAATGGGGTCATGGTATTCATAGGCCGGGATCTCAAAGGGGCAGGCCACCATGCAATACCGGCACCCGATGCATTTTTCCACATCATAATGAACGGCCCCGGTCTCATCCTTGGTCAGGGCGCCCACAATACAGGCCGATACACAGGCCGGGTCCTGGCAATGCATGCACTGAACCTTGGCGTAGGTGGGCAAGGGTTTGTCAAAGCTGTCCAGTTTGCCGGTAAAATACCGGTTGACCACGGTATAGGCCTTGTCATCGGGCCGGCGCTTTTTTTCAAATATGGTACATTGACAATTGGGTCTTTCCGGCGCCGGCAGGCTGTTTACCTTGCTGCAGGCTTCTTCACATTTGCGGCAGCCCACGCACCGGGTCAGGTCCACCAGGCACCCGTAAGGGTCCGGTGGGGCCTTGGACTCCCAGGCCTGAGCCGATGGGGCCGCCCCGGCCACCGTGGCCCCCGCCGCTCCCAGGAATTTAAAAAAACTTCGTCTTGTCAGTTTCATACATTCTCCCTTGAAAACGGATCAATCAAAAGCCATTTCGGTTTTCCATTCTTTCCAGACATTGCCCACCAGGTCCGGCCCCGGAGAAAGGGTCTTTTTGCCCGGTCTCCAGCCGGAAGGGGTCGCCTGGGTCCCCTTGGATTCCCTGACCCGTTGAAAGGCCTGGACCTGTCGCAGGCTTTCCAGGATATTTCTTCCCACGGGCGGGGTCAGGACCTCAAACCCCTGGACAATACCGTCGGGATCAATAATGAATCTGCCCCGGGTTTCCACCCCGGCGTCCTCGTCATAAATGCCGTAGACCTTTCCCACCCGGCCCCCGGCGTCGGACAACATGGCATAGGGAACCCCGCCCTTGACCATTTTCGAGAGTTCATGGTCGTTCCACATTTTATGGACAAAGATGCTGTCAATGCTCATGGACAGGATTTCAACCCCCAGGCCCTTGAACTCGTTATATTTTTCAGCAACTGCTGAAATTTCAGTGGCTCAGACAAAGGTGAAATCTCCGGGATAAAAACACAGCAGCACCCATTTGCCCAAATGATCTGATAATGTGACATTCACAAATTTTCCCTGGTGATACCCCGGTGCAGTAAAATCCGGGGCTTTTTTGCCGACTTGAATCATGGCTTTCTCCTTTTTGGGTTCTGAAATCCGGATGGATGTTTCTTCAGGGGCTTCTCCGCCTACCGGTCCGCCGGTGGGGCGGGCGCACCCGGCCTTTATCTCTTCCGTCATGGCGCCTCCTTCTGGGTTGATTTTTCATCCGTTTTAATATTTTTGCCTTTTTTAATGCCAAGGCAGATACAATCCGCCTTTCTTTTTTTATAAACCACGTCATCACTGGACTTTTTGATGATAATCATCAGATCCGCCACCACGTCCGTGTCGGTCAGAAGAACTTCCAGCACCTCGCCTTTTTTTATGGAAGCCAGGCAGCTCTTGCATTTGAGCAGGTTCAGCGGGGAGATCACACCCCTCAAATCCAATATATGGGTGGTTGTCATACCGAGGCTCTTAAAAATAAGGGTTCCGACCTCATATTCGGTCTGACGGAATCATAGCAACAGGCGTACCCATGGGAGGAGTCAGCCTATAAAAACAGTTAAGGGATTGTTTTTATAAGCTAATTGAAATAGTTCAACTCCATCCTTGACGATCCTGGCCCGCAATAGTATTTAAACATATGTTTAAACATTTAAACAAACCGTATATCTGTTTAAACACCTTGCCCATGATAAATGGAGGCGATTGATGAACGATCATGAAATGAATATTTTCTGGAAAAAAATTGTCAATACCATTAACGACGGGCTCATGTTTGTCGGCCCAGAAGGTTCCATCCTGATGGTGAACAAGGCCTTTGAAGCGCTGACCGGCTATACTTCAAACGAGGCCATCGGCATGTCCTGTGATATGCTGGGCTGCGACGCCTGTGAGCATACCCGGGCAAGCAAGGCCGAATCCTGGTGCAAATTATTTGAACCTGGCCGGCAGGACATGAAAAAATGCCGGTGCCAGGTCAGGCGAAAGGACGGCAGTTTCCTGCCGGTGCTGAAAAATGCGTCCATTCTATGGGATGAAACCCATACCGCCCTGGGCGTGGTTGAAACCCTGACCGATATTTCCGAATTGATCCGGCTGGATGAAAAGCTCCATATCCTGACCCGGCAATGCGATATTGAAACGGATTTCTTTGGCATGGTGGGCAAATCGCCGGTGATGCTCAATGTCTTCGAGATGGTTCGAAGGGCTGCCCAAAGCCGGGCCCCGGTCATCATCCTGGGGGAAAGCGGAACCGGAAAGGAGCTGGTGGCCAATGCCATCCATTTGTGCGGCTCCAGGAAAAACGGACCCTTTATCCAGCTCAATTGCGCCGCCTTAAATGAAGCCGTGCTTGAAAGCGAGCTGTTCGGCCATGCCAAGGGGGCTTTTACCGGCGCTTACAACAACCGCATCGGCCGGTTTGAGGCGGCCAACCAGGGGGATTTCTTTTTGGATGAAATCGGGGACATTCCCATGTCCATACAGACCAAACTCCTGCGGGTCCTTGAATCCGGCCGGTTTGAAAGAGTGGGGGATATCTTGCCGGTCCATGTGGATGTGAGGATCATTACCGCCACCAACAAAGACCTGGATGAACTCATCAGAAAAAGCGAATTCCGGCAGGATCTGTTCTTCAGGATCAATGTCATCCCCATCCTTCTGCCGCCCCTGAGGGACAGAAAAGAAGACCTTCCGCTGCTCATCAATGCCTTTATCCGGCACCTGAATATCAAAACCGGAAAGCGCATTCAAGGCCTGAGCCATGACGCCATGGAGGCTGTCATGGACTATGCCTGGCCCGGCAATATCCGGGAGCTGAAGAACGCCCTTGAATACGCCTTTGTCACCACGGACGGCTCCCTCATCCAATGGGCCCATTTACCCAAAAAAATCAGCGGACAGCAAAACATCTGCCCCCCCCGGGATTCGCTCATTTCCGCGGATCCCCCGGTCCCGGATGAAAAATCCGAGCTGATCCGGGCCCTCCGGGAAACCAAAGGCAACCAGTCCCGGGCGGCCCGGATTCTGAACATCAACCGGGTAACGGTCTGGAACCGCATGAAAAAATACGGCATTGACCTGAAAACCCTCACGCCCGTGTAACAGGCGGTTTGTTAAGGTCCCTGAAAAAACTCCGGGGCAGCTTCTGGCGGTATTCAAGCTGCCCCGGAGATTATGGAGGTGATTATCAGATATTGGAGGTAAGCAAATGGCCTTACGCGATCTGATGCCGATAACAGTCTGCATACATTGTGCCGGGCCTGTGATATTTTTTAATGCCCTTTGCCCTCATCCCGTCATGAGGATAATGTATCAAATATTCATTTAAAGGCGTATTCCACTTGGGTTTAAATAGCGTTACTTTTTTCAAAGGTAACGCAACCACAGCGTTACGCTTGTGGGCGAGCATGGGCCCGGAAGAGGGTTGGACAAGGGTCATCCTATCCTTTATATGGATTCAATATATTGAATTTATATTATGATTTTAAGAATATGGAAATTTTCGTCCTTTACCGGGACCTTGGCATCAAGTTTGCTCTATCCGTACGGTAAGGATTAAGCCGCTTTTGTATGCGGACATTGGGAAATAACCAATTTTGTTTGGGGTTTAAACAGGATATTTTTTTTAAGTAAGCGAGGGAAAAAATGAGTCAAAAAATTTCACGCAGGGCATTCTTAAAAGGCTCTTTGACGGCTGCAGGGTCGGTGGCGGCATCGACCACCCTGGTCAAGACGGCTGCGGCATTGACCAGGGAAAAACAAGAACCCCTGGCCACCCTGATCGATATTTCCAAATGCATTGGATGTGAGGCCTGTGTATATGCCTGCCAGGAGTCCAACGGGCATAAATTTGCCGAACCGAAGAAGCCCTATCCGAAAATGTATCCCCAAACCGTTCCCGTGGAGGACTGGTCGGACAAAAGGGAGGTCACGGACAGGCTCACCCCCTACAACTGGCTTTATATCCAGCATGCAGCCGTGACCGTCAACGGAGTAGAAAGAGACCTGACCCTTCCCCGGCGCTGTATGCATTGTGAAAACCCGCCCTGTGTCAAGCTCTGCCCCTGGGGATCTGCAAAACAGGAAGACAACGGCCTTTCACGGATTGACCCGGAGCTGTGCCTGGGCGGCTCCAAATGTAAAACCGTCTGCCCCTGGAAAATTCCCCAGCGCCAGACCGGAACCGGGCTTTACCTGGACCTTCTGCCGGCCTTTGCCGGTAACGGGGTCATGTACAAATGTGACCGGTGCTATGACAAACTTCAGGCCGGAGAGCATCCCGCCTGCATCGAGGCCTGCCCTGAAAATGTCCAGACCATGGGTCCGAGAACGGAAATCCTTGAAAAGGCCCATCGCCTTGCCAGGGAGATGAACGGTTATATCTACGGGGAACATGAAAACGGCGGGACTCATACCATCTATGTGTCCCCCGTCCCCTTTGACGAACTTGACAAAGCCATAGAAACAGGAAAAGGCAGGCCCCACCTGAAACCGGCTGAAAATTCCATGGCACAGGGCAACAACCTGGCCCGGGCCATGCTCATTGCTCCGCTGGCAGGGATCGCGGCCGCGGTGGGCAAATTTTATAAGACTTCTAAGGAGGCAGACAAATGAAAAATAAATTCTCCGCTTCATCCCTGATTTACTGGATTACCCTGTTTTTTATCACCTTGTCCGGTTTCGCCCAGATGCCCGTTTTTGAACGGTACCATATTTCAAGCCTGCCCGGCCTGGGCTGGCTGGCCGATTTTTATGTTACCCATCTGGTGCATTATGCCTTTGCCTCTGTGTTGATTGCCTGGGCAGTATATAAGATGATGACCGCGCTGATGCCGAGAACCAGATTGGATCAAAAATCCTTAATAAACCTCATCCTTCTGGGGGGATTGATTCTCACCGGCGCCCTGATGGTGATTAAAAATTTTTCCGGGACCCCGTTCTCCTTTGGGGTTATCATTGCCCTGGATCTCTTGCATCTCACGTTCTGTATGGCGTTTTTAATGTTTGGGGGCTATCAATTGATATCTTCAAAAATGATATCTTCAAAAATAAGCGCCCCCAACCTTAACGCATTCTCTTTGGGGCTATCCGTGGATGGGCGTGCCCGAGGCTTTCAGGGCCGCCTCGCCCATGATCTCCGCCAGTGTGGGATGGGCATGGATGGTATGGGCCAGATCCTTGGCCGTCATCCCCTTTTGGACGGCAAGGGTGGCTTCGGCAATGAGATCCGTGGCATGGGCCCCCATGAGATGCACGCCCAGGATTTTCCCGGAATTTTTTCAATGATCATTTTGCAAAACCCGGTAGTTCGTCAATGGCCTGGGCCTTCCCAAGGGTTCTGAAATTGACGGTAAAGCAGTCGGTATCAAGGCCTTTTTTTATGGCCTCAGCTTCGCTCAGGCCAACGGTGCCGATTTCCGGCATGGTAAAGATGGCGCCGGGGATGACTTCATAATTCATGGTGCTTTCTTTTCCCAGAGCATTTTCAGCCGCAATGATGCCTTCATGGGAGGCCACATGGGCCAGCATGACCTTCTGCGGGCCCAGGATGTCGCCAATGGCATAAACGCCTTTAATGCGGGTTTCCATGCGCTCATCAGTCTCAATCCACCCCTGGGGGGTGGGGTTTAGGCCAATGGTTTCAAGGCCCAGGTCCTTGGACAGGGCTGACCGGCCGATGCAGACCGCCATTTTTTCAGCCTGGATCTCTTCGGCCTTTAATTTTTTGGGCTCCTTGTTGTCGGTAAAGGGGGAGACGGCCAGGCGGATGGAAAGGAGATCCCCGTTCAGCGTTGAAGACTGAACCACGGTATCGCAGATCACCGTAATTTTCCGTTTTTTCATTTCCTTTAACAGGAGTTTGGAGCAGTCTTCATCCACCGAAGGCAGGGGAAGCAGCCGTGACATGGCTTCCACAACGGTCACCTCGGCGCCCAGGGCGGAGAATATGCAGGCAAATTCACACCCAATGACCCCGCCCCCCACAATGACAATGGATTTCGGGATCTCTGCCAGTTCAAGGACATCATTGGAGGACACAATCCGCTCATGATCAAAGGGAAAGGCAGGGACATCCAGAGGCTGGGTTCCCGCGGCAAGGATGAGCCGGTCATACTCAAGCTCTTTTAAGGTTCCGTCATTTAAAGCCACCTCGACGCAACCAGGCCCCTTGATTTTGGCCCGGCCCATGGCCACGGACACATGACGGGCCTGGAGCAGCGAGGCTATCCCCTTTCTCTGGGTGTCCAGAATCTTGTTTTTCCTCTCCATCAAGGCTGCCATATCGGGAAGAATGTCTCCTTCAACCCGGATGCCCAGTTTCCCGGCCTCGGAAAATTTCACCAGCATATCGGCCGAATGCTTCATAATCTTGGACGGGATACATCCCCAGTTCAGGCAGGTGCCGCCCAGGTGTTCTTTTTCAATCAGGGTCACTTCCCCGCCCAGGGCCGCCGCCCGAAGGGCTGCCACATAGCCGCCGGGGCCACCGCCGATAATCACAATTTTAACCGCCATACCAACCTCCCCAGGTTTCATTGATCATCATGAAACCATCTTAGTGGTCACTTCCTTACGAACCAAGAAGCAAATCAGAATGAATTTCATTAATTTTTATAAAAAAAATTGAATTTTACATAAGTTTATTTAATTTTTATTTGACAATATCATTATAATTAGATAATTTTCAAGAATCAATTTTAAAAATTCATTTTTTTGTTTAATATAATGTTCATATAAAGGAATATTATCATGACTTCCTGCTTGAAGACCACACCTTTACATTCATGGCATAAAGATGCAGGCGCCAATATGGCGGATTTCGGCGGCTTTGACATGCCACTGTGGTATGAAACCGGCGTCAAAACAGAGCATCTGGCGGTTTTAACCTCGGCCGGAATTTTTGATACCAGCCACATGGCCTGTCTTTTTGTGACGGGCAGGGACGCGTTCAAGCTGCTCAATTATTGCTTTACCCGGGATATTTCCGGTCTTGAGCCGGGCCGGTGCGTGTATGGGGCCTTTCTTAATTCGAAGGGCCACTGCCTGGATGACGCCATTGTCTATAAAAATTCAGATGTGTTTTTTATGATCTGCGTCAATGCCGGCATGGGAGCAGCCATTGCAGGCCATCTCAATGAAAACACAACCGGCCTGGAGGTGAAGATTGAGGATCTGACGGGAAAAATCGCCAAAATGGACATCCAGGGCCGCAATTCAGCCAGGATCCTTTCAAGGCTGATCCAGAACCCGGCAAAAATGTTTAATCCCCTGCCCTATTTTTCCTTTAAGGGCAATTTTAATGAAAGCCTTTTGGGGGATTCAGCCGTAAAGCTGTTGGACGGGACTCCCATCCTCCTGTCCAGATCCGGGTATACCGGGGAATTCGGTTTTGAGATATTTATCCATCCCAAGGCCATTGTCAACCTCTGGAAAGATATCCTGGTCGCCGGCAGGGACCTCGGGGTGACGGCCTGCGGCCTGGGGGCCAGGGATTCCTTAAGGGCCGGGGCCTGCCTGCCCCTGTCCCACCAGGATATCGGGCCTTGGAAATTTAAAAACCATCCCTGGGAGTTCGCCCTTCCCTATACCAAGGATAAAACCTCTTTTACCAAGGATTTCCTGGGGGCCAAGGCCCTTTTGTCCACCGGGGGAGATGTATTTGTCTATCCTTTTGTGGGAGACTCCCTCAGAAAAGTCGCTGCCGGGGAGGAAACAAAGGTCCTGGATAAGGCCGGAGCCGTCATCGGCAGGGTCCTGACCTGCGCCACGGACATGGGCATCACCCGGCATGACGGAAAAATCATCAGTATCGCGTCCGGGAACCTGTTGCCGGACGTCCCGATAAAAGGCTTGAGCTGCGGTTTTGTCATGGTTTCAAAACAACTGGACCCCGGCGTGACCTTGACCCTTACGGAAGGCAAAAGATCCATTACGGCCACCCTTGTGACGGATATCCGGCCGGACCGGACCGCAAGAAAAAAAATCACCGATTTCTTATAACTCTAATGAATGGAGGGCATGATGAAAGACTTGAAAGACCTTAATTTTCCCGATGATGTAAAATACACCAAGGACCATGAATGGGCCAGAAAAGAAGGGGATCTGATCACCATCGGAATTGATGATTACGCCCAGGATCAACTGGGTGAAATCGTTTTTGTTGAGCTGCCGGAAATCGGAGCCGGCTTTTCCAAGGGAGATGAATTCGGCAGTGTGGAATCCGTGAAAGCCGTTTCCCAGATCTATATCCCGGTTTCCGGGGAAGTGGTTGAAATCAACACAGGGCTCGAAGATGCGCCCGAGCTGGTCAATCAATCCTGTTATACCCAGGGCTGGCTCATCCGGGTCAAACCCTCCCAGGTGTCTGAACTGGACAGCCTGATGGACAAGGCGGCATACCTTGATATGCTGAAAGGATAAATTCCCATGAGATACCTCCCCCATACCCGGGATGATATTGAGGATATGCTCAAGGTCACGGGCCACAAAAACCTGGACGACCTTTTTAACTGCATACCGGATCATCTCAAGACAAAACAGGGCATTGATATCCCGGAAGGCCTGTCCGAATGGGAACTCAATACCCATATGGAAGCGCTTGCCTCCCAAAATATTGCCTGTAAAACCTATAAATGCTTTATCGGCGCAGGATCCTATGACCACTATATCCCGGCCATTATCCCCTATCTGATTTCCCGGTCCGAATTCATGACCGCCTATACTCCCTACCAGCCTGAAGTCAGCCAGGGGACCCTGCAGGGCATATATGAATTCCAGACATGGTGACCGAGCTTCTGGGAATGGATGTGGCCACGGCCTCCCATTATGATTGCGGCACCGCCCTTGCGGAAGCCTGCCTCATTGCCCTGAGAAAAGGCGGCGCCAACCGGAAAATCGCCGTTTCCTCCCTGGTCCATCCCAGCCACCGGCAGATCATTCAAACCTATATCCGCCCTGCCGGCTATGAAATGGTGGAGATCCCCTATACCCAAGAGGGTCTCACCGACCTGGCGGCCCTGGAAAAGATGGAAGGCATTGCCGGGATTGCCGTCCAATCCCCCAATGTTTTCGGAAATATTGAAATCTTAAAGCCTTTAAAACCGCGGCCGACGCAAAGAATATCCTGTTTATCGTCTCCTTTACCGAGGCCCTGGCCTATGGTCTGTTAAAAAATCCCGGCAGCTTCGGAGCCGACCTGGTGGCCGGGGAAGGCCAGAGCCTGGGCATTGCCAAATCCTTCGGCGGTCCGGGCCTGGGACTTCTGGCCGGAACCCAGAAACAGATGCGGAACCTTCCCGGCCGCCTCATCGGGAAAACCAAGGATGCCAACGGAGCCGACGGGTTTGTGTTGACCCTGGCCACCCGTGAGCAGCATATCCGGAGAGAAAAGGCCTCCTCCAATATCTGCTCCAACAACGGGCTCAATGCCATGACCGCGGCCATGTACCTTGCAACGACAGGCAAGACCGGCATCAGGGAAATTGCTCAACAGAATCACGACAAGGCGGCCTATTTAAAAAGCCGTCTCACGGCCTCGGGGTTTGAGCCTGCCTTTAACGCACCCTTTTTCAATGAATTTGTTATGAAGGCGCCTAAAGGTTTTGCCGAAAAACGAAGAAACCTGATTAATAATCATTGCATCTTCGCAGGAATGGACCTGGAGCCCTTTTATCCTGAACTGAAGGGGCATTATCTGTTCTGTGCCACGGAAACGGTTTCAAAAAAGGATATGGATCATCTGGCCAAGGAGGTGAAATCATGATTCAGCAACCCGGAACAAGCGGTCTTATTTTTAACGAACCCCTGCTTTGGGAAAAGAGCCGCAAGGGCCGTTGCGCCATGTCACTGCCAAGGCCGGATGTGGAGCCCTGCCCGCTGGATGCGGACCTGACAGGGGAGGCCCCCAATCTTCCCGAACTTTCCGAGCTGGATGTGGTCCGCCATTATACCCGCCTTTCCCAGTGGAATTTCGGCGTGGACTCCGGCATGTACCCCCTGGGGTCCTGCACCATGAAATACAATCCCAAGACCAACGAGGTCCAGGCCGGCCGCCAGGGATTTGCCGGGGCTCATCCTTTATCCGGGGATGAATTCTCCCAGGGAGCCCTGGCGCTCATGTACCAACTGGAACAGTCCCTCGCAAAGATCACGGGGTTCCAGGCCGTCACCCTGCAACCGGCCGCAGGCGCCCACGGCGAACTCTGCGGCATGCTCATGATCCATGCCTTCCATGCCAAAAACGGCCGACAGCGCTCCAAGATCATCATCCCGGACACGGCCCACGGCACCAACCCGGCCAGCGCCACCCTCTGCGGATATGAATCCGTGAACATCAAATCCGGGCCCGAGGGCATCCTGGACCCGCAAACCGTGGCAGCGGTCATGGACGAGGACACCGCCGGCATCATGGTGACCAACCCCAATACCCTGGGCCTGTTTGAAGCCAATATCAAAGAGATTGCCGATATTGTCCATGCCAAGGGCGGCCTGGTCTACGGGGATGGGGCCAATATGAACGCCATCATGGGCATTGTCAAACCCGGTGAAATCGGTATTGACGTGCTTCACCTCAATTTGCACAAAACCTTTTCCACCCCCCACGGCGGCGGCGGTCCGGGCTCGGGTCCGGTGGCTGTGGGTAAAACCCTGGAGCCCTTTCTTCCGGTGCCCCGGGTGGTCAGGGAACTGGATACCTATAAATTCATCACGGACCGTCCGGACAGCATCGGCCGGATCCATACCTTTTACGGGCATTTCGGCATCATGGTCAGGGCCTATGCCTATATTCTGTCCATGGGGGCCCAAGGCCTCACCGACGCCAGCAGGCTGGCTGTGCTGAATGCCAATTATGTCAAGGAAAGCCTGAAAGGCACCCTGAACCTGCCCTATGACAGGCCCTCCATGCATGAATGTGTATTCAACGATGAATTCCAGAAAGAATTTCATATCACCACCATGGATATGGCCAAACGGCTTCTGGATTACGGGTTTCATCCGCCCACGGTCTATTTTCCCCTGGTGGTGGAAGGGGCCTTTATGGTGGAACCCACGGAAACCGAGTCCAGGGAAGATATCGACCAGTTCATCCATGCAGTGAAATCCATTGCCCGGGAAGCCAAGGAGGATCCTGAAGCCCTGAAAAAAGCCCCCCGGCTGACCAAGGTGACACGGCTGGATGAGGTTCTGGCCGCCAGAAAACCATGCCTGAGGGGATAACCGTAAACAAGCGCTCGGCTGTATTCATGGATCTGGGCATCCTGGAATACAAAAGAGCGCTTGAGCTTCAGATCAAAACCCTGGAAGCCAGAATCGACAAGAGCCTTTCCCGGGACCGGGTTTTTTTTGTGGAGCATCCTCCGGTCTTTACCCTGGGCAAAAGAGGGGGAGAAGAGAATTTGACGGTGTCCAGGGAATTTTTAGCCTCCAGGGGAATTGACCTGGTTCAGACGGACCGGGGGGGAAATATCACCTATCACGGTCCGGGGCAGGCCGTTCTCTATCCTATTGTTAATCTTGAGGAGAAAAGGATGGGGGTGAAGGATTTTGTATGGGGCCTGGAAGAAGTCATGAAACAGACCGCGCTGGAGTTTAATATTAAAGCCGGCCGGGATACTTTAAACCACGGCCTCTGGGTGGGAAATGCCAAGATCGGCAGTGTGGGCCTGTGTATTAAAAAAGGGATCAATTTCCACGGTCTTGCCATGAATATCTGCCCGGATCTGGAACCCTTTTCCTGGATGAACCCCTGCGGACTCTCCCATATCTCCGTGACCTCGGTGAGAAATGAACTGCAAAAGGCCGGAAAGGATTCGTCCGGGCCAGCCATAAACCAGGTTAAGGCGGCCTTTAAAAAGCATTTTGCCGCTATATTGAATTATGACATGAGTGAATCCCATGAATCCTGAAAAATCCATAAGAACCGGAAAGCCGGCCTGGCTGAAAAAAAGCCTTCCCAAGGGCGGCGATTACCAGCGGGTGAGAAATCTTTTGACCAAGGCCGGACTTCATACGGTCTGCAAGGAAGCGAATTGCCCCAATATGTTTGAATGCTTTTCCAAGGACACGGCCACCTTCATGATCCTGGGATCTGAATGCACGAGAAACTGCCGGTTCTGCAATATCACCAATGGCGCCCCCTCCCCGGTTGATCCCGGAGAACCCCTGCGGGTGGCCAAGGCCGCCTTTGATCTGAATTTGAAATATGTCGTGGTAACCTCGGTCACCCGGGACGATCTGGATGACGGGGGCGCCTCCCATTTTGCCGCCACCCTTCAGGCCATCCGGTCCCTGGCGGCCCATGCCAGAATCGAAGTCCTGATCCCGGATTTCAAAGGCGATAGAGAGGCTTTAAAAGCAGTTCTGTCGGCAAAACCGGATGTGTTGAACCATAATATTGAAACCGTGGCCTCCCTTTATCCCGTGGTGAGACCGGAAGCGATCTATGAGAGATCCCTGTCCCTGTTGCAGACGGCAAAGGCCATGGACCCCGCCCTGCCCGTCAAATCCGGGATCATGGTGGGTCTGGGAGAAACCCTGGAAGAGCTTGAACAGGCTTTGAGGGATCTGTTTTCCCATGGCTGCGACATCCTTACCCTGGGCCAATACCTCCAGCCCACCCCAAACCATCTTTTGGTTGAAAAATATTATTCGCCTGAAGAATTTGAAGCCCTTGAGAAATTGGCCCGCTCCGTGGGATTCCAAAAAATCGCGGCCGGGCCCTTTGTCCGGAGTTCCTACCAGGCCCATGAACTATCCGGGCTTTAGGCGCATTTCTCCTTGAAATTGGCAGCCGTGCTGATCTCGATATAGGAGGCCCCGTGTCTGACCCCGAAGCTTCCGGCAAGGACGATGATCAGGTCCTCATCCTTGAATTTTTTCTCGGCGATGAGCCGGCAGATGGAATCCTTCAAGGGCTGGGCCGAAGTGATGTCCATGGGCATATAATCGGCAAACACCCCAAAGGACAGGGAAAGCAGGCGCACCACCCGCCGGTCGTAAATCTGGGCATAGATGGGGTTATCCCCCCGGTATGCGGCCAGTTCCCGGATGGACTTTCCCGTCAGGGAGTCTGCCACAATGCCCTGGGTGTTCAGCCTTAAGGCCGCCTTGACCGCGGCTTTTGCAAGGTAGGCCGTGACCTTGTTTTCAAGGGTATAGGGAACATCCACATAGCTGCTTTTTTTGCTTTCCACCTCCATGGCGATCTTGGCCATGGTCATGACCGCTTCTTCCGGATATCTCCCGTTGGCGGTTTCCCCGGAGAGCATGAGGGCGTCCGTATGGTCCAGGCAGGCATTGGCCACATCAGACACCTCGGCCCGGGTGGGCCTGGGGGAATCGATCATGGAATGCAGCATCTGGGTGGCCACGATGACGGGCTTTCGCCTCTCAATACAGGTTTGGATAATGTCTTTCTGGATGAGTGGGATTTTTTCCGTGGGAATTTCAACGGCCAGATCCCCCCTTGCAATCATGACCCCATAGGCATGGTCTAAAATTTCATTCAGATTCTGGACCCCCTGGGCGTTTTCGATTTTGGCAATGATTTTAATGGGGGATTTTTTTTTGTCCAGAATGGTTTGAACGGCCAGGACGTCTTCTTTGTTTCTCACAAAGGAATGGGCGATAAAATCCAGATCCTGGTCTGCCGCAAATTCGATAAAGGCCTTGTCCTTTTCGCTCAGGGCCGGCAGCTTGACATGAACCGAAGGGATATTGATGCTCTTGCGGGGATAGATGATCCCGTCATTTTCCACATGGCAGGTCAGATACGCTTCATCCTTTTCCATGACGGCCAGGGCAATGCAGCCGTCATCAATCAATATGGAACTGCCCACGGGCACATCCTTGACAAAATGCGCGTAGGAAACACAGATGATGTCGTCATGGGAGATCTGTCCGGGAGCGCCCTGAATTCTGATAGTATCCCCGCCTTTGACGGAAAGAGGGTCTTCACAGTTGCAGGTTCTGATTTCCGGACCCTTGGTGTCCAGGAGGATGCCGATTTTATCAGAGACTTTTCGTGTGTTCCGGATCACTTGCAGCGCATCCTCATGGGACATATGGGCCGTGTTCAGGCGGACCACGGTCATTCCTGATTTATAAAGCCCGCGGATAAATTCAGGGGAACCGTTTAAATTAGAAATGGTGGCGACGATCTTGGTTTTCATAGGCATAAACAAACCCTCCCTTGCTGCATATTTTTATGATAAACATTTCAAAGGCCGTCTTGGCATCAAATGATGAAGATTTTAAGCGGTAATCCAGATCACTTAAAAAGATCAAGGCATCCTGAAGTTCGTTTAAGGAAAAATTTTCGGATTTCTGAAAAATCTGGAACACAGGATAGGCGTTTTGAGGATTGGATGCAAGCAAAAGATCATGGGCCGACCCGGTTTTTTCCTTAGGGTCTTTCTCACCCAGGAATTCTTTCCAGGCCTCTATCTTCGCCTTTGTCTCTTTATCATGGGTCAGAATTTCCGGCAGAACGCTTTGTTTGAACACATTAAAATTCATATTCTTAAGATTCAATTTTTGATTTTCAGGGAGATCTCCCTGATTCCGCATTTCACCAGGATGAGCTTTCGGATCTGGTTTTCAAAGACTTTTAAAATCTGAAGCGGATGGGCCCCGTCTTTAAACAGGGAGTGGAGATAAAAAAGCGTGTCTTTGGCCTCCTTATCCATGAAGGCATTGGTCAGTTTGAATATGGGGTCTTTTTTATCCCGGGTCACCACCGCATGGACATCTTCGGGAGAAATGGCGTTTCGGTCGCCGGAATAGACAATCAATTTTTCCAGGTTCCCGGCAAAGCGCTCAAAATCCAGGCCGGTCAAATCCATGAGAAGGTGAAAGGCCTGCCTGCCCAGGGTTTTTCCGGCCTTAGACAGGGCCTGGTCCGAAACCGTCTGAAAAATTTTTTCCTGTTCATCCTGGTCGGCCTTTCGGGCCCCTTCGGCAACAAAGCAGTCAATGACCAGTCCTTTTTCTTCCAGGGCCTTATAGGTTCTCCGTCTTTTATCGATGGCCCCGGTCATGAGGACAAGGCTGTGGCCGGGCGGCAATCCCCCCTTATCCAGAAAATCCGTGAAATGCTCCAGATCCGCGGAAGAAAAACTTTTTTCCGTGGGGCCGGACTGAAACAAGGGGGCATTTTTAACGGCCACGATTTTTTTTGAAAACAGAAATGAAAATGTCGAGGCCGTCTCAATAATATCCCCCATGGTAACGGACCCTCCTTCAAGGGTTTCCAGGGAAAACTCTTTTTTATCCGTTCCAAGAAGAAAGCCCAGCAGCTTTTGAAAGCTCTGTTTGGTGAGATAGGAATCCCCGAAAATCAGAAATAAGCCGGGGGTATCGCCTTTCTTTTGAAAAGAGTCCAGGGCCCGGTCCAATTGGTCATACCGGATCAGTGTCATGGGAGGACCTCGGAAATATGAATCAATCCCGGCAACATGGTCATATATCCGGGATTTTATTGAACAGGATATGGCCGATCAGTATCCCCATTCCAATACTGATGGCGCTGTCGGCAATATTAAAGGCCGGCCAGTGCAGGGACCCGATATAAAAATCAAGAAAATCCACCACCTTGCCGTACAGGAACCGGTCGATGAGGTTCCCTATTGCCCCTCCGAAAATCAGGGCCAGGCCATAGGAAAGAAAAATATGAGTTTCAGCGCATTTTTTATAAAACCACAGGACAAACAGGGCCACAAGGGAAGAAAGAAACAGGAAGATGAATTTCCTGAGTTCCGGGGACCTTCCGGCAAAAAAGCCAAAGGCCCCGCCCGGGTTCAGAATATGGGTAATATTAAAAAAATGATCCAGCACCACAATATGGTCATGCAGGGAAAGAGTCAGTTTAATGATATACTTGGTTACCTGGTCGGCCATGACAACCGCCCCGCTGACCAGGACCAGGCGTATCCATGCCTTGGATTTCAGACCCGTGAGCATGGGATCACAAAAATTTTTTTAAGGCGGCGGCGCATCGCCCGCAGGCGGTTGCATGCTCGGGATCATGGCCGATGGTGGTGTCGAACCGCCAGCAGCGGTCGCATTTTTGGCCTTCGGCTTTACCTACCTTGATGACCAGACCCTGGATTTCTTTTCCCCGGTAGGCGGCCTCATCATCCAGGACATCCACCAGCCGGGCCGTGGATACGATAAAGATATCATTCAGGTTTTCGGTCAGATTCTCCACCTGGGTTTTCAACTCCGTATCCGGCAGCTTGATATCCAGGGCCGCATCCAGGGAGTGGCCGATGCGTTTATTGATCCTGGCCTCTTCAAGGGCCTTGGTCACTTCCCCCCTCAGCACCAGGATTTTGTCCCATTTGTCTGAAAGGGCCTGGTCTTCCCAGTCTTCTTGGGGTTCCACCATGGGTTCAAGATGGATGCTCTCCTTGTGGGCCGGGCCCTTGGGCATATGCTGGTAGATCTCATCCGCGGTAAAGGGCAGGATAGGCGCCATGATTTTGACCAGGGCATCCAGAATGATGAGCATGGTTGTCTGGGCGTCTCGTCTTAAGGGGTCCGCCGGGGGCGAGGTATACAGCCGGTCCTTGATGATGTCCAGATAAAAGGCCGACAGGTCAATGACGCAGAAATTGTGCAGGGTATGGTAAATGGTGTGGAATTCATACCGGTCATAGGAGGTCCGGGCCCGTTTCACCACCTGGCCGAGCCGGTGGAGGATGAAGCGGTCCAGTTCAGACATTCCTTTGACCGGCCTCATGTCCTTTGTGACGTCAAAATCGGAAAAATTACCCAGGATGAACCGGCAGGTATTGCGGATCCGGCGATAGGCGTCGGACAATTGCCGCATGATATTATTGGAGATGCTCACATCCCCCCGGTAATCGGCAGAACTGGCCCAGAGCCGGAGCACATCGGCCCCGTATTGTTTGATCACGGTATCGGGCGCCACCACATTGCCCACGGATTTGGACATCTTCCGCCCGTTTTCATCCACCACAAAGCCATGGGTGAGAACGGCTTTATAGGGGGCCTTGCCGGTCCGGCCCACGCTGGTCAAAAGGGAGGAATGAAACCATCCCCGGTGCTGGTCGCTGCCTTCCAGATACATATCGGCCGGTCGGGCCAGACCTTCCCTTTCTTCAAGGACGGCCGCATGGCTCACCCCGGAATCAAACCAGACATCCAGGATATTATGGTCCTTGGAAAATTCGGCAGAACCGCATTTGGCGCATGTTACACCCTCTGGCATCAGGTCCCTGGCCTCTTTTTCAAACCAGATGTCCGAGGAGTGTTCACGGAACAGGGCATGGATTTTATCCACGGATTCCCGGGTGACATAGATTTCCGCGCAGGATTTGCAATGAAAGACCGGGATGGGGACCCCCCAGGACCTCTGCCGTGAAAGGCACCAGTCCGGCCGGTTTTCAATCATGGAATAGATCCGTTCACGGCCCCAGGAGGGAATCCAGGCCACGTTGTTGATTTCTTCAAGGCTTTTCTGCCGAAGTCCCTTGTTATCCATGGAGATGAACCACTGGGGCGTGGCCCTGTAAATGACCGGGTTTTTGCATCGCCAGCAGTGGGGATAGGAATGGGTCAGATTGTCGCTTTTTAACAAAAGATTCAGGCTGGTGAGCTTTTCATTGATGGCTTTATTGGCCTTAAAAATAAATTCTCCGCCAAAAAATTCCACATCCTTTGAAAAGGTCCCGTTGTCTTCCACCGGGGAATAACAGTCAAGCCCGTATTTCTCGCCCACCATATGGTCGTCGGCCCCGTGGCCCGGTGCGGTGTGAACACAGCCGGTGCCGGCTTCCAGGGTCACGTGGTTTCCCAGGATGACCAGGGAATCCCGGTCATAGAAGGGATGTCGGCATTTTTTATGTTCCAGGTCCCGGGCCGTCAGATCCCCCATCAGGGTATAGTCGTCAATGCCAAAGGTTTTCATGGCCTTTTCCACAAGCTCCTTGGCCATAATCAGGATGCCCTGGTCCCAGGTCTTTACGGCTGCATAGGTAAAATCAGGGTGGAGACAGATCCCGAGGTTGGCGGGAAGGGTCCAGGGGGTGGTGGTCCAGATGACAATAAAAACATCCCCCTTCAATCCCGGCAGAAGGCCCGAAAGATCGTCTTTGACCGGGAATTTCACAAAAATGGAGGGAGAGGTGTGGTCATGGTATTCGATCTCGGCTTCGGCCAGGGCCGTCTGGCAACTGCAGCACCAGTAAATGGGTTTTTTGCCCAGGAACATATCTCCTGAAAGCGCAAATTCACCGCATTCCTTTGCAATCCTGGCCTCATAGGGGTAGTTCATGGTCAGGTAAGGGTTGTCCCATTCTCCCATGACCCCGAACCGCTTGAATTCCTCTTTCTGGATGTCTACGAATTTAGCGGCATAGGCCCGGCATTCCCTTCGGATCTGGACATCGGTCATATGTTTTTTCTTTTCACCCAGACTTTTGTCCACATTGTGTTCAATGGGAAGCCCGTGGCAGTCCCAACCCGGAACATAGGGCGCATCAAATCCGGCCATCTGCCTTGACCGGACAATAATATCCTTTAAAATTTTATTAATGGCGTGGCCCATGTGCAAATGACCGTTGGCATAGGGAGGGCCGTCATGGAGGATAAAAAGTTCCCTGCCCTTGGATTGTTCTCTGAGCTTCTGATAGATTTTCTTGTCATCCCATTCTTTTAACTGAAGGGGTTCGCGCTGGGGTAGATTGGCCTTCATGGCAAATTCCGTAGAAGGCAGGTTCAGGGTATTCTTATAATCCATTAGTCCTCCGCTGTTGGGATCGGTTGGGTTTCAATAGTTAAGCTTTTCTTTGTATGGTTAAAGCAGGGAAAAGTCAAGAATTAACCTTGATTCTTAGTTTGCTGAAAGCCGTATCACATACCGGTCCGCTTTTTCAAAAGGCAGCCGGTAATGATGGGTTTTGCACTCGAACCGCGCGGCCAGGTCCGGGGTTATTTCCATATCCAGGTGCCTGCCTTTCATGGCGTAAATCCGTCCCCCCGGATGCAATAGGGGCAGGGACAGGTCCGCAAACCGCCCCAGATCCGTAAAGGCTCTCGAGATTACCGCATCAAACCGCTTTAAAAAGGAGGGATCTGAACCCAGGGTTTCAACCCTGGCATGGAGGGCGTCAATATTTTCAAGTTTCAGACTGCGGATGACATGCTTGAGAAAATTGATTTTTTTTGGGACGCGTCAATGAGAAGGATGTTTAATTCAGGCTTCATGATTTTCAGGGGGATGCCGGGGAACCCGCCGCCGGACCCGATATCGGCCAGGGAGGTTTCGTTTTCGAGGAAGGAAGCCACGGCAATGGAATCAAAAAAATGTTTTTCCGCCATTCCAAAGGGATCTTTTATGGCCGTAAGGTTCATTTTTTGGTTCCAGGTCAGCAGCTCTGCCGCATGCCCCGCCATCCGGTCCATCTGGAGGGATGAAAGGGTGATGCCGATGGTTTCCAAGGCCTTTTCAAGATGGTGTCTGAATTTTTGAATGAATGGTTCCGGCAGGGGGGTCAAAATATACCGTCTTGTGCGTCTAATATAATTTTAATGAATTATTTCTTGACAAATTAAAGGGTTAAATATAAAATGCCGCTTTTCATAAATTAAGGTTAGCTTCGGGCTCACACTAACAAAATCGTAATAATTTGGCAATATTAAAATACGGCAAAGCCTTTATCAACGATTGCATTGAGAAATGGTGACAAAGGCGGATTTTATTTTAATTTAAGGATGTTTACAATGATCAGAGATTTAAAAAGAGTTAGAAACATTGGAATCAGCGCCCATATTGATTCCGGTAAAACCACCCTGACGGAAAGAATTCTTTTTTACACGGCAAGAATCCATAAGATTAATGAAGTCAGGGGCAAGGACGGGGTCGGCGCCACCATGGATTCCATGGAACTGGAAAGAGAAAGGGGCATCACCATTGCCTCGGCCGCCACCTATTGTGAATGGGACAAGCATAATATCAATATTATCGACACCCCGGGCCATGTGGACTTTACCGTTGAGGTCGAACGCTCCCTAAGGGTTCTGGATGGGGTCATCCTGGTGCTCTGCTCCGTATCCGGAGTCCAGTCCCAGTCCATTACCGTTGACCAGCAGATGAAGCGGTATCAGGTTCCCTGTATTGCCTTTGTCAACAAATGCGACCGCTCCGGCGCCAATCCCGCCAAGGTCAGCGCCCAGCTCCGGGATAAACTGGGCCATAATTCCGTTCTCATGCAGCTTCCCATCGGGCTTGAAGACCGGCATGAGGGCATTGTCGATCTGGTGACCATGACCGCCCTGTATTTTGATGGGGAGAATGGGGAAAAGGTTGTGGTCAAAGACATCCCCGCGTCTATGATGGATGAGGCCAAGGCGGCCCGGGAAAAGATGATTGATGCGGTTTCTCTTTTTTCCGAAGCCCTTACCGATGCCATCCTTGAAGAAAAGGAACTCACAACGGACCTCATCATGGATGCGGTCCGGACCGGAACCATTTCCCGGCAGATGACCCCGGTATTCCTGGGCTCCGCCTATAAAAACAAAGCGGTACAACCCCTTCTGGATGCCGTTGTCAATTACCTGCCCTCCCCCCTGGATATTGAAAATCAGGCCATTGACATGGATAACAATGAAGAAGCCGTTATCCTGGAAAGCAGCTTTGACAAGCCCACCGTGGCTCTTGCCTTTAAGCTGGAAGACGGACAGTACGGCCAGTTGACCTATATCCGGGTCTACCAGGGATGTATTAATAAGGGAGACACCCTTGTCAATGCCAGGGATGGAAGAAAATTCAAGGCCGGACGGCTCATCCGGATGCATTCCAACCAGATGGAGGATGTGGAAGCCGTGCCGGCCGGACATATCGGCGCCATGTTCGGCATCGAATGCGCTTCGGGCGATACCTTTGTTTCCCCCCAGATCAATTATACCCTTCTTTCCATGCATATCATGGAGCCGGTCATCTCCCTGTCCATTGTGCCTAAGGACAATAAGGCCCAGATCAATATGTCCAAGGCCCTGAACCGATTCACCAAGGAAGACCCGACCTTTAAGACCTATGTGGACCATGAAACCGGGGATACCATTATCCAGGGCATGGGTGAACTGCACCTGGAAGTCTATGTGGAAAGAATGAAACGGGAATACGGGGCTGAAGTCGTCACGGGCCAACCCAGGGTGGCTTACAGGGAAACCATTACCCAGAAGGCGCTGTATAATTACACCCATAAAAAGCAGACCGGTGGCGCAGGTCAATATGGCCGTGTCTCCGGTTTTATCGAGCCCTGTGAGGAAGACTTCCTGTTTGTGAACAAGGTCACCGGGGGCCGGATCCCCACCAATTATATACCGGCCTGTGAGCACGGATTTAAGGGCTGCATGGAAAAAGGCCCCAAACTGGAATTCCCGGTCACAGGCATCAAGGTCACCCTGGAAGACGGGGCCTATCATGCGGTGGACTCTTCGGACATGGCCTTCAAGGCTGCGGCCAGGGGCGGATTTCTGGAAGCCTATGCCAAGGCCAAACCCGTCATCAAGGAACCCATTATGAAGGTGGTCATTGAAACTCCCAATGAATTTCAGGGTTCCTGCATGGGGCTCATTAATCAGAGGAGAGGGATAATCCAGGGCTCCCAGGAAGAAGGCGTCATGTCGGTGGTTGAATCCCAGGTGCCCTTATCTGAAATGTTCGGTTTTTCAACCATTCTCCGGTCGGCTACCCAGGGAAAGGCCCAGTTTACCATGGAATTTTCAGCTTATAAACAGGTTCCCCAATCCGTGGCAGAAGAGATTGTCAAAAAAAAGCTGGAAGAAAAATCTAAAAAATAAAAATATATTTGGAGATAGGACCCATGTTAAAAAAAGATCTCATTCTTAAAAGTCCGGTTTCAAAAACCATCGGTATTGAAAATATCAAGGACGGCCGGTTCGGCGCCGTCATTTCCCGGGCCGGTGTCGGAAAGACCAGTTTTCTGGTCCAGATCGCCATTACCCAGCTCCTGATGAATGAAAAAATTCTCCACGTCAGCCTGGTGGAGCCCATTGAAAAAATCAACCTCAGGTATAATGACGGGTATACCAATCTCATTGACAGCATCGGATATGTGGATCCCCAGAAGGCTCTGAGGCTTTGGGAAGATATTTATCCGAACAAGGTGGGAATCAGCTATAATGAATCCACCTTTGATACGGAGAAAATCAAGGATTATCTGAAAAGCTTTAAAAAGGCAGACCTTGCCATGCCCTCCATCATTATCATGGATGGTCTGAATTTGATAAGGATGTTTCAGGGACCCTTGAAAGACTGGATCAGTTG
>JAAUSZ010000138.1 GCA_012031875.1 Desulfobacula sp.
GCGAAATATTTCAGGATGTTTTTTCCTTTGCCAATCGCCCATATTTTTCTCAAAATAAATCTTATCCGATTCTGCCATTTTTGTCTCCGTTAAGAATAGAGCTATTGCGCAATGATAGTTCAATATTGCCGCGGTTTTAAAAAAAAACGCAAATCATAATTACTGTTAAAGAATCTCCGGATCAGACCGATACTGTTTATTATACATAGGATGTCCGTGGAAAGGAGGTGACAAAACAACAACGGAAATCTTGTAAAAAAACAATTAATCACCCGGGAAAGGATTCCCGGGAATAAACCAACATGGAGGAGTAAATATGGCTCTTAGAATTAACACCAACGTGGCAGCACTCAATGCCCACAAAAACATGATCAAAACAGACAATTCCCTTTCAGCTTCCCTTGAAAGACTGTCTTCCGGACTCAGGATCAATAAGGCTGCGGACGATGCCTCGGGCATGTCCATTGCCGACTCCCTGCGCTCACAGTCCATGGGTCTGGGTCAGGCCATCAAAAACGCAAACGATGGAATCAATATCGTTCAAACGGCGGATGCTGCTTTGGACGAATCCATCAATATTATCAACACCATTAAAACCAAATCCATCCAGGCTGCCCAGGATGGACAAACAACTGAATCAAGGGCTGCCATCCAGTCAGATATCACCAAACTGATGGAAGAATTGGATATTATCGCAAAGACAACAGCCTTCAACGGCCAGAAACTTTTGTCCGGCAATTTTGTTGATAAAAAGTTCCAGATCGGTGCATACTCCGGTGAAACCGTTAATATTTCCATTGCTTCAGCCGAGTCCACCAAAATAGGACATGTTACCGCCGGTAAGCTTTCTCTTGCCAATGATGCCCCCGGAACCGTAGAAATAGCCATTTACAGCAGCCTTCAGAACAAAAATTTTGAAATCCAGGCAACTGAAGTCGGCTATACCAACTCCCGGGAAAACAGCATGGCGGCTGTAGCCGATTCCATCAACAAACTTTCCGACGTTCTGGGTATCACCGCCGCAGCAGTAGTCCAATCTTCAACCGCCAGCACCATCGGAGCCGGAACCCTCGAAGAATTTTCCATTAACGGCGTCGCCATGAACGGTGTCAATGTAACGGCCAATGATGCAGACGGTTCCCTGGTCAAGGCCATTAACGCCAAAACCTCCCAGCACGGCGTCCTTGCCACGGTAAACACCTCCGGGCAATTGACCCTGAAATCCAGTGATGGCCGCGCCATTGAAGTCCAAGCGGATGATGCAGGGCTGGCGTCTGTATTTAAAGGGGAAAACCTTTCTACAGTGGGCCATATCAATTTGACCCAGGCCGGCTCCAACGACATCGTCATCACCAATGTGGACGGTGGAGATGCCGTTACTCTGACCAACAATATGGATGTACTGAAATCAGAAACCTTTACATCCTCTGCCACGGCAGCCGTAGGATCAAAGATTGCGATAAATTCAGTTCTCGGCGCCGGCTGGACCACCAACCAGGATATTGTTGCCGACTCCGCCTTTACCAGCGGCGGCGGTATTATTACCACCTCAGCGACGACACTGGCTGTTGGTTCCGTCATCAGCAGCGGTTCCAATATTGTATTCAACGGCACCATCAATGGGGATGTGACCTCCGACACCACCTCCACCAGCACCACGGCGCCCAGTACACTTGCCGCTTACTCCACTATTATTTCCGGCAGTATCCTGGCTCCCGGATCAAAGATCGGAACCGGTGTGGAGCTTGAGGGAACTTCCATCATAGAAGCCACTGCCGCAACGACTTCCGACAACACCATTACTTCCGGTTCCATCCTGGCCGCAGGCTCGGTTCTGGCAAAAAATACCGTTCTTTCCGGCTTCACTGCCAATATCGAACAGACAAGCACAACGGTGGGAAACAGTATCATATCGTCAGGATCAACACTGGCTGCAGGCACTGTTATTTCGGCCACAACCATTGTTGACAGCGGGAATACGTTCATCGTCGAAGCAACAGAGGCCACCACCTCGATCAGCACCCTTGGCAGTGGATCTATCCTGGGGATTGGCTCCGTACTTGGAAACGGGACCATCATTTCCGGTCAGAAGGTCATTGTTTTCCAAACCGAAGCCACCACCGCAACCAGTACAATCAACTCAGGCTCAACCATTAAGGCCGGCACAACCCTGCTGGCCGGTACGGTTCTCGAGTCAGGCGTGGTTATCAGCGGCTTGGACGGTACTTTGTACGGTTCAGGCGCTGCCAAAGTTACATTAGATGTTGATGTTACGGTGTTGACTGATCAGACAAATATTACTAATGGGGTTATTGCTACAGCTGGCAGCAGCTTGGGCAATGGAAGCATCCTGGCTTCAGGTTCGGCTGTTTATGCAGATCTCACCCTTGCGTCGGGGTTAACGCTTGAAGATAGCGGAAGTTTCTCCATTGGAACCTCTCTGGCAGGCGGGTCGACTCTGGCGACGACCAATACCACAACAGTTGGCACCGACATTACCTTGAGAAGCGCCTCAACCCTTGTGAATGGCTTTACAGCCAAAACAGGGTCTGTTCTGGCAGACGGAACCACCCTGACCAGTAAATCCAATATCGGCGCCGATATCACCCTGAAAAGCAGTGCGACCCTCGGCGGTGCAGACGTCGTTGCCAAGGCGGGTTCAAGCTTTGCAGCCGACTCCTCGATCAATAAAGACTCGACCATCAATGCGGAAGTCACCCTGAAAGAAGCGTCAACCCTTGTGAACGGTATGGATAACATCACCAGGGAAGTAACCCTTGGCACAGGTTCAGTGCTTGCAAGCACCTCTGTTCTTAGGGAAGGATCCACCTTCTATGGGGCATTCAGGATTGATGGTGACGTGAACTTCAGTAAAAAACAGGAAATCGGTATCGGAAGCACCATTGAGACGGCAAATACCTTTATCAAAGCAGGTTCCACCGTTGGTGGGGCAACTACGGCAAAAGCAGCCCTGAATGTCATCAACGGCCCGTTTACACTGGGCGCCGGAACCAAACTGGTGGGCGGCTCCATGCTGGCCAACGGGTCCACTATCGGCGGCACCATCACCCTGGACAGAGATGAAAAAGTGGCTGCCGGAACCCAGATGCAGCTTGAGGCAGGGTCGACCTTGGCTGAAGGCAGCAAGATTACGGCCGGCACCTATCTGACCAATGATATTACGGCAGCCGACGGGAATGTATACAAGGCCGGTACTGTGCTGGAAAGTGATATCGTCACCAGCGGAGTGAATGCACTGACCAATGCCATGACCCTGAAAGAAGGTTCAATCATGGCAGGCGGCAGCACCATTGCAGCCAATGCCGGAGGCGATGCCGCCACGGCCCAGGTCACGGATGCTTCCACGGTTCGGCTCTCCGAGATCAGCGTACTGACCCAGGAAGGGGCACAGATCGCCATCGCGGTTGCAGACGCCACCCTGAAAGATCTGGACAAGGTCAGGGCAGACCTGGGTTCTGTCCAGAACCAGTTGACCTCCACCATTGCCAATATTTCAACCACCAAGGTGAATGTTAACTCTGCTGAATCCTCCATCCGTGACGTTGACTTTGCTGAAGAAGCAGCCAATTTCACCAAGATGCAGATCCTGGCCCAGGCCGGTTCCTTTGCCATGAGCCAGGCCAATGCCAGTGCCCAGACGGTTCTGAGCCTGCTCCAGTAATGAGGTGAAACAAGATTAACCCTTTTATTCAGGCCATTGCTTGAAGTTAAAAAAGCCCCGGAAGAGATTCCGGGGCTTTTCCTCTTTTTTTCTCATGTTTTTTATGCCATGATCCGATAATGATATATAAACCCTAACGGAGAGACGATATGGCAGGATCCATCACAAGCTTAGGCCTCGGCTCGGGCCTTGACCTCCAGGATATTCTGGATCAGCTCAAGGAAGTGGAAACGGCCCCCATCACGGCCAAAGAAAATCAGAAAATTGCGCTTCAGGAAAAGGTGGACGCGTATAACAGTTTAAATATCAAACTGTTTTCAATGAAATCCAGCGCACTCTCCCTTTCCCTGGAGTCGAATTTTTTAAAAAACCAGGTTTCCGTATCCGATGAGGATATTCTGACGGCCACAGCCAACGACGGCATTGTCCAATCCTCCCATTCCATTGAGGTCACCCGGAAGGCCCAATACAATTCCTGGCAGACGGCCGGGGTTTCCAGTGCAAGCAGTATCATCTATGAAGCTCCGGAAACAGGGATAGACTCCAAAACGGAATCCGTGACCACGGAAGCCGGAACCATGACGATCCTGTATGGTTCCCTGGGCAGTCAAACGGAAATCAATGTCAATCTTAATTCGGGCATGAGCCTGACCGGGATTGCGGAAGCCATCAATGCGTCAACAACCAATCAAAACACAGACGGTGACCAGCTTGTCACAGCAACGGTGGAGAACAATGGGGGCGAGTATTATATCCGGCTGGCCGCCACCTCGGGCGGAAACGACGTCGATTCCCAGGTCAGCATCGAAGGCTTTGATTATGTCATGGCCGACACTACCATTTCCATTGGTGTGGCCGACACGGAAGACCCCATGTATCTCAGCATTGCACCGGGAACCACCTATCAGGAAATGGCCGACGCCATCAACAATGCATCGGACAACCCTGGGGTAACGGCCGCCATTGTGGATACAGGCACTTCGGAAAACGCCTTCCGCCTGACCCTGACCTCAAAGTCCACCGGCGAAAACCATCGTATTACCATCCAGAACCTGCCCATGACGGAAGTCACCGGGGCGGATGGAGAATCCCTGAATGCGGTTTTCAAGGTCAACGGCATCGAGTACCAGAGACAGTCCAACGATGCCATTACAGATGTGATTTCAGGGGTGACCCTGAATTTGAAGAAAACAGGGGAAACCTCCATCGGGATTCAAAAAAACCTGGACTCTGTTCAGGAAAGCATTGTCTCCCTTATCGAGGGGTTTAATGAGCTGGTCCTGGAAATCAAGGGGTCGGAAACAGAGGATACGGAAGAAACGGAAAATCCCCTGGCCGATTCCTCCGGCGTAAAAACGCTGATATCCAGGCTCAAAGCCCTCATCACCGCTTCCGTGGATACCGGATCTGAGTATACCAGCCTCGTGGATCTGGGCCTTGAAGTGGACGAAGACGGCAACCTGACCCTTGATGAAACCGTGCTTGAACAGGCCATCGCCTCAAACCCGGAGGCGGTGCAGGCCCTTTTCATCGGCGATTCCGATGCAGGCATTACAGGCCTGGGAGATCTCATCAATGACGGCATCCTGTCCATGGTCAGCACCGAAGGGCTCGTGTCTACGGAAATAGATGCGGCTGAAACCCGGATGGAAATACTGGACAAGGATATCGAAGCGGCAACGGAAAGAATGAATAAACGATATGACACCCTGGCCGCCCAATTTATCAAACTGGATACCTATATCAGCCAGTTGAACAATGAGGCGGATTTTTTGCAGTCCATGATCGATTCCTTTAACAATACAAATAAATAATGCTTACCGGCGGTTATAATGAACCCCGATAAAAAAAATACCTTGTCAATGAAACAAATCATAATAAAAGCTATCCAGGAGGGTTAAATGGGGGCATCGGCAGAAATTAACAGATATCTCAACACGCATTATGAAGGCATGGACCCCGAGCAGTTGATTCTCATGCTTTACAAAGGGGCCCTGGACCGCATCCGCCTGGCAAAGGAAGGGATAGAGGAAAACAACGTCCAAAAGCGCGGGGAAAATTTAAGCAAGGTGATTGCCATTGTTTCGGAATTAAACTCATCCCTTGACACAACCATGAATGATGAAAGCACCCAATTTTTAAGAGGGCTCTATTCGGCCATTCTTACGGAACTCCCCAAGGTTTCCCTGACCAATGATACGGAAATCCTCCGGAAGACCCATGCCTATATTTCAAAACTGAAGGATATCTGGGAAACCGAGGTCATGGACAAGGGTTCCCTTCATAAAAAAACAGCGGGGGCGCTTTCAAAGCACTATGGCGGGGGCGCCGGAAAAAATATTTTTCACTCTATTGCCGTATGACCCGGGGAATCGTTTCAATATGAAAAGGGATTTTCACAGCATAAAGGAAGCCTTTCGCCGGCTGGAAAAAATTCATAGCCGCCACCTGGGCTCCTTTGACGTTGAAGCGATGCCTGACCTTGGGCGCCAGAATCTTGAGAGAAAAAAAGAATTCGATCAATTCAAAGAAGATATGAGGCAGTGGCTCACCATTAATGCACCCGGTATGGATACGGAAACGCAGTCCATGGTTCAGTATATGATAGATCGGATTCACCGGCTTCTGGAACAAAACAAAATAATGGAAAAAAGGGTCAGGCGATATAAAGAAGACCTTCAAAAAAAAATGAAAGCCCTGTCAAAGGGGAAACAGGCGATCAGCGCCTATGGTTCCCCCCCCTCCATCTTGAACAGACCCCGGGCTATCAATATAACCACACATTAATAAGGAGAAACTGTCATGAATATCAGCACCAACACAGCCGTAAAGGAAATGGCGCCCATTGAAGCCACCGGTACGCCATCCAGATCCGGCACGGCTGAAAATATTCAAACCCGTCAGTTACAGGGCAGGACCAGAGAAGATCAAACCCGGGTCTTATCGGTAAAAGAAGCCAAAGAATTGACTCAGGAAATGAATGAAATTATGGATGATCTTCAGACCAGCCTGGGATTTTCCATTCGTGAAGAGCTGAACAGTCAGATCGTGGTGGAAATAAAAAACAGGGAAACCAACGAACTGATTAAGCAGATCCCGGCTGAAGAGCTTCTGGATATCAGGAAAAAAATGAAAGAGTTCACCGGCCTTATTTTCGACCAGAGCATTTAAGAATTTCTCCTTCAGGAAGATTTTAAAATATTATATTGGTAGGAGTAGACGGGATCGGAAATAATCACCTGAACGGCTTCATTGTTTTTTGAATTAATGACCAGAGGTCCCATCAGGTTTGCCGTAATCTTTTTATTGCCCTTTTCTTCGGTGATATTCACCACCACATAGACCAGAAGGTCCTCTTCTTTGACCCCCTGCCAATCCCTATCCTTGATGAATTTTTCCAGACTCAGCCGGTAATCGGGCTTAAATACCAAAGGATTCATGATCACCAGAGCAAGATCGGGCCCTTCTATGGACTGGAGCCAGCAAAACGGTTCCGTTTTCTTGTCTTCCAGAAGAACAAACCGCTCAAATCCCGGGAAGCCCGGCAACCCCTCCGGCATGGTTAGAATCTTTTGGTCATCAATCACAATTTCGCCGAATTTTCTGGTATTTATTTTCAACCTCTTTACTCCTTGGTAAATCTTTTTTTGATCAATTCCGCTGCGTCTGTAACATCCACCCATTCTTTTGACGCGGCCTCAATATTCTCTTTTTGTATCTGCTCCAGGACCTCCATTCTGAGAATCGTAACCTCTTTGGGCGCATCAATTCCGATCCTCACATTGCCGCCTTCGATCCCAAGAATGCTGATAACGATATGATCCCCTATCTTGATCTTTTCCTCCGCCCTCCGGGTCAGAACCAGCATATGATTTTATCCTTTATATATAATCCACCAGGCTGACGTTCAATATCTGTGAGGTGGATGCCAGGGCCGCCTCGTAAGCTGTTTTGATGTTCTGGAAATTCATCAGGGCTTCAATCATGTCGGCATCCTCGATCATTGAGCGTCTTTCTTTAAGACTCAGGGTCACCTGGCTGGTGATGGTTTCCCTGACTTCAAGCCGGCTGTATTTCATCCCCACATCCACAATCCTGGAGGTTATATTGTCAAAATTGGTTTCAAGTCTTCCGATGGTCCGTTCGATTCCATCGGTGTCATTCTCCGATAGGTATTGTTTCAGATCCATGAGGGTGTTGAAAATCCCCCATTCCACTTCCCGGTTACCCGTCACCGGTTTTACCACATCATCGGCAAGCGAGTCAAACCCCAGGATGGAACCGATCCCCTCTCCGGTGCCGCCCAGGGAGGCCGGGGCATTGTCGCCGGTTTTCCACTGAAGATGGAATTCATCCAGCCGGGTGCCGTTTTCCTTGATGGTGAATTTTTGGGTCCCCTCATCCCAGGCCACGGTATAATCAATGGCATTTCCGTTATTACGAGACTCCGCCTCCATGGCTTTTTCCACTTCCCGGGCCAGTTCTTCATGGCTGGCATAGGTCTTTTGGGCAATGGAAGCCGTCAGGTTGTCGGACACCTTGCCTGAATTGCCGGTGGCAACCTCCTGGAAATCAATCTTATTATTGGATGCGTCAATGGTGATATTCACAATGGATTTATCACTGAGGGAAAATCCGGCCTTATCGTCATTGGTAGCTGCAAACCCCAACATATCCGCGGCATTGGTCGACGGATGGTCCCCGCTGTACCAGAGAAGGGAAAATGAAGATATATCGGCATTCCCCCCTTCTTTAAAGATAAATTCGCCTTCAACGGCATCATAGGAAACCGAATAATCCACGGAATGAAAGGAGGCGGCCCTCATCTCCGTCTGGACCAAAGCCGCCACATAATCCGGGTTTGTATAGTCCCCTTCGGGAATCTGGATGCTCATGTTAATGGTATTGCCGTTTTCATCGGTTTCGGAAAAATCAATCCAATTGTTGGTTTGATCAAAGGTCATGATCACCGGGTCAGACCCCCCGGTATGGGACACGGCCCCGGTATAATCCACTTCCGGGCTGTACCCCAGGGCCTTGGCAAGGGTGTCACTGGAAGGCCCCTCGCTGTTCCAGAGCAGCTCCATTTCCAATAGATTCCCACTGATATCTGCAATGGTAAACCGGTTGCTTCCCGCATCATAAGTAACGGAATAGTCTGCCGGCGGGATATTGGCCGTGGCCGCATCCAGAGAGGCTTCAATAGCGGCCGCAAAACTGGTGGCGTCCCTATAGGTTCCCGGGGCCACTGTGGCTGTCAAAACAGCGCCGGGGACTGCTAAAAGATCCGTCTCCCGAAAGCTGAAGGTATTATTGGTATTGTCCAGAACAATGGTCCTGTCCAAAACGATATCGCTTGAAGGATAGACAGTCCTGTCGTCCACGGAATAAAAGCCCAGGGTGGAGGCCGCATTGCTGAGACTCCATTGCAGGTTCAGCTCATCCAGGGCCGTTCCTTTTTCCCGGATCTTAAACCGGCTGGTCTCCGGATCATAGGAAACATCATAATCAATGCTGTTGGGACCGCCTGCACTGGCCGCCTCCAGTTTGCTCTCAATGGAATCGGCCAGGTCGGCCATATCCACGTAAGTAATATCCGCACCCGTTGTATTCAGATCAACGGTAAGGGTGGTGGCGCCCCCGGTTGAATTCACTTCCTGGAACACAATCTCATCATTAATGCCGTCTCTGATGACCAGTTCGGTAATATATTGAGCCTGGTGATCCGATACCGGCGGTGCGGATATGGAATTGTCCCCGTTAAACCCGATTTCATTGCCGACACTGAGGTCTCCTTTGGCGGTAACAATCTCAAACTGGATATAGTCTCCAACATTGTTCACCGGCGCATCCAGCTTGATGGTGATATCGGGAGTGCCGGACTCATCCAGGTCGATTTCGACACTGTCCGCGGTGCCTGAAATCATTGAAGGTGTAATGACATATCCCGGATTGTTCAGCACTTGCCAGGTATTGTCTCCCTGCCAGACAAGTTTAAACGGATCTGTTCCCCAGGGCTCGGGGGTGTCTATGGTCAAGGCTGCCTTATTGACGCTGATATGGATATCATCCGGGTCTATGGAGGAACTTGCTGCTATATTGTTGATATAGGCCTCCCCCCCGGTCTCCCACATGAATTCGGTTTTCAGGTATCCGTTAAAGGAACCGTCCTCCCTGATGATATATTTATTTTGGTCGCCGTCATACTCCACCATATAGGTGACCCCGTACCCGTCTTTTGCAGAGGCATCATTCAAGGCATTTTTCACAGCCGTCTCAAGCTTTTCCACCGTATATAATCCATCCGGAACCGTGGCGGTGAGAACAATCTCCGATGCAGAGCCGTGCCCATTGTCCTCCTTAAACACAATTTTATTATTGGTGGAATTGATTTCAATTTCCTGATCCCAGAAGGTTTCATATCCGTCCCTGCCGACCTGTACCCCGGAATTCCGGTCGGTCCGGATTTCAAAGGGGGTGTGATTGCCCTGGTACACCACTTCTTCCGGGTCAACGGATGTATCATAAACAAAGGGAATGATATTGGTATCCGTGCCGCTGAAGATATAACTGCCGTTCACCTGGGTATTGCCCAGGGAAACGATCTGCTCAAGAATGCTGTTGATCCTCTCAATGGCATCCTGGCGCTCATCCGCTGTTGAGGAATCATTGGCAAGACGAAGCACATCGGCCTTGGCGTCCAGAATCAGGTCATTCACACTGTCCAGGGCGCTTTCGGCCCCCTTGAGCCAGGATTTTCCCATGGTGACGTTGGTTTGTATCTGGTCCAGGTTCCCGATGGAATTTCGAAGAGAAAGAACCTGGCTGAGTCCCAGGGGGTCATCGGAGATTTCATTGATCCTTTTCTGGGTACTCATAATTTCATTTGCCGTCTGCAACCGGCTGGTCAGGCTGCCCAGGCTGTAAGTGGCATTGACATAGGTGGAAATGGTGGGAACCCGCATGTTATTTTTCTCCTGCTATCGGACCGAAATAAGGGTGTTCAGCATCTCATCCACGGTGGTCAGCAGCTTGGAGGCGGCTGAAAAAGCGTGCTGATATTTGATCAGCTTGATCATTTCCTCATCCAGGGAAACGGCTGAAACCGAATTCCGCTGTTCGGTCAAATTGTTTACCATAATATCGGCAAATTCCTTTGAACTTTTAATGCTCCGTGAGGTAACCCCCATGGAAGAGATCATCTGGTTGTAATAATTATCAAGAGTGGCCGTTGTGGTATTGGACTGGGCATCACTGCCCCGCTCAAAGGTCCAGAGTTTGAATGTGGCTTCCTGGTACTGGACATCGGCCATGGCCAGGGCATTGGAATTATCCCCCTGGCTGATTTCCCCGGTTTTGCTGTTGATTTTGGCGGCGGCAATAAATTTGGTGTCCTTGAGATCTTCATCCATCTCCATGGTGATGGCGTCGGTGCCCTTAAAAAAGGTGTTGATGCCGGCGGCGGCCACAAGCCCGGAAGAGGAAGAGGCGTCATCGGAAAAGGCAAAACCGATATCATTGGCACTGTGTTTGGTAAAATCCACCTCCACATAACCGGAACCGGAGACACCTTCGGAAAAGCTGATTTTCATATCCACCAGCCCGTCCCCTGAAAAATCGATCCCAAACCCGTCATCATCCCCGCCTTCCGGTATCAATTGGAGCTTGCCGCCGGTGGGGTCATTCAACACCCCCCAGGACCCCGAGGAAGACCGTTCAAAATGAAGATTGGATGCAGCAAAATCAATGGCGCTCCAGTCCGTCACCGTGATAGAGGTATTGGCTTCATTAAACCCGTTCTCTCCGGAATACTGGATATTTCCCACCGCATAATAGGATTCCGACGCCTCAAACCCCAGCCTGTTGTCCGAAGTGGCCAGGGCCTTCATGCCCGGCGCTTCCCGGTTAAACTGATCCGCAAAGGAATCCAGGGTCCAGTGCCAGTTGGAAAGGGTTTCCGCCGTCGGCTGCCCGGCGCTGTTCAATGAAGAGGGCAGCCCCGTATCCCTGTGGTGACGGTGAATACATCGCCGGAAAACAGGGTGCCGTCGGAAAATTTCAGGGTCATCCCGTCCACGACAATTTCCACCGGCGTCTCGGGCGTATAGGGGGGGTCATGGCCCTCAATGGTGAAGGTTCCTGTGGTAACGCTGTTGGACCAGGCAATGACAAGAGGTTCCTCTCCGTCGCCGGGGACTTGGCCCACCTTGCCGCCGGAAACAATGGTGAATTGATAGATATCATTGATGCTGTTGGCCCGGCCGGTGATCCTCAGATCCAGGGGATCGGGATTTCCCAGGGTATCCGTATTCACAGTCAAGGTATTGCCGGCCACCAGGCTGCCGGCTGAAATATCAAAGGACAGGGTCTCAATCCCGTTTTCAACGATGGTCACCCGGCCTCCATCCTCAACGGTCAGCAGGCCTGATCGCCGGTGCCGACACCGTCTTTGTCCAGCCTTTCCCAGAGGATGACGCCCTCATCATCATAAAGGCTGGAGGTTGATGAATTCCGGTAAGACATCAGGGGATCTGCGTCCAGGAGGTCATTTTCAGGCGGGTTGGAACCGGTTCCGGTCCCGGTTCTCACTGCAAATTGGGCATTATTGTCCAGGGAATCAGTGAAACCGGTAATTTCGATGGGGTCATCCAGGGCTGCATCCTTGATGATGGAAACGGAACTCGCCGTCCTGACCACCTGATAAGACCCGTCTATCCCTGCCAGGGCCAGGCCCGCATTGATCCGGGTTTCAAGATACTGGGCAAAATCGATGTCCGAGGTTCCTCCGGCCGCCGTGGTGGCGAAAGTGATCAAGGCCCCGTCCAGTTCAAAGGAAATGACCTCCCCACCGGCCGTGGACAGATTATTGAAGCCTCCCTCTCCGCCCAGGGTCAAAATCGAACTCCCGATTTTGCATTGATCCCTGCGAAAATACCGCCGGACCCCGGCCCGGAAACATCGGATTGCAGGGTCATGCCGGAATCCACCAGAATGGTCAGGGTGCCGGTGATCACCCCGGATTTATTCCCACCGGCAAAGGACCCTTCCCGGATGGTGACACCGGACCCATTGCCGGAAAAAACAAAGGTATCCGTATCCAGGGTATCGGCATTGGCCGCCACGGCATCGGCGCCGTCAAAGGTCAGGGTGGGGTCCCCCGGAATGGTGGTGCCGGCCAGGGCCGTGACGGCAATGGTGGGATTGGCGACCAGCGTACTGACATTGTCCAGGGTGATATCCGATCCGTCCGTGGTTCTGATCACCACTGAATTGGTCGCCAAATCGTTTTTAACGGTAAAGGCCTTGCCCTGAAGGGCA
>JAAUSZ010000139.1 GCA_012031875.1 Desulfobacula sp.
CGTCAAATCCGCTCATAAAGCCGGTTGATAAACACGGTAATCATCCGGTCAATAATCATTGCAATTCAAAAAACCTGTGAAAAAGTAGTCGAAAGCTGAGGATCACGGAAGTCTGCTGTTTTTATGGAACATCAAAGGGAGATGGACATGGAAAAGAAACTTCACTACGGATGGATCGTCATTTTTATGGGGCTGATCACAACGGTGGCGGCCCACGGTTTCGGGCGGATGGCCTATACCCTTCTCCTGCCCGCCATGAAGGACGGGCTTCAGTTTGATTATACCCAGCTCGGCCTTCTGGGGACGGGAAATTTTATCGGTTATCTGTCCATGGCCATTATCGGCGGCTTCCTGGCGGCTCGGTTCGGCACCCGGACCGTTATTGCACTGGCCCTGGTCCTCATGGGGATGACCATGATCCTGACGGGCCTGGCCCGGTCCTTTGGGTTTGCCTTTGCCATGCGGCTTTTCACCGGACTTGGGAACGGGGCCGCCTATGTCCCGGCAATGGCCCTGGGCTCGGCCTGGTTTGCGGTGAAAAAGCGGGGCTTTGCCACGGGCATTGTGTCCGGCGGCATCGGGCTGGGCATGTTTTTATCCGGCCTCATTGTCCCTTTTATTTTAAAATCCTATGAAACAGACGGCTGGCGTTATTCCTGGTATATCCTGGGAACCCTGGTCCTGGGGGTTGCCGGGATTGTCTTTGTTTTTTTAAGAAACCAGCCGGCCGATAAGGGACTTTTGCCTGTGGGCCGGGAGAAAAAAGAAGAGAGCCCGGCAGCAACGGTTCAAGGCAAGGTTTCCTCCCTGGACTGGGGCAAGGTGTATAAGATGAAGGCCCTCTGGTATCTGGGCCTGGTCTATTTTTTTTACGGCCTGTCCTATATTATCTATGTGGTGTTCTTTGCCGCCTACCTGGTCAAGGAAATGGGCCAGACCCAGGCCTGGGCCGGGGGGCTCTGGGCCACGGCCGGGGGCCTCAGCATTTTCTGCGGGGTGATCTGGGGAAGCATTTCCGACCGGATCGGCCGGGGAAAGGGCGCGGCCTTTGCCTATCTGGTTCTGGCGGCAGCCTATCTGGTGTTTGCCCTGGTCAAGGTTGAGGCCGGATTTTATCTCTCAGCCTTTTTATTCGGCCTCACCGCCTGGAGCATCCCCACCATCATGGCGGCCACGGCCGGTGATTTTGTGGGGCCCCGGCTGGCGCCGGCAGGCCTTGGATTCATCACCCTGTTTTTCGGCATCGGCCAGTCCGTGGGCCCGGCCCTGGGCGGATACCTGGCCGATGCCAGCGGGTCCTTTACCCTTCCTTTTCTGGTGGCAGGGGGGATATCCTTATGCGGGATGGTATTTTCTTTGTATTTAAAAAAACCGGTTCAGGAGATGTAATCAGGATGTGTAAAATGGACGAAAAAACCCGGGAAAAGACAATTGCCGACCACATTCAGAAAGACGCGTTTGCCAACTACCTGGGAGCCCGGGTGGAAATCGTCAAGCCCGGCCACAGCCGGGTGTTTCTGACGGTCAATGAACATATGACCAATTTCCACGGCACCACCCATGGCGGGGTTATCTTTGCCGTCGGCGACATGGCCTTTGCCGCGGCCTGCAATTCCCACGGAAGGGTGGCCGTGGCCCTCAATGTCAGCATGGCCTATTTAAAGCCCAGCCATGCCGGAGACCGGCTCATGGCCGAGGCCAAAGAAGTCTATAACGGCCGCCGGACATCATTGTATGATATCGGTATCTATAACGAGGCCACCGGGGAGCTTATTGCCAGGAGCCAGGACCAGGCCTACCGCATGAACCAGTGGATTGTTCCGGAGCAGTAAGCCTGTCCTGAAGGATCTTCGCCGTTCCGGCCGGCAAAGCCGGTTTATCCGACCTTCAGGCGGATATGGTGAGATTCAAGGGTGTCGTTGACCGCCTCGGTCATTTTGTCCAATGTCACATTGGAGGTGAATGTTTTCCCGTTACTGATTATTTTGATGTCCGGGCAATTGTTTTTGGTCAGCTTTAAAAGCACGCCCAATCCGAAACTTTTTGTTATTTCAAAGGGTTTCTCTTTTTTTGTCATGGTCTTTTCCTCCCTGCCGGATCCAGTCTTATTCTCGGTTCCAGAATGAATCATTAAATAGTATTATCGGCACTGAAAAAGAAAACTGCAATTCCCATGCCGGATCAATTCGGGCTCGGGGAAACGAACCAGGACAATATCCTGTTGAATAATATAGTCTTGCGTTTTACAGGGTTTTTTCCGATACTGTGACGGATACGGAATTCATAAGGGAAGGATGAGAAATGAAGACACTGCCGGCGGCCCTGTCCAAGCGGTTTGACAAGCTTGAGGCCTTCTGGGAAGAGATCATGGTCAGGCGGTATCTTGGGCCGGTCATGGTCCTGGTGTATCTTCTGACCATAGGCCTCATTGAGATGAACCGCCGGGGTTTCCTGCCTCCCGGCCCGGCCGGGCTGATCCCCCAAAGTCATATTGATGCGGTGCATGTGGCCTTTTCCTTTCTTTTGTTTTTTGAGGTCATCGAACTGATCTTCGGGCTGAGCCGGTCTGTATCCCGGGCCCTGGGCAAACAGTTGGAGATTTTTGCCGTCATCCTGCTGAGAAACAGCTTCAAAAGTTTTGCCGGGGTGGAAGAACCCATCACCTGGGACGGGATGTCCGGTCATATGCTGCCTCTTTTGTCCAGTTCTTTCGGAGCCCTGGCCATTATTCTGCTCCTGGCGGTATTTTACCGGATGCACCAGCGCCTGCCTGTTTCGGAAAATTCAAGACAGCGCCAAAGTTTTATTATGGTCAAGAAAAGCCTTTCCCTGGCCTTGTTCTTTGTTTTTATGTCCATCGGCGCCTACAGCCTCTTCAACCTGTATGCCAAAGGGGTCCTGTATCCTTTTTTTCCGGTGTTCTTTACCGTGCTGATTCTGTGTGACATCCTTCTGGTACTCATCTCCCTGGGGTATGATTCCCGGTACCCGGTGGTGTTCCGCAATTCCGGATTTGCCGTGGCAACGGTCTTGCTCCGGGTGGGCATAACAGCCCCGGCTTTCTACGATGTGGGCCTGGGCATTGCCGCGACCCTGTATGCCATGGGCATCACCCTGGCCTATAACCTTCATGCCCAGGGCTCGGATAAACAGGGATAGCCTGTCAAGGAAAAACATCAGGAAGTAAAAACCGGGTATGTGGTAAAAATCAGAATGGCTGTCTCATTGGAGCCCGGTGAGACAGTTTTGCCTTATATTAATCCGGTATGGGCGGGTCCCTGCATCGGCCCAAGCTTCCCTGTTCAATGAAAGATTGACAATGGTCGTACGTCTTTGATAATATCCATGTAAATCACAAAATGAAGTTATCGATATGCATGGATATATTCAGAGGGATATTGAAATAGAACTGCGCCGGGCACTAGGCCGTTCGCCTGCTGTAGCCATTCTTGGTCCCCGGCAATGCGGAAAGTCCACAACCGCGAAGATGTTGCTTGGAGACAGTCCTTCCGTCTATCTGGATCTCCAGGATCGGGTGGATCGAAATAAGCTCACAGAACCTGAACTTTTTTTGATCATTACCGCGACAAACTGATCTGTCTTGACGAGATTCAGCTCATGCCCGAATTTTTTTCCGTGCTTCGTTCGGAAATTGATAAAGACCGGAGGCCAGGCAGGTTTTTAATTCTGGGGTCGGCCTCCCGTGACCTGATCCGCCAATCCACCGAATCTCTTGCCGGCCGTATGGCTTATACGGATCTCACCCCTTTTTTGTTGAAAGAAATTGCCCATGTCTCATCCTGGTCCGATCTCTGGCTCCGGGGGGGATTCCCTGAAAGCCTTCTTTCGGAGAATGATTCAGACAGTTTTGACTGGCGCCTTAATTTCATCCGAACCTTCATGGAGCGGGACATTCCCGGCCTGGGGCTTAATATCCCGGTTCCGGTGATGGAACGGTTATGGCTGCTCCTGGCCCACTATCACGGACAAACGGTAAACTATCAGAAATTGGCAGCCGCGGCCGATCTTTCTATCCCTACGCTGAAAAAATACCTTGCCGTTCTGGAGCAGACCTATATGGTTCGCCTTTTGCCGCCATTGGAAGCAAACCTGAAAAAGCGGCTGATCAAATCTCCGAAACTCTATCTGCGGGATAGCGGCATCCTTCACGCTTTTCTTGAAATTGAGACCTATGATTATCTCCTGGCCAATCCTGTTGCAGGTGCATCCTGGGAAGGCTTTGTCATAGAAAATATCATTGCTCAACATGACCGGTGGCGACCGTCTTTTCTGCGGACCTCCAACGGGGCTGAAATCGACCTGGTCCTGGAGAGGGCCGGGCAGCGCCGGGTTTTTGAATGCAAGCTTTCAAAAGCGCCCAAACCATCCAGGGGATTCCATGAACTCATCGATTCCCTGAAACCTGAATCCGCCTGGGTGATTGCCCCTGTGGATGAATCCTATGAGATAGGAAAAGGGGTTTTTGTCTGTCCACCGGAACAGTTGAATCTGAAATAAGGGTCGTGGACTGAGCGGCCGGTTTAAGGCTCAAGATCAATCAGGTACATGCCCACCCCCGGTGACTGGTCCTGGCGGAATTTCAGGCTCAAAGGGCTTTCCTGCCTGAACCCGAGATCCAGGTACATCCGGCCCAGCTTCTGGTTGTTGGTGAGGGACACCACCCGGGAAAACCCGTCGGCCTTCATCTGGTTCAGAAAGGACCGGATGAGCAGAAGCCCTATCTGCTGGTTCCGGAACCGGCTTGAAATGGCCAGGGCACCGAGTTCCGCCGTTTCCGCATCCAGGCGGATCTTTTCCGCACAGCCCACCACAATGCCGTCGATCCGGACGATGAAGAAATGATCCCGCCGGGCCTGGATGTATTCCCGGGACCGGGTCTTTAAATACCCCTGCTTTTTATAGATATTGAGGATGCCGTCGATGATCTCAACATCGTCATCGGATGAGACACAACTGAAGGTCTCAAAAAAATTGTTGGCAATGAGGGTGCCGGACCCTTCAATGGTAAATAGTTCGTTCTTGATGGCCTGTTTTGCGGCTGACAGGATATGAACCCGGCCGATTTTCCCCTGTTCGATTTTCCGGCAGATCTGGTCCAGGTTCCGTTTAAAATTGATATTGGCGGTCAGGGTTTCAAAGGTAAGGTCCTTTTCCCTTGCCTTTGTTGTCGAGATGGCATTGATCCGGTTGCCCTGAGGGTCCACCAGGAATTTTCGTTCCAGGAAAAGGATCTTGTCAACCCCGGTCTCATGGTTCAGGACATTATCGTAAAAATCGTGATCACCGGGCACCCGGATAATTTCAGAGCCGGGTAGTTTTGCGGCCAGCTCCTTGAAATGCCTGTGATTGGCAAACCGGTTGGACATATTGTGGAACAGGACAGGCCGGATGCCCTGTTTTTCAAGGAATTTCAAATCCGCCACAATGTCTTCGAAATGATCCCGCAGAATCCCTTCCCGGCAGGCCACGAATATTCTTTTCCCGCTGAGCTGTTTTCTGTATTCTTCAAGGTAGAGTTTCGGCATATGGGTTCAAATTTTTCCCCTGTATTTGAAGGGCCTTATAAAACAGCGGGAGGTTTTTTGTCAACGGCAAAGAATTTGTTTGGTGGTAGGGGTGGCCTGTTCCTTCAGTTTGGATCGGTAACAGGGGTTTTGTTCATTATGACAAGCCTTCTAAACCCTGCCAATGAAAATCAAATTTATAGAAAAATCTTTACACTATTAATTTTTGAGATCAACTATCTCTCCATTTTTTTAATAATATTGGTCAATTTTTCCACTGTGATATCTGGATAAAGGATATCGAGGTCCAATCCTCTACCAGTACAGGTAGTACCATCTGGAAATTGTATTTCAAGCGTGGTCAACAAAAGATCACCGCCGTCGGACAACGGGACAATTGCCTGTGAAAGACATTTTCCTGCGCTTGGCACCCCAACCAAGGGAGCAATCCGGTAATATTTAATAATTGCAGCTAAAATTTCGGCAGCACTTGCGGTGCGTTGATCTACGATCACCCAGGTCGGGCTTGGCAGTTTCTGACCTGGTGGCGCTCGATATGTTTGCAATAGCCCGTCACGATCATGGGTGGTGGCCAAAGGCAAACCCGTGGACACAAACATTCCGGCGATTTCGATTGCCTCATTCAAATCTCCGCCCGTGCATCCGCGTAGATCGATTATAACTTTTGATTTTGCTTTTACCACTGTCTTGTAAAGCGCAGCCAATTTGGGGGCGGTATCATGACTTAAGAATTCTCTTATATGGATTGTGATAGTTTGATTTAATCGTTTCCAAGTGAACGAGCGTAAAGGCAGATTAGTGGGGAGAATCTTATATGTTTTTTTCTTTTTGTTGGGGTGATCGGTGACTGTGACACAGACTTGTTTCTGCCGAACGGCCATATCAAGCAGGGCTGAAATTTGCGGAAGATCGACACTATTGACTTGCTGTTGATTAATAGCCACCAAGTTTACAATTTCAGGGACTCCGGCTTGATCAGCTGGTCCGTCCGTATCTGTTCTCATCCACAGTGCAGATTTATAAAAGAAAATCTCAACTCCTAAGTGAAGAGATTGGAAAGAAGGAATAGACAATGAAGGGGGAGAAATATATTGAGCGTATGGATCAATAGTTTTAAGACCATCGTTTAAATTGTCTATGGTCAATGCCTTCAAGGAATCAAAAGAAGGAGGCCATAGACACTTTTGAACGATAATTGTTCTTATTTCCTCAATGGGTGGTGTAGCGCGCGCAACACTATTCTCAATGGAAGGAAACCCAGCGGCTATAATATTAATAATAAAAAAAAATCTAACCTGCAAGATAGTCTCAAGAGTTTGCTGAGGAAAGAGCTTGAAAATATTCAAACAGTCTTCTGTATTCTTCATACAATCGATCACGCTCCTGTTGGAGGATTCTGTAGCGCTCTCGGTTAGCCTCACTTCCTCCTTGCTGATCCATTTCAATTATGGCTGATCTTTGATCGCTTAGGCGTTTTTTCAGTTTCTCTATTTTGAGCCTTAAAGCAGCCACTTCTTTTTTTTGCTGATCGGATTTGCTGATAAGCTTGTTAATATTGGATTCCAAGAGTGAAAGGTCTTTTTTTAAGTTGACGGTGCGCTGTTGCTCGAAATTCAGCACACTGTCCCTCATTTCCATTTCGTTTTCCAGATTTTTCGACTTTTCCTGCAAATTACGATTCACCTCCTGTTCTTCGGCCAATTTCTCCTGACGCTGTTGGATGCGCGAATCATACCCCCCTCCATAGATACCTCTTATACCTCCGAAGAGCCCACCGTTGCGGGGGTCGTTTGATACACTGCATGAAATCAGGATCATAAACAGTATGCAAGTCATCAGAATTTTTTCAAACATGATTACTTCCTTACAGTAAGTGAATCATCCATCTTAGCTAGTTGTTTATTGTTGTCATCGAGCATCAAAATATTTTCCCTTAACTTATCAATTTCTTCTTGAAGTTGAGCTGTTTTCAACTGTTGCTGATTTTGATCTATGGCAGACAGATATTCGTTAAGTGCCTTCAGATCCTTCTCCTTATCGAGTTTTTGTTGTTCGCCTTCAGTGATTGAAGTCCGTATTTCATTTTGTTTCTGCATTAGTTGTTTAAGGTTATCCTCACCAGCTTTCTGACGGGAATTGAGTAAAGAGATTTCTTCATTCAAAGCAACAATTCGTGTTTCGGTTTGAGAGTTATAATCTTTCAGTTGTGCATTACTTGCTACTGCAATTTTAATCTCATTATCTAAACGTGACTCGGCATCGACATATTCCTGCTTTTTTTCTGCAACCGATTCTCCTAGCGCGGCACCTGCTATAAGCCCGATAATTCCACCAACAACAGCACCAGCCACGGTGTTCTTACTGCCACCCATAATAGCACCTATAGCAGCTCCCGCACCGGCACCAACCGCAGTTCCGACAACAGCACCCTCTGTTTTGGTCCGGGTCTCATCAGCTTTTTTAGGATCAGGATTTTGAGCCCCTGTGGTTGCACATCCTGAAATCATTGTTAAAACAAGTGCCAACAAGATCATTTTTTGTAATAAGCTTCTCATTTTCATTAGCCTCCTCTTCGTTTATATTATTATATCTAGTCGACAAAATTAGTGAAATGCTTCGTAAAATCTGTAAGCCAAAATCGTATATCTACCTGCGTGTCATTACGAAAGGAATTCACATGGTTGTTAAGTAAATCCACAACGATTCTTTCCCTATGTGTCAGGTCACCATTCCCAATTAAATCGATAGCATAAGAAACATATGCAGGTTTGTAACGCCCCAATTCTGCTACTTTGTTTAAATAATCTCTAAGGCTTTTATCCATTATTTCATTTGTACTGTTCAATGCTTTCTCTGCGGCAGCTACTTGCTCCTGATAGCGCGTAGAATTATTAAGAAGCTCTTTGGCTGCTTGGTATACCTTAGTCTGTTTGGGCAGCTTGCTGACAGCCACCGAAAGCGAAGTGCCTTGCCGTAAGGCTTCAAGTGCGAGGATTCGTGCGGCCTCCCGCTTTGCATCAAGAGGAGTCTCCTCTTTTTCATTAATGACAACTAAATGATGAAGAAACCAAAATGAGGAAAGGAAAATAGAAATGATTAAAAGTATATGGATTGTTGGGAAAATATGGACAGGAATTGGCAGATTTTTAAAGCAAAAGGGAACTATAAACCTGGAAAGAAAAAAAGTCGCTACTGCTGCAATAACAAAATTCAGAAATAGCTGAGTCATAGTAAAACACCTTGCTTTATTTGTTAATTCATTAAACTAACCGATTTAAAATATTGGATCGATAGGCTTATCTCTGTTCTAAAGATCCACACCAAATAAGCCGACAGCGTCCATTTTCTGCTCCTTATAAATTTATTCAGGTTTTCTGGCTTCTGATTCAAGTAGATGCCCTGAAGAAAAAGGAATGATTCTTTCCAGGTATGCGCTATCTGAGAGGGAATTTGTGTTTGCATCTTTATCAATCATTGCCATTAATTTATCTGCTAATTTTGATTTAATACTATCTTTGTCCATTTTATCTAATTCCAAAACATCAGCTACATTTTTAACATTTTGCATTTTGTTAATTTCTTTTTGCTCAACTGAAATCATATATTCTTGTTTCTTCTCTGTTACCTTCTCAGAAACTTTACGCATGGCTTCGCTCCACGATAAAGAATAGAAATCTTCTAAAAGCCGGATGTCAATAGCATTTATCACTTCCCTTAGATTATAAGGAGAAAAGGTAGTATCTGCATTAATAATTTGATCTATTTTCTTGCGCTCCAGTATCCCTCCTTTTCCATACAGCATATTTCGTATAGTTTCTAAATGCTTTTCCAATGAATCACCAATGGAAATATCTGCAATTACAAGCTCCAGGTTAATGCCAGTGATTGGGGGCGTTTTGCCGATACTAAATTCCAAATTATTTTTAATTTCACTTATTTTACTTTCGTGGATGTTAAGTTCCAAGGATTGTTTTATATCAGAAGGGTTACTAATCAAAGAGTTACTGGAAAGATTAAGAAAAAAATTTTTTGCACTGTTTATAATTGTTATTTCGAACTCTGTAAGCGGATCTTTGTTGCTACTCCAGAATACTTTTGCATCTTTAACTTGATATTTCACTGTGAACTTCACGTCAATTCGATGCCCATCACACAGCTTGTATCCATCTATTGGGCTTTCAATTACCAATGTTTGTGGACGCATTTCGACGAATATAAAAAGGAGCTTGTCCACGTCCTTGGTGGTAATCTGAATAGATTGCTTCGGGTCTCTTAACACAGTAAATATATTCGGCCTATCTCCACGAATTTCCATTACAACGACATGTCTGTCATCGTCTGCATGTGGAATACTTGGCAATTTCATGCCAAACAATCCCTTTTGAAAAGAGTATTCCTGAATACTGATTAGACCAACTTGAAAGGTTTTTGTTTTTTGAAGACTATCTATATAGTTTGCTAATGACATCATATACCTCTTTATTAATTCCTAAATGGTAAAAAATTATTTATCTCAAATCAATGGTATCAGATCAAGGAAACTGTATTTCCCCTCAGCTTTTGAGGCACTATTTCTCTCTTTATGGCTTTCTCGTATTCGTTCCCGTTCCCTTGATCTTATTCTGTTCTTATCCCATAGATGCAGATAAAAATCCAAACGGTTCTTCTTCTTGCCGTCATACTTCCTATAAAGCTGGTGAAAGAAATCCTGATGGAGCTTGGGAAATGAAGAGGATTCTTTATTCATTTTTTCAATTGTTTCACTGGCCCACCTCTCTATTATGTTAGTTGTCTGCTTTTGCATTTCTTCATGCAATGGCATTTTGGGGTTATCCCATAAAGTAAAAACAATTTCGACAACTTGCTTACGATTCTCTTCATCTTCTATCGTGTCGCCCAGTTCAACCCAGCATAAAAAAAGTACACCTGACATCCAGCATAATTCGGAGTCAGACACAGGTACCAACCAATTGCATAGCTGTTTTATTGCCAAACTGGGGAAATAGCTATAAACGACTCCAAAAAGATCGTCAATTTGTTGATAATGAATAATACTGCCAGTCTTTAGAATTGTACCAATGGCTCCCAGTGCTTCATCGGGTTGCAGGCTGGCAATCAAGTGAAAGGTTAATATTGCTGAATTTATTAACATTGGATTGTCGAGACTAACCCAATGCTTAAGCAGCGTGAGCACTTCCTGTTTATTTTGTTTTTGTTTAATAAAGTGCGATAGCGCTGTAGCAACTGAGTAATGAACTTCTGGATTTTCATCTAATGCCCATGGTAGAATGATTGCCTCTTTTAAATCGAGGAATGGTTGCTTAGCAGATAGTTCGCTGACGGATATGGCAGCAAAATGACGTTTTTCGAGAGAGTTTTCACACCCAAGTTGGTAAATATACTCGAACAGATTGGGCAGCCTCTTATAAAGATTAGGGCCATCCAATAATTCAAGAACTTTCCCGCGTTGATCTTCTTTTATGAAATCTATCGACTGCACTTGAGTTGCCCCATGTTCACTAAAGCGGTCTACTGATATAGAGCGAATGTTTGTTTTATGGTAAAAATCGTGATCTCGTTTTGTCTTTGGAGTTTCATTATTTCGGTCAGAATGTTTATCAAGCATTGATCGGGGGATTTTTATTACGATCCCATCAGTATCGTCTTCATTACCGGCCATTGATTGTTCTCCTTAATGTCGTTTACTCAGTTTTAAAAAGCCTATTTTGAATTTCATTCGATATTGATGTCATATATTTCCTGTTGATCCCCTTGAATAAGGCTATGGTTAACACTATGCTTTTTTCTTGTTCATCAAGATCATTATGAAACCAATTGCTAATAGCAGTTTTGTCATTGCCTGAAAGAGGATGGCTTCCTTCAGTATTATCCGGAGAGGATGGATTTTTATGCCCAGAGGAGTCAGATGTATCTCCAAATGGATCAGTGTTGCTCCTATCTGTCCTTTTAGATTCTCTCCATGCTGGATAATATTGATCATTATTTTTTTTTCGTCTTGACGAATCGATTCCCAAAGATGTTCTTCTAATGGACTTCCATTGCAATGTTCTATGATTATCCGAATTAAAGTTTCGAATGACTTTTCTTTTGCATTCTTGCATACTGTCTCGAATTCAGTATGAAAATAACAAAAGTTAACAATCTCTTCTATGCCAGTGAAACAATCCCATAAACAATCTCGTAAGATTTGTCTTGGGCTTTTTTTTGTTTTTTTCCTATCACTTATTCCCTGAACTATCTCCTCTGGTTTTTTATCCTGCTTATATTTCGGTTGATCTTCTTCAGATTCTTTAATATCGTTCGGTTGAGATGTGCTGGTTTTGTTCTCTGTAGCAGGATCTTTTTGCTCTGGAGATTCTTTGTCTTTGCTCTGATTTATTTCCAGTTCTGTCATTATAATGCCCCATTATATCTCATGATTATACGTTACGTTTGGATTCCTCTGTCGCATCAAATCCCATAATATATCTGTAAATCCACGGCCTTTACAGTAACTTATGATCTCTCGTGCAATATAATCCCATCTGTCGATATCTCGAAGATTACGGCCAACATCTTCAAACGGCGCCTCAAAGCATAGGTTTCGCAATTCATTTTCACTTGGATAAACGACTTTCATGCATTCTTGTAACCGCACTACCTCCGATTTGGGCGAGGATGGCGGGCCTTTAATGGCACGTAAAAGCCTTTCCCACTCTTTATTTTCATCCTCCGAGTCGACAAAATTGAGATAGGTAAATTGTGCAAAACCAAGATAAAAGTTGCATTTTTCCTTCAATATGGGAATAAAGCGTAATCGTTCATTTGCTGGATCAGCGGTTTGTAAGAGACTGGTTTCAAAACTAGTCCAACTGCTTTCAAGGTAATTTTGTGTGATGACCAACAAGCTTTTATGGCTCTTGACTATTGCTCTCTCGATATTCTTGATGGGTGGCATTCCTGGAATAAAGTCGCGATAGTCAATACAGACTCGAATCTGATTGTCTTCCATCCATTTGAGTAAAACATCCTTTACCCAGACTCTATCCTTGGAGCTGTAAGATACAAAAACATCGTATTCATAATTTGATGTCACATTCATAATATCTCCCCATTTAAGGTTAATCGTTAGCTATTCAGCGATAAACTGATGCCAGATGCATTTTTTTTTTTGCTGAATAGCTAACGTATCCCTTAGTCTTTTTTTTCGGGAAATCAATCCGTAAAAACCCTGAATTTTTAAAAAAAATCAGGGTTTATTGGAGCTGTCAGAATAAGGTTCCGGCGGATCACGGTTCCGACAGGCTGTGAAGTATAGCTTCCTGTTCGTCCAGGATTTCATCCAGGATCCGGCCCGTGGTCATGGGGTTCATCATGACGGACCGGAGGACCACGACATTGTGGGGATCATCCGGGAGAT
>JAAUSZ010000140.1 GCA_012031875.1 Desulfobacula sp.
CCCCCATCAAGGCCCCCATGCCGGGCATGATCATCCGGTATGAAAAAAATGTCGGAGACACGGTGAACGAGGGCGAAAGCGTTGTGGTTATTGAGGCCATGAAAATGGAAAACGCCCTTCCCGCACCCGTGACCGGCGTGATCAAGGCCATCCACAGCAAGAGCGGGGATTCCGTCGCCAGGGGGGATGTGCTGGCCGTCATCGGCTAATATTCCGGTTTGACAAAATAATGGTACTGCTTACTTTGGTGGTCGTAATACTTACGACTACCAAAGGAGACCTGCAATGGCATTTGAAACCAAGGAAGAACTGCTTGAACAATATATAAAGATGGAAAAACCCCATTGCCCGCATTGCGACAAGGTGATGTCGCTGTGGGAGGTGCCGCCCATCAATTTCAGCGACGGGCTGGGCTGGGGAACTCCGTATTTGTTTGTCTGTTTTAACGATGAATGCCCCAGCTATAAAAAAGGGTGGGATCATCTGGGAGACACCATGGAGGTGCCGGCATCCTACCGGTGCATCAATGAGCCCGGGCAGAAGAATTTTGAATATATGCCCGTGTTCAGCCCCATTGGCGCCCAGGGGGGAATCCTGGATGATGAGGTCCTGATCCGTGAGGAGGCCAGAAAAGAACTCATGAAGAAGACCTTCTCGGTAATGACGGATTATTATCTGGCAAAGGATTGGGACGAGATCCTAAAGATCTGCCTGAATCCTGAAATTCCGCCCAAGGCAAGGCTGAAGGCCGCGGAAATGGTGGGGGAGCTGGGCGGGGTGGAAGCCATTGAGCATCTGGTCAATCATAAATTTCCCACCCCCGTACTCCAGGCCGGGGTGAGCAAAGCCGTTGAGCAGCTTCATGAACGGCATTATACCCGGGAATGTCCCTATTGCGCCGAGATTATCAAAAAAAGAGCTGTGGTTTGCAAACACTGCAACAGGGAAGTGCCTGCGGCTTAATTTTATTTATTGATTTTTTCCAGGTTAAAGGAGCGGTAAATAATCATTTCCCGCTCCTTTCTGTTTTCATCCAGGGGAATGAACGCCATGGTCTTCATCCGTTCAAGGGCCTCTGTTTTTGAAGGAATTGCGCCAAGGCCTTTTCCTGCATTTTTGCCGGAAAGGGTATCCAGGATCACGGCATCCCCGGCGTCGGTTGAAACGGCCAGGGGAATCTGGTAGTCATAGACCAGCCTGGCGCCGGCCAGGATTTCCCTTTCATAGGACCCGATGGAGCCAGCCACGCAGGTGACGGCCATAACGGCCCTGTTCCGGCAGAAGACGATGAGGTCGATGGACGAGGGGTAGTCTTCTCCCTGAAATTGGACCACCAGGGGTTCATCCACCCGGATATCTTTTCTGTCATACCCTTTTTCATCCACCAGAAATCTTTCAAAGGCCTGCCGGACCGCTTCGGGTCCGACATTCCGGACGGCTTTGCCGGTGATATAGTCGTCGATAATATAGTCCATGCTCATATTAAGGGGGTTCCCGTCATGTCTTTGGGTTGTTCAAGATCCAATACCTTCAGGACCGTGGGTGCGATATCACCGAGAATGCCGTCTTTCAGGGAACCTCCCTTGTACCGGGTCCCGGCCAGGATGAACCGGACCGGATTCAAAGTATGGGCCGTGTGGGGGGATCCGTCATCGGCTATCATCTGTTCGGCATTGCCGTGATCGGCGGTGATCATAGCGGTCCCGCCGGTTTCCCAGATGGCCCGGACCACTTTTTCCGCGCACTGGTCAACGGTTTCACAAGCGGTTACGGCCGCGTCAAGGATCCCGGTATGGCCCACCATGTCCATATTGGCGAAATTAAGGACAATAAACCCGAATTCTCCTGATTTGATTTTTTCACAGGCGGTGTCCGCAACCTCACGGGCGCTCATTTGGGGCTTTTTATCATAGGTGGCCACATCCCTGGGGGAGGGGATGAGGATCCTTTTTTCTCCCTCAAAGATTTTTTCATCCCCGCCGTTGAAAAAATAGGTGACATGGGCGTATTTTTCCGTTTCTGCTATGCGGAGCTGGGGGATATGGTGGTTGCAGAGCACCTCTCCCAGGATATTCTCAAGGTGCTGGGGGCCGAAGGCCACGGGAAGATCAAAGGTTTCGTCATACTGGGTCAGGCAGACAAAACCGGAAAGGGCGATTTTCTTCTCACGGTTGAATTCTGAAAAGCCGTCTTCGGTAAAGGCCCGGGTGATTTCCTTGGCCCTGTCGGCCCTGAAATTGAAAAAAATGAGGCCGTCGCCGTCTTTTATAATCCCCTCCGGTGACTCCCCTGCCTTTCCGATACAGACAGGCTCCATGAATTCGTCGGTTTTCCCTGAGTCATAGGCCTTTTGTACGGCCTCCGGAGCAGAATCAACCCGGGCTCCTTCGGCCTTTGTAAACAGGTCGTAGGCCCGTTTTACCCGGTCCCACCGGGTATCTCTGTCCATGGCCCAGTACCGGCCGACAAGGCTTGCGATTCTCCCGGTGCCGACCTTTTCCAACTGAGTCTCAAGCTTGTTTATAAATCTGATACCGCTGGTGGGGGAGGTGTCACGCCCGTCCAGGATGGGATGGATAAACAGGTTTTTTACCTGGTTTTCTTTTGCCATGTCGATGAGGGCAAAGAGATGGGAGATATGGCTGTGAACCCCGCCGTCGGACAAAAGCCCAACCAGATGAAGGCTTTTGCCGGAAGCCGAGATTTTTTCCATGATGTTTTTCAGGGCCGGGGTTTGAAAAAAGGACTGATCTTTGATGGCCTCATTGATTCGCACAAAATCCTGGAGTACCCTTCTGCCCGCGCCGATATTCATGTGCCCGACTTCTGAATTGCCCATGGTGCCGTCGGGCAGCCCGACCTCATTTCCCGAGCAGGTCAGCTTGCAGTTGGGGAAACCGGTCACCAAAGAATCCAGAAAAGGGGTCCGGGCCAGGGCAACCGCGTTTCCCCGCGTTCCCGGCGAATTCCCCATCCATCCAGAATCATCAGGATATGCACAGGCCCATCAGTTTTCATCATCGTCCTCCCCTGGGCCGGTTTGAAACCCGGAAAGGTCCATCCGGGGTGCATCAGCCCACAACCCTTCAAGGTTGTAATAGGTTTTGATCCGGGATTCAAACACATGAACAATGACATTCCCGTAATCCAGCAGAGCCCATTCCCCTTCTTTGACGCCTTCCGCTCCAATGACGCGGATCTTCTGATCTTTCAGGCGTGAAAGGATGTGCTCGGCAATGGAGGTGACCTGGCGCTGGGAATTGGCCTCAATAATAATGAGGGCGTCTGTATAGGATGTGAGCGCTCTGACATCAACGGCAGCAATGGATTTTGCTTTTCTTTCAAAGGCCGGGATCAGGTATTTCTGAAGGTCGTCAGCCAAAGGCTTGGGTTTTGTCATTGATAAAGTTCCTTTTCATGAATGATTTTTAAAACACCGGAAGGCACAAGCCCTTCTATGGATTTCCCATATTTTATCCGTTCCCGGATCATGGTGGATGAGATGTCTATCCTGGGCACCCGGCATAGGAGTATATTTTGTTTGGTCTGGTGAAAAAAACCGTTTTCCGTTTTATTGAAAATGTACCCTTTTGATATGTGTTCGTCAATAAAAGAGATAAAGGTGTCATGGTTTTCGAAATGGCCCCGCAGCATGACAATGATCTTAACCGAATTAAAAATCATATCCATTCGCCGCCAGGTGGGGATATCAAAAAAGGCATCGGACCCCATTAAAAGAAAAAGGTCCGCCCCTTCTCCCAGGTCCTTTTTGAACGCGTCTATGGTATCCACGGTAAAGGAGGGGCCTTTCCGGATCAATTCCTTGTCTGAGGCGACCCATCCCTTCCGGCCTTCAATGCTTTGCCGGACCATTTCAAACCGGTCCCTTGCCGGGGCAAGGCCCTTGTCCGGCTTATGGGGAGGGGTGGCGGAAGGAATGATGTATATCGTGTCAAGGCCGTAAGTCTTTTTTATATGCTCGATGATCCCCATGTGACCATTGTGAAAAGGATTGAAAGTCCCGCCGAACAACCCTATTTTCATGGCTTACTCTTTATGAAGGTCTGAAGCTAAAAAAGAAACCAGTTCCTTTACTCCCTTCCCGGTTGCTGCAGACAGGGTCAGTATGGGGAAGTTTTTCAAGGCCCGGGTAAATGCATTGATTTTTTCCAGGGTATCGGGCAGGTCGATCTTGTTGAGGACCACAATCTGTTTTTTGGCCGCAAGGGTTTCACTGTATTTGGAGAGTTCATTGTTGATCAGTTGAAAGGACTTCAGGGGGTCATCTTCATCAATGGCGGATATATCAATAAGATGGACGAGTATCCCGGTCCGTTCGATATGTTTTAAAAAACTGATGCCGAGGCCAATGCCTTCGTGCGCGCCCTCAATGAGACCGGGGATGTCTGCGACCGCGAAGGGTTCCCCAAAGGGAGCGTCCACCATGCCGATGACCGGGGTGAGGGTGGTGAAGGGGTAATCGGCAATTTTGGGCCGGGCTGAACTCATGTGGCTGATCAAAGTTGATTTTCCGGCATTGGGAAGCCCGACAAGGCCCACATCGGCCAGAAGTTTCAATTCCAGTTTCAGCTTGAATTCGATTCCCGGGATACCGGGCTGAGAATGCCGGGGCGCCCGGTTGGTGGAGGTTGCAAACCGCTTGTTGCCGCGGCGCCCATCCCGCCCCGGGCCAGGACATAATCCTCTTGGGTATCGGTCAGGTCAACAATGACTTCGCCCGTGTCGGCGTGGGAAACAATGGTTCCGGGAGGAAGTAGAAGGATGCAGTCCGCACCGTTTTTACCGTGCCTCTGCTTGCCCATTCCCGGCTGCCCGTTCCCGGCCTTGAGCAATCTGAGACGGCGATAATCGTAGAGCGTTCGTTTGCTCTTGTCGGTTTTAAGAATGATATGGCCGCCGTCGCCGCCGTCTCCACCATCAGGCCCGCCCCTTTCGATGAACCGCTCCCGCCGGAAGCTGGAGCATCCGCGGCCGCCGTCACCGGACCTGACAGTGACAATTGCTTCATCTACAAATTTCACGCTTCATAAACACTAACTTTTTTTCTGTCCCTGCCTTTTCTTTCAAAGGTCACAACACCGTCGATGAGGGCAAAAAGAGTATAGTCCCTACCCATTCCGACATTGTTGCCGGGATGTAATTTGGTTCCCACCTGTCTTACCAGAATATTGCCTGCCGTCACGCGTTCCCCGCCGAATTTCTTGACGCCGCGCCGCTGGCCGTTTGAATCGCGGCCGTTCTTTGAACTGCCGGCTGCTTTTTTATGTGCCATGGGATATCTCCTTATTAACTAAACCGCAATGGAATCTATTTGAACTTCAGTATAATTCTGCCGGTGGCCCTTCATTCTTCTATAGCCTTTGCGGCGCTTATACTTGAAAACGATTTGTTTCCTGTCTTTTGCCTGCTTCAGAATACGTGCCTTGACCGAAGCGTTTTCAATCTTCGGGCTTCCCATGGTGATGGTTTCACCGTCTGAAAACAAGAGAATGTCGTCAAATTCGACCTGAGAACCTTCGGTGCCATCCAGTTTTTCAACTTTCAGGGTCTGGTTTTCCTGGACCTTGTATTGTTTTCCTCCAGTTCTGATAACTGCGTACATTTTAAACTCTCCTTATTATTTCAAGACCTTTCGCAATTTTAAAAACTCTGAATACTATACTGGTTCCCTTTCTTTGTCAAGATAAAGAATGATGGGAAAGATCCTTTTTCCTTTAAAAAAAACAATTCCGTTGATATGATGGCCCATTTTAAAAAACGGTAACCCGGTGGATATGAAAACGGAAATGGAAAAAGAAGCATATCAAAAATACCACAGATATGGAAATTATATTTATAAGATCCTGAGGGTTCTGATGATGACCCTTGATTTTAAAATTCACGGGGCTGAGAAAATCAATGAAACTGAAAATTGTATCTATGTTTTCTGGCACCAGAAGCTTTTTTTTCCTACCGTGGGATTTGGAAGCCTGAAAAAAAAGGCGGCCCTTGTCAGCCCTTCCAAGGATGGGGAAATCATGGCAGCGGTTCTTGAAAAATACGGGTATGACGTCATCCGGGGGTCCAGCAATGAAAGGAATATTCAAAGCCTTATCCGGATGATTAAAAAGCTGAAACAGGGCTATCATCTGGGCCTTGCCGCGGACGGACCCCAGGGCCCGGTTTTCAGGATCAAACCGGGGATCGTCTTTATGGCCATGAAGACCGGGAGGAAAATCGTCCCCATTGGCGGGGCTTTTAAACATAAATATGTATTTCAGAAGGCCTGGGATAAAATTTCATTTTCCCTATCCCTTTACCCGCGCTGCCGTGGTTGTGGGTGATCCCTTGCCGGTCCCCCTGGATGCAGATCCGAAAGAATATGCGGAAAGGATCAATCAGGAGATCAACAAGGCCAATGACATGGCCTGCGCTCTCTTAAACCGAGGGGACAGGAAGGCTTGATCCCGGAGCGGGCTTTTTCACCGGTGGACAAAGATGTCCGCGACAGGATCATATTCTGACGGATACGAGGCCAGAAATGGAGCCAGGGCCGGAAGCCTTACCCCCTGCAACAGGCTGATCATATAAAATCTCAGGATATTAAAAGAATCCGTGTCCGGGTCTGACAGGAGTTCGTTCAGGGGGCTTTTTTCAACACGGAAGGGAAGGGTTTTAAACAGGCTCTCTCTTTCCTTTTTGAGAAGAAAGGCCATGATTTTTACCTTGACCGGATTTTTCGTCTGATAACCTGACACCGCGTCCAGGACAAAAGAGGCGGTATGAAGTTTGGCTTGCAGGCAGTTGCGGGGCCGGCACAGATCCAGGTGGCTGGTGATTTTTTTAAGGTAAACGGTTTTTGTTTCAGAAGGCATTCCGTTAAATGATTCCTTTGACAGGAAATGCTGTTTTAAATTTCTGAAAACCGCCGCGGTCATTTTTTTTCTCTGCAAACGGGCCGGCTTGTCAAATATGGAAAGGTATTCCTTAAGGCTTCTCATGCCCGGGGGAGTCAATGCATCGGACCCGTTATCCAGGATGACGGATTCCACCTGCACATCCAGAAGGCCCGGAAGACGGCAAAGGGTTTGATGGAGATCATATCCTTCCAGGGGTTTGAAATAATCCACCAGAAGCGCGGTTCTCCCGGTCTTTTTTAAAGGGAAAAAATCGGTTTTTTCAGTTACCGGGACTTTCTTGTGCCCGAAAGGATGTAGGGCGCTGGTAAAGGCGGGAATGATGATGGAGGCGCCGTCGGGTGTGATTTCAGTGCCGTAGCCGTCTGTGATGGACGGTTTGACGGTGACAAAGTCTTCATCCAGGCCCGCCGGAATCAGAAGTTCATCAAGGTCGTGCTGTTTGCTGAAAGAAGAATCCAGACGGTCTTCAATACCCTGAATGCGGGCCTTGTTTTTGGACGTGAGACTGACGGAAAGATTGGAGCGGTTTTTGACCAGGCGGGTGAACAGGGTTTCCTTTCCCCTGGGCACCTTGGTCAATATGCTGTATTCCAGTGAAAGGGCGTCCAATTGGTCAATGAGGTCGGCCACATCCCTGCCCCTGTCTTCCCAATCCAGGGGGTCCGAGGCCCCGTAAAGGGAGATTTCCGGATTTGCCGCATCCTTTATCCGGTTTAAGATCCGGATCACGGCGGGATATGAAAAATGGGATCTGACCCCGGGCAGGGCCCATTCATTGCACCGCCGGCAGAAATTGCTGCACCCCGAGGTGAGCTGAAAGGTCATGGCGGTTTTGAAGACCAGGTTCTCCTGGTCAGGGGTCAGGTCAAGCCGGGTTTTCCATTCTTCAAATTCCACATGGCGGATGTTTTTGTGCATATTCCGGATGCGGCGGGTCAGAAGGGTTCTAAGGCCTTTTCCGGTTTCCCGGAGACTTGCCGGCCCCGGCTTGGTCAGAACCTTTCCGTATTTTCTGAGGGCAGTCTGTATCTGGTGGATGCATTTCTCAGTATTTTCACTGAAGTCCGGGTGCGCTGCCGCATACCCAAAGATTTGCCCATGGATATCGGCAGCCTCTTGAAAATTTTTTCCATACAAGGCCGCCAGAAATTCATTTTTTTTCTGTTCGAAAAAGGAATCCGGGGTTTCAAGCATATAAAACAGCTTATCTTTCATGATCACGGGCAGGATCTGAAAAAAAAAAAGGGGAGTTTCATCACTGAAACTCCCCTGAATAAACACTGATGCAGGCGGGTTCTATCCGCGCACTTCTTCTTTGACCTGGGTCGCCAGTTTATACAAAAGGGTCAGGACCAGAAAGCCCGTAGCATAAACGGCCAGGGTGATCATGATCTCGGGTTTTGTCGGCGCATATTCGGTAACATGGTGCAGGGGGGAGGGCACAAACCGCCGGATATCATCCCCAGACCCTTGTCGATCCAGGCGCCGAAAAAATCATGGCGCAGGTGAAAGGGAGCAGGGTCTTATTGTTCCTGAGCTGCGGAATGACAAGAAAAATTGCTCCCGTAAACATCAAAATCAAACCGGTCCACATCCAGGGCACCAGGGCATGGTATCCGTGGTATCCGAACAAAAGATACGTCAGATGGGCCTTATGTCCCGGAATATTGGAATAATAGACGGTGAATACCTCGCACAAAAAGAAAAACAGGTTGGCAATGATGGCCCAGCACACGATTTTGGCCAGGGTCTGCATGGCTTCCCAGCCCGGATCAAATTTGGTGAATTTTCTGATCAGATAACACAGGATGATCAGAAAGGCCGGTCCGGCCGCAAAGGCCGATGCCAGGAACCTGGGGGCCAGGATGGCGGTGAGCCAGTATCCGCGTCCGGGAAGACCGCAGTAAAGATAGGCCGTCACCGTATGGATACCGATGGCAAAGGGAATGGAAAGATAGATCAGGGGTTTTGTCCAGAAGGGCGGTTCCACCTGGTTTCTTTCCGCTTCCAATACCTTCCACCCAATGACGATGTTCAGGAAAAGATATCCTTGAAGGACGATCATATCATAGAACAACATGGAATGGGGGGTGGGGTATAAAATTACGTTCAGCATCCGTGTGGGCTGGCCTAAATCCACGATGATGAAAAGAAGGCACATGATCAGGGCGGCCACGGCAAGGAACTCGCCCAATATGGTAATCCTGTGGAATTTTTCATAATTGTGAAGGTAATAGGGGATGACCACCATGACCCCTCCTGCGGCAACTCCCACAAGAAAGGTGAAATTGGCGATGTAAAATCCCCAGGATACATCCCGGCTCATGCCGGTAATCATCAACCCGTTCATGAACTGGTCGACATAGACGATGAATCCCGCTCCCATGACAAGGAGCAGAAAGACTATCCATGACCAGTAATTTTTACTTCCTTTAATAGCTATTTCAAGCATGGTCGCTCCTCTTATACGATATAGTAAACAGATGGTTCCGTACCCAGGGACTGGTTCCGCCGGATGGTAAAATTCTCTTTTAAAAGAGCCCGGATATCGGATTCAGGGTCTTCCAGGTCCCCGACCACAATGGCGCCTTCGCTGACTTGCACACAATGGGGCAGCTCACCTTTGGCCAGTTGCTCCGCGCATAGATTGCATTTCTCCACCACTCCTTTGCTGCGGGTGGGGAAATCCGGATGGGTTTCTGCGATAAAGGGTCTCGGATCCCTGAAATTGAAACTTCTGGAGCCGTAGGGGCAGGCCGCCATGCAGAACCGGCACCCGATACACCGGTGGAAGTCCATGATGACGATGCCGTCTTCCCGCTTAAAGGTCGCCTGCGTAGGGCAGGCCTGGACGCAGGGGGCATTCTTGCAATGGTTGCAGGTGACAAGAAAGGGAAGGTCGTGGAATTTTTCCGCCAGGAACTCATCTTCCTTTTCCGGAAAGGCATAATGAAATTCTTCTTCCCAGATCCATTTGATCTCCTGTTTATGGTTGACCGCTCTGGTTTTGGGATATTTTTCCGCATCCACCTCATGGTTGAAATCCGGTACATTATGGGTCTTGTGGCAGACTTCCGTAATTTTTTCCGAAATTTCCTCCGTGATTTTGTTGGTATCAATAACCATACCCCAGCGCTTGGCAATCAAGGCTTGTTCATTTTTTCCTTTTACTGCAACGGCTGTGCCATGGGAGTCAGATGAAGCAAAATTCATTGCCGGAGAAGCACCCAACCCGATGGCAGCGATACCCGCTACTTTAAGAAAGCTTCTTCTGCTTTTTTCATCATTTTATCTCCTTGGGGTTTGTGTGACATTCCCAGCAATAGGGATCAACCGAAGCATAGGTATGGCAGGTGTCACAAAATTTTGCTTTATCTTCATGGCATCCCAGGCATGAATTCTCGCCCGTGGACAGGCTCATTCCAAAGGTATGGCCGTTTACCGCCGTGTATCGGCGGTCGGAATCCCGGACCACGGAATCCCTCCATTCATCCAGAAGGGAGGGGTGATTGGCTCTCATGTCATATTTTTCCAGGACACATTTTTTTTCTTCCTTGGCCTTGCCTAAAAGTTCCGGTTTGGGAGCAGCTTCCGTGGTGGTAATCATATTAAACCAGAACGGCGAGAGCACGGCCAGGACAAAAATAACCAGTCCCGTGATGATCATATTCTTATTCATCGTCTTCCTCCTCAACGCCCGGCAAAGGCTCAAACCTCAGGTTTTCAGTTCTTTTCTTTTCGCCCGGCAGGATCAAAGCATTGCCGACCAGCTCGTGGACCCCGGCTACCCTTACATCGGGTACCCAGTATTCGCACAGGGTGGAAAGGGCGGCCCGGTCAATGGCGCAGATGGTTCCCAGGGTGTTGACCCCGTATTTCTCATGGACATGTTTGAGGGCATTGGCCCTGGGAAGGGCGCCGGCCATTCTGAGTTCCATGTTCTCACCGGCATTGAGTCCGGCCCCGGACCCGCAACAGAAGGTTTGCTCGCGGATGGTGTTGGGCGGCATCTCATAAAAATGGTTACAGACATTTTCGATGACATAGCGCGGCTCATCCAGGAGTCCCATGCCCCTTGAAGGATTGCAGGAATCATGGAAGGTCATGATGAAATCGTCATTCCTGGATTTGTCGAGTTCAAGCTTGCCGTGTTTGATCAGGTCAGCCGTGAATTCCGTGATATGGACCATCTTGGTGGAGCGGGCATTTTCAAACACCGTTCCGGTAATGGGGTTTTTCGGCACTTCCAGGAAATCGGCCGGGCCGTTCATGGTATCCATATACTGATGGATGACACGCCACATATGGCCGCATTCCCCGCCCAGGATCCATTTGACGCCGAGGCGCTTGGCCTCGGCATACATTTTGGCATTGAGGCGTTTCATGGTTTCATGGGAGGTGAAGAAACCAAAGTTCCCGCCTTCGGAAGCATAGGTACTCCAGGTCACATCCAGCCCGTATTTTTCTTTCAGATACTGGAACAGGATGAGGTATCCCTGGCAGGTATAGGTTCCCGGATCGGCAAATACGTCTCCGGAAGGGGTGATGAAAAGAATGTCCGCGCCCTTTTTCTGGAACTGGGGAGTACAGTTGACTCCGGTGGCGGTTTCAATATCCTCTACAAAGAATTCCAGCATGTCTTTAAAGGCATGGGGCTGGATTCCCAAATGGTTCCCGGTTTTGAAACAATTGGATACCGGGGTGGCGATCCAGTCGATATTCAGCCCTAAAAGGTTGAAGATTTCCCTGGCCATGATGGTGATTTCCGCGGTGTCAATGCCGTAGGGGCAGAACACGGAACAGCGCCGGCACTCGGTACACTGGAAAAAATAATACCACCATTCCTTGAGCACATCCAGGGTCATGGGTCTCGCACCGGCCAGGGCTTTTCCGCCGGGAAGCTTGCTTAAAAGTTTTCCCGCGGTGGAAAAATCATTCCGGTATACGGATCTCAGGAGTTCGGCCCTCAAGACAGGCATGTTCTTGGGGTCGCCCGTGCCCAGGAAAAAATGGCATTTATCCGCGCAGGCCCCGCAACGGACACAGATATCCATGAAGACCTTGAAGGTCCGGAACCGTTCCAGGCGTTCCTTCAGGCCTTGGAAAACGATTTCCTGCCAGTTGTCCGGGAGCTTCCAGTCTTCTTCCAGGGGATTCCAGGGCCTGGCATTGGGCAGACCCAGGGTCTCGACGCTTTCCGCCTTGGCCGCATAACAGTACATCCCCGGTCTGATTTGAACGGAAGCGGTATTATCCATCCAGTTTCCAGAACCCGGGGCATAATCTATCTTATTTAATAGTTCATCCGGTTTAATTTCAGACATTGATTACTCCTCTTTATCCACCGGCAGGCCGGCTTCAATCATTTTTTCTCTGAAGTGATCCTCATACTCTTCATAGGTATGGGTTTTCACATCATAGTTCCAGGGGTTAACATGTCTTTTTGCACGGGTATTATTTGCCATATTTCTTGTGGGGCTTAAGAAGATTCCGCCCAGGTGCATGAGCTTACTGGCCGGGAAATATGCAAAAAGGATACTCACCAGAAAAAGATGGGCGTAAAAAAGACCGCCGACGCCTTCCGGGATAACGGGGCTGAAGGTGGCCAGGCCCATGGTAAGCTCTTTGATACCGATGATGTCCACCTTTGTGAAATATCTCATGGATATTCCTGTGGCCGCGATTCCGATGATGAGGAAAAGCGGGAAATAATCGGCTGCCTGGGAGATATAGGTCACCTTGGCGTCAAAGATTCGTCTTGCCAGCAGAAATAAGGTTGCTGCAAGCAGGAGGGCGCCGGAAATGAAGAGCCCGGGAAGCCCCAACTGGATAATTCCGTCCATGTATTCAAGAAATCGGATACAGGAGGGTACCGGTGAGGTAAAAAATCTGAAATGCCTTAAGATTACCACCAGAAAGGAATAATGAAAGGCAAGGGCGCCTATCCAGAGGAAAATTTCCCAGGATAGGACAGCTTGTTGGATTCATTCCTGCTGAACGCTGCTTTAGTGTCCTGAAAAGGGATCTGAAAGAAAATTTC
>JAAUSZ010000017.1 GCA_012031875.1 Desulfobacula sp.
TGCAACCAAATCAACGGTTCTATCACCGCCCAAGCAAACTGGTGGTCGTTCCCCTTATCAGTACAGCCTGAATGGTGGCGCATTTGGAAACGCTGCTACGTTCAACAACTTAGCAGCAGGCACTTACAGCCTTCGCGTTCGAGATGCTAATGGTTGTGAAGATACAGAAAGTGTGAGTTTAGCAGGAGGTTCTAATCCAACTTTAAGCTCAACTACTACTCCACCAAGTTGCAACCAAACCAACGGTTCTATCACCGCCCAAGCAACTGGTGGTCGTTCCCCTTATCAGTACAGCCTGAATGGTGGCGCATTTGGAAATACGGCTACGTTCAACAACTTAGCAGCAGGCACTTACAGCCTTCGCGTTCGAGATGCTAATGGTTGTGAAGATACAGAAAGTGTAAGTTTGTCAGGAGGTTCTAATCCAACTTTAAGCTCAACTACTACTCCACCAAGTTGCAACCAAACCAACGGTTCTATCACTGCCCAAGCAACTGGTGGTCGTTCCCCTTATCAGTACAGCTTGAATGGTGGCGCATTTGGAAACACTGCTACGTTCAACAACTTAGCAGCAGGCACTTACAGCCTTCGCGTTCGAGATGCTAATGGTTGTGAAGATACAGAAAGTGTAAGTTTAGCAGGAGGTTCTAATCCAACTTTAAGCTCAACTACTACTCAACCAAGTTGCAACCAAACCAACGGTTCTATCACCGCTCGAGCAACTGGCGGTCGTTCCCCTTATCAGTACAGCTTGAATGGTGGCGCATTTGGAAACGCTGCTACGTTCAACAACTTAGCAGCAGGCACTTATAGCCTTCGCGTTCGAGATGCTAATGGTTGTGAAGCGAATCAAAATGTCATTTTAGATAATAGCAGTGATAATTTAACAGTCATCCTTGCAGGAGTAGTGCAACCAACTTGTGCAGGAAATGATGGTAGAATCACAGTACAAACTACGGGTGGAGAAGCTCCGTTAGCGTTTTCACTTAATGGAACGAATTTTTCTAATACTGCCGTTTTCTCAGGATTGGCGCCTGGCAATTACAACATTTTTGTACGTGATGCTAAAGGTTGTCAAGCTTCTGCTAGTGTGGATTTGAATGATCCTAAAGCCGGACTTATGAATGCAGCAATCAGTGTAGAAAGTAATTTGACGCAATGTATTGGACAATCGTTGAATATTTCTGGCAATTTACCACAAGGTACCTCTGGGCAATGGACTGCGATTCCTTCATTTGGTGTACAATTTGCAAACGCTAGTAGTAGAAATACCAACATTACTACCAGTCAATCAGGAACTTATACCATTAGCTGGACACTTTCTACTGGAATATGCCAGAATTACAGCAAGGCGCAATTTACTTTAACTGTGCCTCCTAAACCTGAAGCGGAAAACGATAGCGTACAAGATGTGAATAACGATATTGTGGTGCGTATTTTGGATAACGATATTACGTCAGAGCTAGTTGCTGTATCCATAATCGAAAATCCAAATTCGGGGACAGTGCAGGTGCGAAGCGATAACACAGTCCTGTATGCACCAAATCAAGGTGCTTCTGGCAACGACCGATTTACTTATCAAATATGCCTTACTACTTGCCCTGCGGTTTGCGATATTGCTACGGTTGATTTAGCGGTGGGAGATGGTGTGTGCGATTTGGACAACGTTGACGACCGCATTATTTTTCCAGAGGGTATTACGCCAAACGGCGACGGTTTTAATGATTTTCTTAAATTCGTTATTGTAGATGAAATAGGCTGTCCAACGAATTATGCCAAGAGCGATATTTCTATTTATAACCGCTGGAATGATAAAGTGTATCATCAAGAACCTTATCAAAATGCTTGGAACGGAACATCAAACGATGGGAAGGAACTACCACCTGGTACTTATTATTATGCGCTCAGGGTAAGAAGAACAAATAAAAAGGATTATGTTCGTTTTGGGCATATCACTATTTTTAGATAATGAATAGTCTATAAAACTTATTGTTCCTTCACTAGCACATCAAATTACTACAAAAAAATAACCTCTGTTAAATTTAAAATTTAGCAGAGGTTATTTTTTAGGCATCATCTTTCTTTAGCTGCATCGCTTAACTTTAAGGATTGATGAAAAGGCGAACATTACTTCCACTCACCAGTGTGGTGTTGGGTAACAAAGTGATGCTAATATTAGACGAAATTTCGTAAGATTGTCCACTTTGCGTATTTCCTGTAATTCGGATGTCGCAGCTCTCATTGGTGATGCCTATTGGTATTGGATTGTTTAAGACCACAGGACAAGTATTGACTTGATAACGTTTTGCATATACGCCCTGATAACTGCCATCTTGTACATAACTTTGCCAAGTCACCACAAAATCGCCATCGCTATCCAAAGCTACACTAGGTATTTGCTGGACAGAAGTAGTATAAGTGTTAATCTTAAACTCACTACTTTGTGCTACCCCCAAGTTGTTGTAAATTCTGGCATATACCCCGTAGTCGTCATTATCCTGACCATAACTTTGCCAAAACGACCTACAAAATCGCCACTATTATCCAAGTCAATATTAGGATTTGATTGCGAAAAAGACGTTGTAGCGTTAACTCTAAATTCAGCACCTTGAGTTGCACCAGTGTTGCTGTATCGTTGTGCATACACACCGTACTCGCTACCATCTTGATAGTAGCTTTGCCAAGCCACTACAAAATCGCCATCACTATCCATAGACACACTTGGGCTACCTTGTAACAATAAGGTATTGGAGTTGACCCGAAATTCGCTGTTCACGGCTGAACCCATCTTGTTAAATCGTTGAGCATACACGCCATAGTCACTACCATCTTGAGCCGAACTTTGCCAAGCCACTACAAAATCACCGTCGTCATCCATCGCTACGGCTGACGTATTCTGAAAACCTGCGTCAGTAGTATTCACTTGAAAATCCACATCTTGAGCCACTCCAGTACGGTCGTAACGACGAGCAAAAATACCAAGACCATCAGCATCTATACCTGTCCAAACTACTACAAAATCCCCGTCACTATCCATTGCCACACTTGGCGAGTCTTGAGAACCTGTTGTCACAGCGTTAACCTTAAATTCACCACCCAAAGGCACTCCAGCATTGTTATAGCGTTGCGCATATATCCCGTCGTAGCTGCCGTCGGCGCTCTGCCAAACCACCACAAAATCACCATCGCTATCCATTGCTACTTTGGGGTTGATTTGCAGTCCACTGGTGGTGGTGTTTACCTTAAATTCACTCCCTTGAGCCGCTCCAGTATTGTTGTAGCGTTGTGCAAAAATACCAAAACCATCTCCATCTTGAGAGCCACCACTTTCCCAAACCACTACAAAGTCACCATCACTGTCTATCGCTACACTAGGAACTTGTTGGTTGTTGGTGGTCGTAGCATTTACTTTAAATTCATTGCCTTGAATTAGCGTTTGCGCGCCAAGATGTGCATTTGAATAGAGTATAGCTGTACTCAAGGTAGCCGCGTAACCCAATCGTACTAATTGTTTCTCGTAGCGCAACAAACAACGTAAATTGGGCGACTGCTGAATTGATTTCGCCAATTCCAAACGGGTTGCTAATTTCCTGTACTTTTGGTACAGGAATCGGCCACGACTTGTGTTTACACTAAATTTCATATCAATTAATTTTATACGGTTTGACTGTTACAAGGTTAGTTGTACGCACTTGTAGCAGATGAAATAGAAGTATTGCACTGCACCTGAACGGACTTTTGGAAAAATACAAATCTTGGCATGAACTAAGACGACATGAGTTCAAACTTGATTGGACTTTTATTCAAAAATCATAAATCGCTCTACACATATAACCCTACTTGATTATTGTTACCAAAGTCAAACAAAAATATTTTTGATAAGAGGAGAGAAGAGAGGAATAAATTTATAAGTTATTGACTAGTATGGTGCTACCCAAAAATTGGACAGGTAATTAAGGTGAAAGATAATTAACTTTACACTTAAAATTAATTTCACAAGAATGAAAAAAACGAGATGATGTCACAGTTCAAAATTCAAAAGTAAAGTGGCAATTCGAAGCCATAAAATCTAAACTTTACCTCTCAGCTCTAAAAGCCGCTTTCAAATAACTTTATCTCATGCAGCCGCCAGAAGAGGGCTGCGCAATGTACTTACTAACAAATAACTGGCTGGATAATACAAGTTAATCCAACCTTCCAAAGATAGTTTGTTGTACCAAGATAATTAAGCCGGAAGCCAGAAAGCTAGAAATACTATGTTTTAAAATTTCCGCCCAATAAGCGTAAGTAAAAAATTCGACCGAAAAGTAGAAAAATAAATGGATGAAAAGTAAGATACTCGTGTAGCGAATGAACCAAGCAAGACCCATTCTAGCTCGAGTTGGACTAAAATTAATGTTGTATCCTCCTTTTGGAGAAAGCCATCGAATGACACTGGCGCGAATGAAGGCAGTGAAAGTGGAAGCTGCTGCATGAATACCTAGCGAATCGTAAAAAAAGTCAACGGTCAATCCAACAACGAATCCCAATAAAATAACCAAACCTTTGGGCGTGCGCAAGGGAAGTAAAAAGATAAACAGTGGGTAAATCAAAAAATGAAAAGACCGCCAGTAACCTTCACCAATACGCACGTATTGTAGCACTAGCACTTGAAGCAGTACCAGCAAAACAAAGCGAACAATATTGGTCATAATAATACTATTCATCGGGTATTTCGCTTTCTAGATGACGGATTTCTTCTTTTTTTAGAAAATTGACGACGTAAACATACCGAATTTTAGATAAGTCTTCAAACAGTTCTACATCTATTTCATAAGCATAACTTCCCAACTCCTGACGAAAAGTATCCACGATTCCGATAGGAATACCTGTTGGAAAGATAGTAGAATAGCCTGTAGTATGAATAGTATCTCCTACTAAAATATCTGCATGAAGTGGAATATCTTTAAGTAGCATCTTTTTAGGGTTTTTTCCACGCCAAACCAAAGGACCAAAATAGCCACTCCGCCTAATGGCAGCATTTACTTGAGCATTGCGATGCAAAATAGACATTACCTGCGCATAATTATCCGTCACCCGAAGTACGATTCCTACTGCTCCTTTTGACGTAATGACTCCCATGTGTTCTGAAATGCCATGTTTTTTCCCTCGATTGATAGTCAAATAGTTGTTGTTCTTATTAATAGAGTTATTAATAACACGCGCAGATACGTACTTGTAAACTTGTGAAGTATCTTGAGGTAAGGAATCTTTAGGTTGAAAGGTGGGTTGCTGATACCTTTCTAACTCGGTGCGAAGCCGTGCATTTTCACTATTTAAACTATCTGCCCAAACTCCAATGTAGAAAAAACGCTTTACATCCCCTAGCACTTCATAGGTAGAGCCAACTATACGGTTAGCGGAACTGAACAAAATCAACTGTTGCTGGTCATTGAATAGCACTACAAAATAAAATGCAATACTTTCGAGCAGCAAAAGCAGCAAGATGTTGCCGAACCGTCCAAAAAGTATTATGAAGAAGCGCATGATGGCAACTGTGTTCTAAGGAATGAATAATAGGCGTATGCAAACCATGTAAATCAACCCTGAAAGTCTGGCAAATCATTTGAGCCTTACGATGACCGGGAGTTTAAATTTAGTTTAGCAATAGAAGCATTATGCTAACGATGATACTTTCTATTGCCCAATTAAATTTTTAGTTTCCTTGTATTTCTAAACATTTTTCCTGTCAATCAAAAAAGAAAATCGGTCTGTATTTTTCAAAGCGATACCCGTTCCCCTGACTACTGCACGAAGTGGGTCATCCGCTACATGTACAGTAAGGCGAGTGCGTTGAGCGATACGCTTATCTAGTCCCCTCAACAAAGCGCCACCTCCTGTAAGGTAAATCCCCGTTTTGTAAATATCTGCTGCCAATTCAGGTGGCGTAGCCTCCAAGGCTTTCAGTACTGCATCTTCTACTTTAGAAATGGACTTATCTAAACAGCCCGCTATTTCTGAATAATTTACAGTAATTTGCTTGGGGATACCTGTCATTAAATCACGCCCGTTCACTGCAATATCATCTGGTGGATTATCTAATTCCGTGAGTGCAGAACCTACCTCAATTTTTATTTTCTCCGCCGTTCTTTCTCCAATTAAAATATTGTGTTGATGGCGCATGTAAGTCATAATATCACTTGTAAACTCATCACCAGCTATACGAATGGATTGGTCACAAACAATACCTGATAAAGCAATCACCGCAATTTCAGTAGTACCACCTCCTATATCAATCACCATATTACCTACGGGTTCTTCTACATCTAGCCCGATACCCAGTGCTGCGGCAAGGGGTTCATATATTAGATAGGTTTCTTTTGAATCCACATGGTCAGCAGATTCAAACACCGCTCTTTTTTCCACTTCCGTGATGCCAGAAGGAATGCAGATTACCATTTTCAAATGGGAAAAAAGTCGTCTCCTTTTTCCAATCATTTGAATCATTCCTTTAATCATGTTTTCGGCCGCCGTAAAATCTGCAATCACGCCATCTTTAAGGGGACGCACGGTTTTTATACTTTCGTGGGTTTTTTCGTGCATTTGCATCGCTTTGTGTCCCACAGCTATGGTCTGCCCTGTTTTTCTGTCAATCGCCACAATAGATGGTTCGTCCACTACTATTTTGCCGTCTTGTATAATCAAAGTGTTAGCAGTTCCCAAGTCAATAGCCAGTTCCTGCGTAAATAAGCTAAAAAATTTCATGCAATAAAAAAATTGCTCAAAGTTAAAAAATGAGGCAGTAACATAACGTGCTTCGATTCATTCAATTCTTTATTTGGTTATTTTTTTTGTTCAAAATTATCTTTTGACCTATTTCGTAATTAATAGCCATTAATTGATTTTTTTATTTATGATTACTGTTATTATGTATTCATTTTTTGTAGTTTATTTTTTATTATGTTGTTTAAAATGGATATTTCGTCTAAAGATTATATTTTATTTTGAATACTTATTAACGATTTTTTGAAAAAAATATTAGTCAGAGCCGCAGCATAAAGTTACACAAGCAGAATGAATAATTTATAATTACGTTGCTTAAAACTTTGTCGCAAAGGAAAAGATTTTTTAAAACAAAAAAACAATGATAATCAAGAATTGCCCAATAAAAAGGGAATAGAGACTAATTTTTAGATCAAAACACCGTAATTAAGATTTACAGGTTGTGGGAGGAAGAAGTTGCTTAGGAGTGTCCGCCATTTAGATATTTGTAGATTGCATTGAGTATTTTGCAGGCAAGCCATTTATGCCTAAATTTGTGGAAGTGGTATGTTGTTCACAAATTTAGGCATAAAAGACATAAGCAACCCCATGATAAGGCTATTCCAACACGATTTTTCTTACAAATTGTTGATTGGCAATAACTACCCTCAATAAATAAATACCAGAGGAATGGTTTTCGATTGGTATTTGCAGGGTGTTATTGAAGCTGCGCCCGTACTCGTTCCGCATCACTAATTGACCTGTGATGTCATATAGTTCTACACGCAAATCATCTCTAATTATATCTTTTAATTCAATTTGCAAATAACCAGGAACGGCTAACAACGTTGGTGTGACTGTCACTTGGCGCTCATCCAAATTAATAGTAGCTGTTGCATCCAGCACCGTTGTAAATGAATTTCTTGATGAAAAAGTATTACAAGTGGAGTAATTATTGTAAGGCAAAATACGCCAATAGTATCTTCTATTTGAAGGTAATTCTTTAATTGTCAAATTAGTAGCAGTAATAATAGTATCCAATTCTAGTACGCTGAAGGTCGGAAGTCGGCTCACTTGAAGAATATAATTCGTCGCATTTGTGACGGGTAGCCACTCAAAAAAGATATTTTGAAAACCAACGCTTTGGTTATTCTCTGGCAGCGTTAGCGTGATTGGCGCATTTGCTTCAATAGGTGCGTCCGAGATAGTACGATTGATTAACCCCACTTTTTGACTAAAAATATTGGCACGCATCGCCTGAATTTGTTCAAGCGAAAAACGAGACTGGCAATTGTCGTCAGAATATCCCATAATGAATGAGCCATCAGAAGTAAAGCTCATGCCATTAGGGTCTATTTGCTGAATAGAACTTCTTTGCATTCCAGTACAGTTCCATCTATTACTTAAATAATCAGGTTGAGTATCACAGAATCTATCTCCTGCCTCTTCGCAATTGCTCTTATCTAATAATTCCACCAGAATAGAGTCGTTACCTCTTTTAACATATTTAGGTGCAGGTAATTTAAAATCATAATCTGAACTTTCTTCCCAACCTCGAAAAGTATGTGGCAGAGAAAGTGCATGTCCTAGTTCATGTGACCAAGTTCGTTCTCCAGAATTAGAGCAGCTATTCTGTACTACTACTGCAATTGAATTGATATTTGCATAACCACAAGCATTGGCAGCATTACTTACGAAGTAGCAATTCATCGTATTTACCACGTTATTTCTACTGCGCATCTCTGCTCCTGTAGTAAAATTATCATGATTATACCATGCAGTGCGTTTTATGTATCGAATGTCTTTGATAAAAAACTGAATATTAGAACTTGCAAAGTCGTCATTTACTACACAAAGTGCGTCCAACAAATCACGGATGACAAAAAATCCTTGTCCTTCATCCGTACCCAGTAAATGAATAGTCATTGGTATATAAACCAATTCATTATTCCCTTTCTCATAAAGATGAGGCTGTTCTTGATAGGTTCTAAGCCATTTATTGTCCTCATCGGGTGTGGCACAATAGTTTTTTGGGCGTAAATACATGTGGATAGTGCTAATAATAGGATGCTCAACCAAATTTTCATATAATAATTATGATTTTATCAACATTCAAGGATAATTATGAAATCACACAGAAACTACAAATAAACGCGATTTTTCCCAAATAGATTGAATAAAAATTTGATTTTTAAGTAAAAATATAAAAATTTTTAACCGTTATTCATAACGTGATATTCTTCTGGGAATGTGTAATAAATAAAATATCATTTTACTTTTACAACTCATCTATCATCAAATAACAACTCGCAATTCATTACTCCTGATTTACATCTCATCATCTATCGCTGTTCTTTTTAATATGGTTTAATCGTCTGACCATTTTAGAAAGCGTGGTAACTTTCGATATCCGATAAGGTGATTTTTCCCTCATAAATAGCTTTACCGACAATAGCCCCAAAACATTGCATTTCGGCAAGCCGAACAACATCGCTCATAGAAGAAACGCCGCCACTAGCAATCAATAATAGAGAGGGAATAGAACTCCTGATTTCTTGATATAACTCCAACGAAGTGCCTTGCAGCATACCATCTTTAGCAATGTCGGTACAAATAGCATATCGCACTCCTTTTGAAACATAATCTTGTAGAAAAGAAGTTAACTCCAACTCGCTTTGTTCTTGCCAGCCATTAATTGCCACTTTTTTGTTTGCTGCGTCTGCACCAAGTATGATACGTTCCGCTCCATAGCTATCTAGCCAACTCAAAAAAGTAGAGGGTGCTGCATACAAACAAATTTAAAGTATTTTTGCTAGTGGACGCACCAAGTTGAGCCTGTTTCATGGCTTGCTTGGTGCGTCTAAATTAGCACGTCAAATTCTTCAGACCTTTCGACGTGAATGGCTTACAACAATTCATACATGAACTTCATGGATTTGCCGTAATAGATTTTAAAACTGTTGTAATTGATGGAAAAACCGATACTCGCGCCGTAAGATTCTGCATAACCGTAGAAATTAGCAGTATTGCCATCTTCTACGATACCAACAATTTTTCCATGTTTTACGCCTGCTGCTTTACTCAACTTAGTGATTTGTTGTTCTGCTTTTGTTGTTAATTTAGCCAAGACTTTACTTTCAAAATCGAAGTTGGTATCTGGTTCTATCGTGACGATGTTCCCCGTGACATAATCTAGTGAACCTAGTTTTTCGTAGAACTTCAAAAATTCACTTTTGCTTTTTAATGTTACTAAGAAACCGTTGCTGAACTCTCGGTAGCTAGGACTAGTTGCATACAAATCTGTGCGGTAAGGCGTAAACTGTAATTTGTTTGCCTTCAGTAGTACTTCTAGTTCTTGTCTTTTTTGTTGGATTAGGCTGGTACGGGCTTTTTCAATAGCTCGTGTATCTGGTGCTACTTCCTGGTTTTCATAGAATCCAGCTTCGTACAATTCTGTGGAAATGGTTAATTGATACAAAATTGCTTTCACAGGGACTTCAACCGTATCAGAAACGGTTATTTCTAGGTGTTTGCTTTGTGCAAAAAATACATTTGGCAGCGTCAACAATAATACAAATAAGCACAATTTAGTTGTCATAATAAAACTATTGATTCAGTTAATAATGACTTTTAGACGAAAAATAGTTGTAAATGTTTCGCGTCCAATAAATTGACTTTTACACACTTTCTTTAAATTTACTGAAAAAAGATAACGCATTCGTAAATACAGCGTGTAATCTGTAACGCTCAAGTGATATTTCCGATATCGAAACCAAACTATTTACTTTAAAAAAATCAAAATTGCTCCCAACGCGGTCAATATCAGGACCATGCGGCGATAATATTTTTCTTTGATGATTTTTACTAAATAAACACCTACCCAAAGCCCTAATGCAATAAAAGGTAATGCCACCAGATTAATAGCAAGTGACTGCCAAGTAATTGTTTTCCAAACCACTACATGAAAAGGCACTTTAAATACATTGACTAAAAAAACAACCATGCGGAAGTGCCGATGAATTGCTCTTTGGAGTATTTCATTGCTAGGAAATAAAATATTAGCGAACGCGCCTCCCACGTTTCCAACCATCGTGGTGAAGCCCACAAAAAGTCCAGCAACGACTGAGAACCAAGTTCTATTCGGAACTGTAGCATCTTTTTTCTGCTCCAACCAAAGCAAAATCAAGATACTGCTTAAAATAATTCCTGCTAAAGCATATTTGAAGCCTGCTTCTGGCATATCTTTTCCTATCCAAACAGCAAGTAAAATGCCAAGCACAATCCATACGGCGAGCTTGCGTAAATGATACCATTTAGCAGCCCGATTGTAGTACCATACAGAAAAAATATCTCCTACAAGAAGCATTGGAAGTACAATTCCGGTGGATGCTTTACTGCCTAAAATGATTGCCATAATAGGGACTGCAAAAATATCAACACCTTTTACGCCTCCTTTTGCAAGTGCGAAAATGAAGGCGCAACAACAAACTACTCCCCACTGAAAAGGCGTGAGTGCGTAAGCATTTAACGCAGAAGTAAAATCAGACATGAGCGATAATATTATTCGCAACGAAGGTAGGAAATTTATTGTGGCATTAACTAAAGGTACAAAATTACTGGCTCATTTATAAATAATATGAGTAGTAGATTATGAACTAATCATGTAATGATGAATAGATTGTAAAAAATCTGCTTTATTTATGCTTCATTTCTAAGGGTTTTAGTTGCAATACTTGGATCTATCGCTTTTGCTTGCTCAAACATAGACTGGGCTTTAGCTGCATCCCCGAGTTGTCCATAAGCTGCTCCCAAATTATAAAGAATGCCAGCTTGGTTAGGTGCTATTTTAGCGGCTTGTTCTAATACGTTGATGGCATCTGTCACTCTGTTGCTTATGCCATAGGCAATACCTAAAAGTCGCAGTATCTCTGGATTGTTAGGCGCAAACTGATTACCAGCTTCCAGATAAGCAATGGACTTGACTACATCATTTTGTTGTTCTCCATAATATTGCCCAGCGTCCCTGTAAGTGATGGTCAAGTTGCTACGGGCTTCCTCATAGCCTCCATCTAATGCCAAGGCTTGTTGATAAGCATTGACAGATTCATCATATAATTTTAAATAATTATTCGTATTGCCCAATAACAGATAAGCATTTTTATAAGTTGGGTGAATTTTGATGGCTTCTAGCAAATGTCCTTTGGCTTCCAAGAACATATTGCGCTGTGTGATGGCATCTTTTTCTTTAACAGCTTGCTCCAAAAGAACGCCAGCCGTGCCGTTTCGCAATTTTGCACTTTGGTGAGAAACATTAATATCAGTAGTAAAGAGCGTAAAATTATCTTTCCAAACTGTGTTGCGCGTGATAGTTTTGAAACTAAACAGCACAATAAGAACGCCAAATACGACAGTAATGACTGGGTGTAGTTCGTTAGTTTTGTTTTTCGTTAGCCATTGGCTGCCTCTCCAGAGCAACACGGATACTAAAAAGCAAAACCCAACAGAAGGCATAAATAAAAAGCGTTCCCCCATATTTGTTCCAATCGGGAATACAACATTGGAGACAATAGAAAGTGTCATTAAATAAAGTAAAATAGCATAACTTAAAAAGTCTTTCTTTGGCAATCTAATCAACGCAAAAATCGTCATACTCACATATCCTATTGCACTGATTAACACGCTTATATCGCTCCAATTCATCATAGCCACGTGTCTCGGATAATAGTCGTGGGTGAGCGGATGAGGGAAAAATAGTAGTTGAATATACTTACCGAGTGTAAACATCACCGTAGCCGACCACTCTTCAAAACTAAATTTTTGCCATTCATTCCCGACTAATTTAAGGAATGGATTATTCATCAACTCTAGTGCAGGCTCGTCAAACTCTGCTTTAATAATGGAAAAACGAATTATAAGAAAAACCAAACTAGCCATCCCTAATGTCAATAAAGGAGGTAAGAATCTACTGAATTGTTTACTGCGAAATATAAAGAAACTAAGTGGTGCCACTCCTAAAAACGTAATAGCATTTTCTTTGGAAAATAAGCCTACTAAAAAGAGCAGAAACACAGGAATTAATAGCAACCCTTTCTTTTCGTCAGTTGCCCGAAAAGCAAAATACAGCGCACCAATGCTACCTAGCAAAGTCATAATTTCATCCAAACCCTTGATGTTGGCAACGGCTTCTACATGAATAGGGTGGGTGGTAAAAAGTAGGGTAGTGGCAAAAGCTAAAAATCGGGCTTGTTTTTGCTCTACCAGTGGCTGAAGCATAATCGAAAATAGCAAATAGAGTACCACGCAAGTTAAGGCAAACCAAAGCACATTCATCAGATGGAAAAAAATAGGATTATCCCCAAAAAATTCCCAATACACTGCAAACAAAATCAAAGTGAATGGACGATAACGACCACCTGCTACGAGGTTAGCTTTCCCTTCTTCCTTAAAAAAACCAAAAAATGTATCGTACTTCAGGATGCCAGGAATACCTTCTATACCTTTTTGGGTGAACATATTTTCTTGAATTACAATAGCATCGTCTTGAGTATATTCGTGACCTATGGTGTTTGCATAGAGCAGCAAAGCAGTGAGTGCAGTAAAAAGGATGTGGTAAGTTTTGTTCATCCACCAAGGCGTATGGGTGCTGGTGAGTATTGGTGCAGCAACTACTGGTTGTGGAACTACGACTTTTTGCCGAGCTGGTTTATTTTTTGAAGGATGCTGTTTTGCCATATCCAATCATATTTGATTGGATGCAAAGATAGGGAAAACATTTTAATTCCCAATTGTTCCAAAAAAGGAAAGGAGCAGTAAAGCTATACTACTCCTTTCTTGATGCTCAAATTATTGGATTATGACCAACGATCATCGTCCTTATCTTTACTCCATTTGTCATCGAAATCGCGCTTGCCGCCCTTATTTCTTTTGAAATCGTCGTCACGGAAACCACCACCGCCGCCGGTTTTACCGCCGCCGCCGCCATAACCGCCTCTCCCACCGCTTCTCCCGCCGCTATTTTCAGTGCGGGGACGGGCTTCGTTCACATTCAGGGCTCTACCTTTCAGTTCTTTGCCGTTGAGGCCTTCGATGGCAGCCTGGCCTTCTGCTTTGGAAGCCATTTCTGCGAATCCGAAACCTTTTGGCCGGCCGCTGTCCCTGTCTTTTAAAATGGTGACGGATTCAACCTGGCCGAAGGCTTCCAGTGCCTGCCGCAGGTCATCTTCTGTAACCTCGTATGACAAATTCCCTAAATAGAGCTTCATCCTTTTCTCCTTTGAAATAAATAATAGATTTTCACATACAACATAATCAATTCCGGGATTTTCGGTCTGCCATGAAAAAAGAACGGATCTGACAGCTATCAAAGGCTATCCAAAAACAATGGCAGAGGGCAACATTATTTTCAAACTAAATGCCGGGTTTAATAGTATAGTAAAAAAGACCGGTGGTAAACCGGAAATTCCGGGTTTGACCATATTTTTGAGGCGGGTCTTTGAAGGCCGGGCCGGCATAGTCGGCATCCCTGGCCTAAAACCCTTCCGATGAAAGGTTATGCCGAAAGTTTTTTCCCCTTTATGGGCATACTGTCCGGGTTTGTCCGATCCCGGTGGGTTTGATCTTGCCTCCCGGGTAAACATACCGGTGAATTTTTTGTTGCCAAGGGTCTGGAGATGATTTTCCCATTAACCTGTTGAAGGGTTTATGATATAGCTCATGGATAGGATTTCTAATGAGACGGCAAAACTATGAAAATTAATATTGCAATCAATGGATATGGAAGGATCGGCCGCTGTGTAGCCAGGGCCTTATATGAATCCCCGCATTTTTATGACCGGATCAGGCTCTGCGCGGTCAATGAAACCGCGGACCCTAAGGCGGTCTATCATTTGACCAAATATGATTCCACCCATGGCCGGTTTCCCTTTGAGGTGAAAAATAAGAATTCGGCGTTGATCATCGGCGCGGACACCATTAAACTCTTCCAGGAAAAAAATATTGTCAACCTTCCCTGGAAGGACCTGAAGATTGATGTGGTCCTTGACTGTACAGGGGTTTATAAGAACAGGGAATCCGCGGAGCTGCATCTTCTGTCTGGGGCCAAAAAGGTGATTTATTCACAACCGGCCGCGGACGAAGTGGATGCCACCATTGTCTATGGTGTGAATCATCAGATACTGAAAAGGGAACATGCGGTGATCTCAAATGCGTCCTGTACCACCAATTGCGTCATCCCGGTCATCCATGTCCTGGATCAGGCTCTGGGTATTGAATGCGGGTCCATCACCACCATTCACTCGGCCATGCATGACCAGCCGGTCATTGACGCGTATAACCCGGATTTGAGAAAAACACGGTCCGCCCTTCAATCCATTATCCCTGTGAACACGGCCCTTGAAAAAGGGATTTCAAAGATCCTGCCTTCCATGGCCGGCCGGTTTGAAACCTTGGCCATCCGGGTTCCCACCACCAATGTGTCCATCATGGACATCGCCCTGGTGGTGAAGACGGATACGGATGCGGAAATGGTCAACAGGGTTCTGGAACTGGCGTCGATGGATGAATTGAAAGATATCCTCGGGGTCAGTGATGAATATCTGGTGTCCTGCGATTTCAACCATGACCCGAGATCTTCCGTCATTGACCTCCACCAGACCCGGGTGAGCCGGAAACGGCTGGTAAAGGTCCAGGCCTGGTTTGACAATGAATGGGGGTATTCCAACCGGATGCTGGATACCACCATAGCCGCGGTTGAGGCATCCTGACCTTATTTGGCCAGGGCCAGCAGCTTTTGGGTAATCTCCTTTAATTCTCCGGGAATCCGGCTGATATCCTCAAAGGGGCGTTTCCCGTTTCTGTCCGCGGTCACAATTTCATCCATTTCCGGGATAAACCCCAGGATAGTATAATCAGGCATGCTTTCCCGGATCATGACCTTGTCTGCCTCGGTTCTGACCCGGTTGCCGATCACTACAATGTTTTTGATCCCGATATCTTGGCCGAGCCGCCGGATTTTATCCGCGGCCACCCGGCTTCTCTGCCCCGGGTTGACCACCACGATGAGGGCATCCACAGATCCGGAGGTGGCCCTTCCCAGGTGTTCGATTCCGGCTTCCATGTCCATGACCACCACCTCATTTCGGGCCAGCACCAGATGGTTCATCAGGGCTTTCAGCATGGTGGCTTCCGGACAGATGCACCCTGAGCCGCCTTTTTTCACGGTTCCCATGACCAGGAGTTTTACCCCGTCTTTTTCAATGGAAAACCGGTCCGGGATATCATCCACCTTGGGGTTAAGGTGAAAAACCCTCCGGTGGTGCCGGGTTTTGCGCCTGTCCTTTCATAAATCAACTGAGAAAGCTCGGACACCGGGGTGATGGGTGTGGATTCATCAATGCCAAGCCCTGCAGCCAGATTGGCCACCGGGTCCGCATCAATGGCGATGACTTTTTTATCTTTGTTCAGGGCGGCAATGGAGCGGGCAATCAGAGATGTAATCGTTGTCTTGCCTACCCCGCCCTTGCCGCCGACTGCCAGTTTTAAACTCACAATAGAACTCCCCGTATCTTAAATGGTTCGCCTGTTCTTCCGGGCATCAGGATATTTTTTCCTGGACCCGGCCTTTGTCATCCATTAAAAACACATCATACCCATTCTTTTCGGCAAGGGTCATCAGGTCTTCCCGGATAACGGCCTGGGCCTCGTACTTATTGTTCATGATGTCTTTGGGCATGACCAGAAAGCACTGCTCTGCCATCTTTTTTGTTTTAAAGGCCGGGATGAAGGTCACCCCTGTTTTTTTATCGGTATATCCCACAAATTGCTCTCCGGCCGTTTCCGGATTCTGGATAATGATATAATACCAGGTGTCTGTTATCTGATTGCTCAATTTGCACTACCCTCCTCAGAAGTTATCTTCGAACCAATATAAGATCTTTTTATACAAAAGAAAGGCAAAAATCCGTCGCGGGAATAAAAAAACCCCCGGCCATACGAGGGCTCAGGGGTTTTTCATGTGCGTAACGCGTAAGAAATATTACATCAAAGGCCCATCAAATCTCCAGCCACGAATCTGAATAAAGGGTTTCACCCATGATGACCTTATAGGTTTTGAAATAATCCTGTAATTCTTTGCTGAGGCTTGAGATATTGGGTTCATTGCCGTCCATCATGCCATAGATGAGATCGACAATATCCTGGCGCTGACCCTTGGCAATGGCTGTGAGCTGCTTGTCCAGAGGATCTGAAATAACGGATTTCATGCCGTATTTTTCCAGCATCACCATATAGGTCTGGTTCAGGATGCCGCGCAGGTGCTCAGGCGGACCATTGGAAATATTAGAAAGGCCGCAGGTGGATTTGGCGCCCGGCGCAATCTCTTCCAGCATCATCTGGAAATTCATGAGGCTGATGGATTGCTGCTGCTGAATATTGACCGGGGTGACAATGCCGTCCACCCAGATTCTTTCATTGGCAATCCCGGCTTCATTGGCAAAATAAATGAGTTCAACAGCCAGGGCCGCTCTTTCATTTTCATCCCTGGGAAGTCCCTCGGGTCCCCACATGAGGGCAACAAAATCCGCATCATACTGGGCTGCCAGGGGAACCATTTTTTCATATCTTTCCGGCCTTGCCATGATGGAATTGATGATATGGGGTTTTGAGGCCGGTTTGATGACCTTAAGCCCGGCTTCAATGGCATCGATATTGGATGTATCCAGAAGCAGGGGCATCCCCGGAACAGCCTCCTGAACGACATTCACCACCCAGGGCATTAATTCCGTACCGAATTTTTTTGCCGGACCAAGGTTGATGTCGATATAATCCATGCCCAGTTCTTTTTGACGAACCACTTCTTCCTGAATGGGTTTAGGATTACGTTTGGCTGGATCCGGCTCTTTGAATTCCTTTCCAATGACCCTGGAAATGACGTTCAGACTTTCACCAAATAGTATCATGTTCTCTTCCTTTTATAATTATATGTTACATGGCTTTGCCGGGGCCCGCCCCGGCTTTCAAAAATTAGCGCGATTTCAGGAATGCAGGAATGTGAGCCGCTTCTCTGGGTCCCACCGTAATGGTCCAGCCCGGAAGCTCTTCTTCCACATCGCCGGCTATCGCGGCTGCATAACCCGGGATAATCAGTTCCTTATGTTTGACCTTGTCCATGATGCCGCTCTTTTTGACAAAGGCGCCCACATCGTCACCGCCGAATTTGCCGGCAGCCCAGGCTGTAAGAACGGAAAGGCCTTCAGAATCCTTCACCAGGAGCCAGGCCGGAATCTTGCTGGCCTCGATTTCACCGGACACAATAAAATAGGTCAGGGCGAAATTGGTGGTAACCAGAACCGGTGAGTTCTCATTGGGATTGCCGATTTCAAAGATACCTTCAACCACGGTCATGGGCCTCTGGGGATCGGTAAAGATGTTCAGCCGTTCCAGGAGGAGGGGGAAGAGGGATTCCGTGCTGAAGTCGGACATGACCACAATTCCGCCGTATTTGGCCACAAACATGCCGGCGATGAGGGTTTCCATATCCAGGTTGGAGGCCATTTCACAGGGGAAGGTGATGGTCGGAAAGCCCAGGGCCTTGTTCCCTGCCTTCAACGCGGCGCGGCGGATGGCCACCTGGTCCTCAAGGGCCTGTTTGATTTCCCTTGAACCCGGATCAATGACCAGATCTTTCAGGCCCATGCCCGTGAGTTTGGTGGTCAGGGGGATGAGGGCGTCCACAGAGGCTGCCTTTACCACCAGGGGAAGATCACTTTCTTTGGCCAGTGCGCCCATAGCATCCACATTGGCTGCGGTTGCCCCGCAGAGGAGCGGACGTTTGAATCCGGCGGCTTCGATACCGGCCTTCATGACATCAACATTTTCCGTCATGAGCACCAGGTTGAATTCGGATTCTTTGGCAATCTTGCCTGCAACGGCTGCAAAGGCGGCGGCGCCGTTTCCGGCATCCTTTACCACCAGCAGTTCAGGTCTCAGATTCAACCCCACGCGTTCATACTGGAAGGCATTATAAATTTTCAGGGTCTTGTCCAGTTTTGCCGCATCCATGTCTGAAGAGACGGTGGCGGCAAGGATAGTGGGGTTGAAAAATGTTTTTTCATGTCTGTAAAGAACGGTTTCACCGCCAGTTGTGGTCTGGCGCACGCCTTTACCCAGTTTGACGGGGCGGATGGGGGGAGCGGAAGCTTCCGCCAGTTGAGCCTTTGCTTCTTCGGAAACATAGGGGCAACTGTCCAGCTCAGCCTTGCCCGATGCAAGATTCATTGCAAAGGCAAGGCAGGTCGGAACTCCGCACTCCTTACAGTTTGTTTTGGGGAGGAGTTTGAATATCTGTATACCGGTTAATGCCATTTTTTTCTCCTTAAGTTTTTAAAAAACCTTATGGTAGAGGCCCGGCAGCCTTAATCTGGTGTGATACAGCGCCGGGCCTTTCTATTGAGTTAATATCCGATCCGGTTAACCTACAATGGGATCCATTGAAAGTGCAGGATGGCCTTTTTCCTGGAGGAAGGGAAGAATTTCTTCTTCGGTGATTCCAACGGTTTCATCGGCAATCTTGTCAAACAGATCCGGTATGCCCATGGCTTTGCCGCGGGCCACGATTCTGTCTTTCAATTCTTCTTTGAGCATCTTGGGCATCCAGACCATTCTCAAAAGGCCGCCATCCCCAAGAATAAATTTACCCTGGGTGATATTGTGTTTGGAATGGCCCACAAATCCCGGGGAGGAGGCCCCGCCGCCCATGACGCCGGCCAGGGTCGTAAACTTCATGCCGCAGGGGGTATCCCTGTATAATCACGGCCGACAGTCATCACCCCGTTGCAGGCCGGCAGCATGGCCGCGATACATTCGCAGCAGCCGCAGGTGGTCATGGGGTCAACAACCATGGAATACAGGTTATACCGTTGGATGGCGCCCCTGGAGGCTTTATTGACAAACTCATTCACCCCTTTCCACTGGCCCAGTTTCGGATCAAGGCATTCGCCTTTGATAATGGGCTGGTTGGGTCCGGTGGGATTGATTTCAAAGGCGGCCTTGCAGTCCATCCAGTTGTAGGCGCCGCAAAGTCCGGTTCTTTCCGGGCTGACGGTGCAGACATGGCTGGGGGCGAAGGACTGGCACAGGGTGCAGGAATAATAGGTTTCAACATCATCATCCGTCATCTTGTCCACGCGTGCATCACGGGTCTGATAGTTGGCCCGGGCCGTTTCCGTCATCTTGTCCACATCTTCTTTGTTGGTATAAAGGGTGACCTGGACCTTGTCCACGATCTTGGTAAAATCCTGGTGGAATTTGGCATGGAGAACCACACCGATGTCCTTGAGGGTAAAGCCTTTTTCAATGGCGGCCTTGCTGATACGGATCCAGGAAATATCCCTTTGTCCGATATGCATGATGCCCTGGATATAATTGACCAGGTGGTGGATCTGGCGTTCCATGATGGGTTCAAAGTCTTCCTGGAATTCACGGCCCGCGATCTGGACGAAGATACCCAGGTTAAAACTGCCGCCTTCTTTGATGCCGGACAGATCCGGACCAATGATGGTGACCTTGCCGTCTTCAACCGCGTTCATGTCGGCCATCTTAACCAGCTCGGTGCACTGGGTCTTTCCACCGCCGCACTGGGCATAGAGGTCTGCCCCGCGGACACGTTCACCTTCATACGCGGGACCAAAGGCGCAGGGAATTTCAATATTGGCCACCTGGACCTTGAGACCCCTGACTTCAACAGACTTTTGAACCATGTCGGCATGGGCCACCGGGGCCACAACATGCTCATAGGTACAGATCCCCGTGGGCAGGATTTCAGGAATCGGTGTGTCGGCAATGGTGGGGAAGCCCCAGTTGACGCAACCGGCCGCGGCCACGCCCCATTCGGTGCCGACATCGCCCAGGGCGTTGACAAAGGCAAATACCCGGTCTTTATTGTATTTCAGGATGGTTTTATAATCACCCGGCTTTACACCGCCAAAGGCCATGGCTGCCCTGTTGGCAAAGCCAAGGGCGAATACGGCCGAGGAGATATCCGGCCCAAAGGGCACGATACGGGTGTTCCAGCCGACCTGCATACCTGCATCCAGGCACTGCTGGATCAGGGTTTTGCCGTTGTGGTTGGCAGCGCAGAAAATATAAAGAGACCGTTTCTGGTAATCTTCCACGATCATCTTGGCAATTTCCTTGTTGGGCGCGGCGCCGACCATGGCGGCAAACCCGGGAGCGGAACCATCCACAAATTCAACCCCGCGTTTTCTCAGGATGGTGTCATCGGCCGCACCCACCCAGAGTTTACCGTTTTCAATATCCGGGTCTTCCTGGGCAATATAGAAATCAGGTTCATTCAGATATCTCAGGGCTTCTTTGACCTCATAGGATATAATGCCGGCCATACCGGCGTCCAATAGGGGTCCCAGGTACGGGAGCCAGTTTTTCAGTTTAAGGTGAGGGGGAAGCAGACCCCGGGCAAAGGCCATGGGTTTTTTAAGATCTTCCAGGGTTTCACATTTAAGACCGGTTAAAGAATAGATAACCGGCAGAAAGTATGCTGTGTTCGGGAATCCGATTTTTGTTGCGGCATCATAGGTCTGGAGCGCTTTTTCAAGTTCACCTTCAACCTGGGCGACTACTTTGTATCCACCCTGAATGGCAGCAAATGCGATAAGTTTTGACATATTCTCTTCCTCCTTCGTTGAGGATTTAATTATTAGATTCTGTTAACATCCTGTTTTCCTCAGGACTCTTATTATCCTTCCAGGGCCTGGCGATCCGCCATATCCATGAGAACTCTTTCCCTTGCCTTGTCAATGCCCAGGGCCTTTCTCTTTTTGTCGATATGGTCGATCATGAGCCATGCATGCTTGATGGGATCAGGTTCAACATCCCATTTTCCGCCATAGATCCCTTCCAGTTCCTTGGAAATATAATCATGGAAGACCGGGGCGCCGGATGTGGGCAGGGTTCCGCCGAATACGGTGTAGACACCGGAGGTGACAAAGTATTGGCCGATGGAGATGGCTTTTTCGCTCATCCATTCCGGTGCGCTGCCGGCTGCAGGGATATCGCACAGGTCGTTTCCGAGTCCGCCTGCCCGGATGACTTCCGTGGCAGCCAGAAGGATTCTGGAATTGTCCACGCAGGAGCCCAGGTGAAGAACCGGGGGAATACCCACGGTTTCACAGACTTCGGCCAGACCCGGCCCACAGTATACCTGGGCGGCTTCCGGGGTCAGAAGGCCGTGGATGGCGGCGGTGATGCCGTCGCAACCCGTGGTGAGAACCAGAACGTCATTTTTGATGAGTTCCTTGATGACCTTGATATGCATTTCATTGTGTCTGGATCTGGCGTTATTACATCCGACAACCCCTGCCAGGCCGCGGATACGGCCGTTGATGATATTGTCGTTCAGGGTGTAATAACTGCCTCTGAAGGTTCCGCCCAGGTGGTATTTGATGGATTCAACCCCAAAGCCGGCAATCTGGGTGGCTTTATACTGGGGAATCATGACATCCGCGCCACGGTTCTGGAAATTGTCAACGGCCATTTTAACGATGCGGGTGGCGTCTTCAAGGGCATAGTGCTCGTTGAATTCAATATGGATGACATTGTCCTGTTCCATTCTGGCAATGGGATGGGTGGTGATCAGATGGGTGTGGAAACATTTGGCCACATTGGCCAGGTTCTGCATAACACACTGGATATCCACCACCATGGCGTCGCAGGCCCCGGTGATAATGGCCAGTTCCTGCTGCAGGAAGTTACCGGCCGTGGGGATGCCGTGTCTCTGGAGCATTTCATTGGCCGTACAGCAGATGCCGCCGAGCTGGATGCCTTTGGCGCCCTTTGATTTGGCATAGTCCAGCATTTCCTGGGACTGGGCCACAGCCACAATGACTTCTGAAAGAACGGGCTCATGACCATGAACAATGATATTGACATGGTCTTTTTTCATGATCCCGAGGTTGGCTTCGGACTGGAGGGGATAGGGGGTGCCGAAGAGGATGTCCTGGAGATCCGTGGCCAGCATGGAGCCGCCCCAGCCGTCCGCCAGGGAGCAACGGGTGCATTGTTTGATCAGGTTCTTGTAATCCTGGTCCACACCCATATGGGTCCGGTGCATGATCTCAACAATTTCCCGGTCGATATTTCTGGGGAGAACCCCTTCTTTTACCCATTTGTCATAGAGGGGTTTGGGTGCGCGTTTCAGATAGAGCAGCTCGCCGGAGGATTTGCCCCATTCGTTCAGGGCCACTTCCGCCACTTCAAGGGCGATTTCATCAATATCCCGGTCTTTTGTTTCTCCATCCACTTCAACGGTGGTGGCCACATTCAGATGGGGGGCTACGGCCAGAAGTTTCTGGGTGTCCTTGATCTGATAGGCAGAGGTTTCTTTTTGGCCGCGGACATGAACACTTCGGCCACACAGCGGCCGTGGTCGGAATGGGCAGCCGCACCGGCAGCCACCATCCTGGCGAAGTTCCGGGCGGCAATGGTATTGGCCGTGGCGCCGCAAAGGCCCTTTCTGGTGTCTTCACCCTGGATCCCGTCTTTGGGAAGCGGGAGCCTGCAGGGTCCCATTGCACAGTTTTTACAGCAGATGCCCTGGATCCCTATATTACAGGGTTTCATGGCCACTGCCCGGTCGAAAATGGTTTCAACGCCGAGTTTCTGCGCCCTTGCAATCATTTCCTGGGTTGAGATTTCATATGATGCTTCTATCGGGTCAGCAAGTTTTGGTGCTTTTGCTTTTTTCTCTTCTTCCATTAGAGGTTCCTCCTCTTGATTATATATATGAATTGTTGTGCAGCAGATATTGCTGCATCAACTTTGCTGCCATTAGCGGATTCGTTTGTGAATCCGGTCCAGATTTTCAAGGATTCTGTCCAGCATGGTGCTTTGTATCATTGCCGCGGTCATGCTGATTGTTGCTTTTTGTTTGATGTCGGCTCCGGTTGCATGCTGTGAGCGTTCGGCGGCCCGTTTGTCCCTGATGGCCTGTTCCTCGGCTTCCCGTTTGGCAACCGCGTCTTTCTCGGCTTTTTTCTCAGCATCGGCCTTGGCCTTGGCGTCGGCCTCTGCTTTGGCCTTGGCATCAGCTTCTGCCTTGGCTTTGGCAGCCGCGTCAGCCTTTGCCCTGGTTTCAGCATCGGCTTTGGCTTTCGCATCGGCATCCGCCTTTGCCTTTGCTTCGAGAGCCGGGTCTACGGCCGGAGCAGCCGGGGCTGCGGCTTTGGCAGCAGGAGCAGGTTCAGCTTTGGGGGCTGCGGCTTTGGCAGCCGGAGCAGCGGCCTTGGGGGCCTCTTTTGCTGCCGGGGCAGCGGCCTTGGCCGGGGCTGCTTTTTTCTCTTCTTCAATGGTCAGGTCCGGGGCCTTGGCCATGGCGGCAAAATCAATGTCCACATCATCCATCCGTTTTTTGATGGGCGCCACATCCTTGGCGGAACCGCCGGCATAGGCAAGATCAATGAACGCTTTGGCAAGCTTGATGGATTCGGGATGGCGCATGATCAGGATGCTGGAACCGGCCACTAGGTAAGACACCGCGCCCACGGCTTCCATGAGGATGGCCCGCCGTTCGGGATCACCCAGTTCCGGAGCGTCTGCAACGGTCTGTTTGGCTTCCTTGCATTTCCAGACCTCATTGCCCAGGTTGTTGATCATGGGGTTCTGAAGCTTGTCGTCGCCCTGGGTCATGGCAGCCATGGTCAGCCTTTCCATGACGGAATAGGAATATTCAAGACCATAGCCCAGACCGCCGGTGGTGGGGTCCACAATGACCTTGTCCAGGGAAACGCCCAGATTTTCAAGAAGGATGTTGACCTGCTTGGCCAGGTTGACATCAATGGGAGAAGAGGAAATAACGGTATGCCCGTATCCCATGGCAGCCGCACCGATTCCCTTATAGTTTTTCTCTTCCACCGGGCCCACGATGAGATTTTCACCCTGGCAGGCTTCACAGACTTTTTTAAGGACCTCTCCGTCCTTGGCAGGGACTCCGCAACCCCAGACAATGAGGGGCACCTTGATGGCGCCCAGCACTTTTTGGACGGTGGCCGCGGCTGAATCCGGGCCGGCGTCCTTGTCATTGGGGTCCGTGCTTTTAAGCTGAAGAACAATGGCCTGGGCCCCATATTCTTCCACACATTTTTTAGCCCAGGCAGCCGGGTCTGAATACACATCCTTAAAAGGCGCCTTGGCTGCTTCTGCCCAGTCTTCCGGAACGAGGTCCCAGATTTCCATGGCAATGATGGGCTTATGGGGCATTTTCCCTTCAAACTGATAAAACGGGTAACTGGTTTGGCCGCCGACGGTAACGGCTTTATCACCTTTTCCAATGGTGATGCCCTTGATACTGCCGGCATAGGTTTCTTTGGTTATTTCAAATCCCACTTTTACCTCCTACGATTATTAAAGATAGTTATGAGTTGGGGGGGGTTAAGATTAAACTGACCGGACACCATGAGAAAAGGGCCCACATGAAATGGAATCGCTAAATCAAACTCAGTCAACACTAAATTGAAATATCCATCCATATATGAGCCCTTATCATGTCTTGATTCATCAATAACAAAGTATGACTTATAATTTGTATGGTTTTTTGTCAATAGATGAGTGAATTTAATGGTCTCGGCCTCTTGGTGATTAAAACCCTTATATAATAAGGTATCTTGCAATATAGCCATTCCGTGTTGGTCCGGGTGAATGAAATTTAATTAATAAATTGGAAACGGACCGGCGAAAAATATTGATTTTTTGCTTTATATTTAATAGGTAGGGTAGGAAGTCAGAATTTTAAGATCAGGAGTTTATATTGGTTTCATTATTATCTTTTTAACGGCTCTGTTATGAGTCCAAAGCAATAAAGGAGACACCATGGCACTAGATCCAACCAAACACAAAGATTGGGAAATTGCACAAGATGCGGAAAAAACAATGCTGAAAATTTATGAAATCGGCGAAAAGCTGGGATTGACACAGGAAGAACTGCTGCCCCAGGGCCATTATATTGCCAAGATCGATTTCAGAAAAGTATTGGAACGCCTGAAGGACAAACCCAACGGGAAATATATCGATGTGACGGCCATTACCCCGACTCCCCTGGGAGAAGGAAAGTCCACCTCCAGCATGGGTCTGGTCCAGGGTCTGGGCAAACTCGGCAAAAAAGTCTGCGCGGCCATCCGTCAGCCTTCCGGCGGACCCACCATGAATATCAAGGGATCGGCCGCCGGCGGCGGTCTTGCCCAGTGCATCCCCTTGACCCCGTTCTCACTGGGGTTCACCGGCGACATCAACGCCATCATGAATGCCCACAACCTTGCCATGGTTGCCTTGACTTCCCGTCTCCAGCATGAAAGAAACTATACGGACGAACAACTGGAAAGACTGTCCGGAATGAAGAGAATCGATATCGATCCCACCCGGGTGGAAATGGGCTGGATCATGGATTTCTGCTGCCAGTCCTTAAGAAACATCATCATCGGGATTGACGGCGTAAACGGCAAGACCGACGGCTATATGATGAAATCCAAATTCGGCATTGCCGTATCTTCAGAAGTCATGGCCATCCTGGCCGTTGCCAAAGACCTGAAAGACATGCGGGAAAGAATGGGCAAGATTGTTGTGGCCTATACCAAGACAGGCAAACCCGTCACCACCGAAGACCTCCAGGTGGCCGGCGCCATGACGGCCTGGATGGTGGACGCGCTCAACCCGTCTTTGATCCAGACCCTGGAAGGACAGCCGGTGATTGTTCATGCCGGTCCCTTTGCCAATATTGCCATCGGCCAGAGTTCCATCATTGCCGACCGGATCGGGCTTAAACTGGCCGATTACCATGTAACGGAATCCGGATTTGGCGCAGACATCGGCTTTGAAAAATTCTGGAACCTGAAATGCCGTTATTCCGGCCTGAAACCGGACTGTGCGGTTGTTGTGGCCACCATCCGGGCTCTGAAATGCCATGGCGGCGCGCCGGTTCCCGTTCCCGGAAAAGCCATGCCCAAAGAATACTTGACGGAAAGCGTGGAATGGGTTGAAAAGGGCTGCGGAAACCTTATCCATCATATCAGAAACGTCCGTAAAGCCGGTATCTCCCCCGTTGTCTGCATCAATGCCTTCTATACCGACACAGACAAAGAAATCGCAAAAGTCCGCGAGCTTTGTGAAAAAGAAGGCGCACGGGTTGCCCTTTCCCGTCATTGGGAAAAAGGCGGTGACGGCGCCATTGAATTTGCACAAGCCGTTATCGAAGCCTGTGAAGAAAAAACCGAATTCAAATTCCTTTATGAGCTGGATATGCCCATCAAGGAAAGAATCGAACTCATTGCCAAGGAAGTTTACGGCGCAGACGGTGTTGATTATTCTGCCGAATCCAACAAGGCCATTGAACGGATCCAGGCAGACCCGAAACTGGCCGGCCTTGGCATGTGCATGGTGAAAACCCATTTGTCCCTCTCGGACAATCCGAGCCTGAAAGGCGTGCCCAAGGGCTGGAGACTCACCATCCGAGAAGTTCTCACCTATGGCGGGGCAGGCTTTATCGTTCCTGTGGCAGGCGCTATTTCCCTCATGCCCGGAACCAGCTCAAATCCGGCGTTCAAGAGGGTGGATGTTGATGTTGAAACCGGTAAGGTCCAGGGTGTGTTCTAAAGCGGAAGTGCTTTAAGCATCATCCGTGCCCTAGATAAGAAAACGGCGCTTGGTCCGAACAGAGGATCAAGCGCCGTTTTTATGTGAATCCGTGTCTTTTGTTTAAGCGTTCTGCATCTCACAGGCCAGAAGGGTGTGTTTGCACAGCACCGATGTGGTCACGGACCCGACCCCGGCCGGTACGGGAGAGATTTTTTCGACAATGGGTTCCGCCTGGGCAAAATCAACATCCCCGCAATATTTGCCGGGATTGTCCGGATCAGCATTGATGCCGACATCAATGACAATCTGGCCCGGTTTCACAAAGTCGGCCGTGACCATCTTTGCCCGGCCCACGGCAGCCACCAGAATCTCGGCGTCCTTGCATACATCCGGCAGATTCTGGGTTCTGGAGTGGCAGATGGTGACGGTGCCGTGTTCCCTCAGCAGCAGCATGGCCATGGGTTTGCCCACCACCAGGGACCGGCCCAGAACCACGCATTTCCGCCCTTTGATGGGAATATTATAGAAATGAAGCATTTCCATGCACGCGGTGGGCGTACAGGGCGGGAATCCTGTGGGGTCATCGGTAAACACCTTTGCCGCGCCGCCGATGGTAAGGCAGTCCACATCCTTTTCCACGGGAATCAGGGTTCTGATTTTCCTTTCATCCAGGGTTTTGGGAAGCGGGGAAAACATCAAAATACCGTTGACATCTTTTTTTGCCCCGATTTCTTTAACCGCCTTTTCAAAAGAGGCCTGGTCTATGGTTTCAGGGAATTCAAAAACTTCTGAGTCCATTCCGACGCCCTGGCAGGTTTTTTTTGCCCCGCCTTCGTAAAACAGATCATCGGGCCGGGCGCCCACCCGGATAATGCCGAGCTTGGGGGTGATCCCCCGGGTTTTCAGTTTTTCAACCCTGTTGATAAGCTCAGCCTTGATGGCGTCCGCCACTGGTTTTCCTTTTAGGATTTCTGCCATTTTGGGTCTCCTTATTTTGTCAATTTCGAAAGCACGAGGTTAAAGGTTGCATCTGCGATTTTAGTGCCGTCGGCCAGGAGCTGATTCATTTCCTCCCGGGTTTTTTTGACAAAATCCTGGTCTTTGATGGTGTTTACATTGATGATGACGTTAAGGCTTCCTGAAAGCAGGGCCGCCTTCATAAAGGCCACGCCGCAGCCCACGTCGGAGATGGCGATCATGGTGCCGATCTGGCCCATTCTTTCATGGATCTTGATGCCGGCATAGGCTTTACGCATGATTTCCATGGGGACGGAGCAGGCGGTTTTGCAGCAGTCTTCCATGGTTTTAGCCTTGTAGGCGATTTCCTCGGGGGTGTTTTTGGGCAGCCCATAGGCCTTGGAAAGAGGTTCAAATACCTCTGCATCCTTATCTACCAGGGCTTCAAGTTCCTTGATGATGTTTGCACCCTTATCGATAAGCTCTTTTACTTCTCCTTCAACATCTGCATATTTTTTTTCCCAACCGTCAGATTCCCGACCATGTTGGAAAGGGCCATACCAATCGCACCGCCCATGGCAGCAGCACCGCCGCCGCCGGGGACCGGTTCTTTTGAAGCCAGGACAGTGTTGAAATCTTTACATGATTTATCCAGCATTGACATCTTAGGGGTCTCCTTTTTATTTAGTTGACGATAATTTAGCCTTTAATCCAAAACACCTATAGCGAACCCCTTTTTATCTGTCAAATCAAATTTGTCGGATTAAAAGTTTATTTTCCCCGCCCACGGCCTCTTTTTTGATCCGCTTTGCCATGATTGTCTCCGTATCTTTGGTTTTCTATTTTCACCAATCAAAGTATAGAAAATTAATTTTTATAATGTTAGTATTATCCGCTAAATTCAAATTTTTTCTTCGAATTCATCATCCACATAAACCGTAAAACGGAGGAATCCATGGACAGACTGGATGCAATTTTTTCACCGGAGACCATTGCCGTCATCGGGGCATCAAACCAGAAGGGAAAAGTGGGACATGACATTTTTGCCAATATCTTATCCGGGGGGTACACCGGGACCCTTTATCCCGTGAATCCAAAAGCAAAATCCATCTTGAGCGTAAAATGCTATACCGCCATCGGCAATATTCCTGATCCCATTGACCTGGCCATGATCATCCTTCCTCCCAAAGCAGCCATGGACGCGGTGAAGGAATCCATTACCAAGGGCGTGAAAGGCATCGTCATTGTTTCAGCCGGGTTCAAGGAAGTGGGCGGAGAGGGCGCCAGGATTGAAAAAGAAATCAAGGCCCTGTGCGCGGCGGCCAAAGTAAGGCTGGTGGGCCCCAATTGCCTTGGGGTCATCAACCCGTCTCCCAAGGTCTCCCTGAACGCCAGCTTCTCTTCCCGGATGCCGGCGGCCGGGAATGTATCCTTTATTTCCCAGAGCGGGGCCCTGTGTACGGCAGTATTGGATTATGCCGCGGACAAGGGATTTGGTTTTTCAAAATTCATTTCCATCGGCAACAAGGCGGATGTGGATGAGCTGGATCTCTTGAGATATTACCACAACGACCCGGATACCGATGTGGTCATGATCTATATGGAAGAGTTGAGCCGGGGCGCGGAAGAATTTATCACGGAAGTCCGGGAGATGACCTCGGGGACCCATCCCACCCATGTCATCGCCATTAAATCCGGGTCTTCCGATGCCGGGGCCAGGGCCGCGGCCTCCCATACCGGGGCCCTGGCAGGCTCCGATGCCCTGTATGACGCCATTTTCAATATGTCCGGCATCCTTAGGTGCGCTACCGTAAACCAGTTGTTTGATTATGCCCAGGCCTTCGCTGCCAATAAATACCCCACCGGGGACCGGGTCGCCATCATCACCAATGCGGGCGGTCCCGGTATTATCGCCACGGACATGAGTGAGCAGTCGGGCCTGAGGCTGGCCAAATTTTCCGATGAGACCACCCGGGAGCTTAAAAAATACCTGCCGGCCACTGCCAATTTTCATAACCCCGTGGATGTCATCGGGGATGCGGCCCGGGACCGGTATGAAAACACCCTGGCCACGGTATTGAGCGACCGGGGAGTGGATGCGGCCCTGATCATCCTGACCCCCCAGTCCATGACCGATGCCATCGGCACGGCCGAGGCCATTGTCCGCATTGCCAAAAACACCATCAAGCCCATTGTCTGCGCCTTCATGGGGTGGTGGACGTGTCCGACGGGGTAAAGCTCCTTCAGAAACACCGGGTTCCGGTTTATCAGTTCCCGGAAAGTGCGGCCCGGTCCCTGGGCGCCTTGAGACAGGGAATGAAATGGCTGTTCCGAAAAATCCTGCCCCAGTTTGACCTGACCTATGATACGGCAAGGGCCCATAAGATCATCGAAGACAGCCTGGCCGCGGGGAAGACCGTTCTGGGGGAGCTGGACGGAAGCGAGCTGCTCCAGTGCTACGGATTTAGAACCCTTCCCATGGCCCTGGCGAAAAATAAGATTGAGGCCTGCGACCTGGCGGCAAAGATCGGGTATCCCGTGGCCATGAAGATTGCCTCCCCGGACATTCTTCACAAGACCGACGCCGGGGGCGTCATGGTGGGCATAGAAGATAAAGCCGGCATTGAGTCAGGCTTTGATGCCATGATGGAAAAGGCCCGGGCCTTTAACCCGGATGCAAAAATCGAAGGCATCCTGATCCAGAAAATGGCGCCCAGGGGAAAAGAAGTGATCCTGGGGTTATCCCGGGACCCGGTCTTTGGCCATGCCGTCATGTTCGGGCTGGGCGGCATCTTTGTGGAAGTTTACAAGGACGTGGTCTTCCGCCTGTCCCCCATGGGCAGGAATGTGGCTCGGAGGATGGTGAGAAGCATCAAGGGGTATCCGATTCTAAAAGGGCTCAGGGGGGAGAAACCCGCGGATATCGAAAGTCTTGAAAAACATATCGTATCCCTGAAAGCCATGGCAGACCACCATCCCATGATCAAGGAGCTGGATATCAACCCCTTGTTCGTCCATGAGGAAGGCCAGGGCGCAACCGTGGCCGATATTATTATCCGGCTGGAAAAAGGGGAGGGCTGATCATTAGCCTTTACCCTTATATTTCAAAGGTCTCTGAAGCTGTTCAGGCCTTGCCGGGCAAGGAAAAGACCAGGGCCTTGAGCCGTCTGGCAAGGGAATGTGCGGCCGCGTCAGCCCTTGAGTCAAATTTGGCCGTCAGCAGATTTGAAACCGATGCATCCGGCGTGCCCCTGCCTTCCAACGGCGTCTTCTGGTCCCTCAGCCATAAGCCGGAAGCCGTGGCCGGTGTCGCCTCAACAAAGGCGGTGGGCATTGATATCGAAAAGCTCAAGCCCGTTTCCCATGCTTTGTTCAGACGGGTCGTGGATGAAACCGAAGCCCTCTGTTTTCCGGGCCGGGACAGAGTGCTTGTTTTTTTCAGGGTGTTTACGGCCAAGGAAGCCGTACTGAAAAGGGCAGGGGTTGGGCTGCAGGGCCTGTCAAGGGCAAAAATCCATGATGTCCGGGATGACAGGACCCTTTTGGTCCGGTATCTGGATAAAAATTACCCGGTTGAACATTTTTATTTTGACGGCTGCCTTGCTTCTGTGACAAAAGATAAGGTGGATATTGAATGGCGTTTCAAATAAGACCATGATTCAAGGAGAAATAAAAATGGCCGAGGGAAAAGGGTTTGTCATGAGTGAGGCCGCGGCGGACGGCCCGTTGCCTAAAGTGGATTTTTCAAGTTTTATTTTATCCTTATATTCATCCGGGCTGGTCCAACTGGGTAAGGTTGAGGACCCCATCACCGGGAAAAAGTCCAAGGATCTCAAGCTTGCAAAGCATACCATAGACATGATTGCCATGCTCGAAGAAAAAACAAAGGGGAATCTGGCCGAGGATGAAAAAAAATCTTCTCAAGGCCCTTTTAAGTGAAATCAGGATCGCCTTTGTCGAGGCCAAGGCTTGATCCTGAAGGCTGCATCCTTTGCAAAGATCAATCTGTTCCTCTATATCACATCCAAAAGAGAGGACGGGTATCATACCCTTTGTTCTCTCATGACGCCCATTGATCTTTGCGATGACCTTTATCTGGATTTTAATGCGGAAAGCATCCGTGTCTCCTGCGCCCATCCCCGGGTCCCGGAAGATGAGTCCAATCTTGCCCATAAGGCAGCCACCCTGTTCCATGGCGCTTTGAAAAAAAAGGAGACGGGAATAAAGGCGTTTCCATTGAGATCATCAAGCGGATCCGCCCGGCGGGGGACTGGGGGGGGCAGCAGCAACGCGGCCACTGTTTTGACCGCGTTGAACGATTACCACCATGAACCGTTTTCAAAATCTGAATTAATGAACATGGGGCTTAGCCTGGGCGCGGATGTTCCTTTTTTTATGTTTAACGGGCCGGCCCTTGTCCGGGGCATGGGTGAAAAACTTGAAAAAGCGCCGGATCTTCTTCCCTATCACCTTATTCTGTGCGATCCGGGAGTCGCTGCCGAGACCGCGGCAGTATACAAAAGATATGATTTTGAATTGACATCAAACCAAAAATATACTATGAATGCTGGTTTAAATGTGCTGCTGAAGGGGCGGATGTTTGATGCAGGGGCATGGATGCACAACGATCTTGAAGGGCCGGCGTGCAGGCTTTACCCTGAAATCAGGGAAACAAAAGAAGAGATGGAGTTGTTGCTGCACACAAAGGTGCGGATGACAGGAAGCGGCTCATCTCTTTTTGCACTTTTTCAAGCCCGCAGGGATGCACAAAAGGGCTGTGACATCCTCCTGGAAAAATGGGGCCGGAGCAACAGAAAGATTTTTCTTTCCTCATTTGGCGGATAAGGTGAGTTTATTGTACTGGGGCGTCGTCAAGCGGTAAGACACAGGGTTTTGATCCCTGCATCCAGAGGTTCGAATCCTCTCGCCCCAGCCATATATTTATATTTTAATAAGAGAATTTTTTATGAACGGCTTGTCCATCTTTGCGGGAAATTCAAATCTTCCTCTTGCGAGCAAGATTTCCGAATATCTTTCAAAACCTTTGGGAAGGATGAAAGTCAACCGGTTCAGCGACGGAGAAATCCAGGTTGAGATTCATGAGAATGTCCGGCGGCAGGAGATTTATGTGATCCAGGCCACGAGTTATCCGGTGAACGACAACCTTGTGGAACTGCTGCTTCTGATTGATGCGTTCAAACGGTCGTCGGCCAGTAAAATCACGGCAGTGATTCCGTATTTCGGATATTCACGCCAGGATAAGAAAGTGTCTCCCAGGGTTCCCATCAGCGCCAAACTGGTGGCGGATCTTCTCGAGTGTACCGGGGTTCACCGGGTCATCACCATGGATCTGCATGCCGGACAAATTCAGGGATTTTTTAACTGTCCGGTGGACAACCTGTATTCAGCGCCGGTGATCATCGATAATATCAAGACCCGTTTTTCAGAGGATCTGGTGGTGGTGTCCCCGGATGCAGGCGGTGTGGAGCGGGCCAGGGCCTATGCCAAACGGCTCAACGCCGGCCTTGCCATTGTGGATAAGCGAAGGAGTGCGCCGAACCAGGCAAAGGCCATGGCCATCATTGGCGATGTCCAGGACAAGATCGCCATCATCATTGATGATATGGTGGATACGGCCGGAACATTGACGGAGGCCTCCGGCGTTATTGTGGAAAACGGGGCAAAAGCCGTTCATGCTTACTGCACGCACCCTGTATTGTCAGGCCCGGCCATTGACAGAATAAACCAATCAGCCCTGAGTTCCCTTGTTGCTACGGACACGATCCCTCTTTCTGAAGAAGCAAAAAAGTGCGACAAGATCAGGACGCTTTCCATTGCCAAGCTGGTGGGTGAAGCGATTATGCGCAGTTACAGGGGTGATTCGGTAAATTCTCTGTTTGTATAAAGAAATAAAATAGGATCTAATAGCCTTCTGCATGGATAGGTGCAGATACGGAGGAAAAAACTTTGGAATTCATTGAGTTAAACGCAAAACAAAGAGAAACGACCGGTAAGGGTGCTGCAAGGCAATTGAGAGCGAAAAAGGCCATTCCCGCCATTGTCTATGGCGGAAAAAAAGAACCGACAATGCTGGCCCTTGATACGGTTGAATTTGATAATATTATCCGGAAACACGGGTCCATGGGGCTTTTTTTCAATCTCCGGATCAGCGGCGCTGCTGAAAAAACCGTGATGCTCAAGGATATGCATATGGATACCTTTGGGCTGAACTATCTGCATGTGGATTTGCAGGAAATCGATATGGACAAGAAGATCACGGTCAGTGTCCAGGTTGAAGTCGTGGGCAAGAGCAAAGGGGTCAAGGAAGGCGGCCTTCTCCAGATCATCCGGCGCGAGCTGGATGTGGTCTGCAAGCCCATGGACACACCGGATACCATTCAAATTGATATTTCCGATCTGGATATCGGTGATGCCGTGCATGTCAATGACATTGACCTGGGCGAACACATCCATATCCCCCATGATGTGAATTTTACGGTTCTCACCATTGTTCCGCCGTCAACAGATGCCGGGGAAAGGACTGAAGAGGGTGAGGAGCCGGAGGAAAAAGCACCGGCAGCCCCTGCTTCCAAAAAAGCATCTGAAGAATAATTCCCTTGTAGATGCCGGAATCGAAATATAAACTGATTGCGGGTCTGGGCAATCCTGGAAAGGATTATGCCCGGACCCGCCATAATATCGGTTTTCTGGCCCTGGACGCCCTGGCCTCAAAATCCTGCCTGACCTTTGATAAAACCCGTTTTGAATCCGAATATACAAAAGCAAGGCTCCGGGGGAAAGAGGTGTTTCTCGTCAAACCCCTGACCTATATGAACCGGAGCGGGCTTTCCATCCATAAATTCGCCTCCTATTACAAAATTGAGATCCAGGATATCATCATTGTCCATGATGATATGGATCTTGAATTCGGGAAAATAAAAATTGTGAAAAGCCGGGGGCATGGGGGCCATAACGGAGTCCGGTCCATCATGGATGCCTTTGGCAACAATGACTATATCCGGGTGAGGGTGGGGGTGGGCCATCCCTCATCCGGAAGAGACATCACAGGCCATGTTCTGGGCGGGTTTTCCCCCGATGAAATATGCGTTCTTGACAGGACCACGGAAACCGCCGCGAAGGCCTGCCTGCATATCCTTGAAATGGGTGTGATTTCCGCCATGAACATCTTCAATCAAAGCCCCGGACCCCTGGGAGCGTAAACTATTTTATTGACAAGGTTGTTCAAATATGGTTCCCTGCACAAGAATGGGCTAATTGTTTCTATAAAGAAAAGGCGGGCTATCAAATGGGTGAAAAATCCAAAAGAATCAGAGTAAAACAGGGGACATCAACCAAAAAGGAATTTTCAAAAGGGGATGTGGCTGTGTACCCGGCTCACGGTGTAGGGTATATCGAGTCCATCGAGAGCAAGGAAATTAACGGCGACACGTTGAATTTCTACATGATGAAAATCGTGGAAAACGGGATGGTGATCATGATTCCGACATCAAACGTGGAATCGGTCGGGTTAAGGGAACTCATCCCTGAAACAGAGGTTCCGGAAGTCTACAAGGTGATGAAGGAAAAAGCCCAGGGCTCCGACAACCAGACCTGGAACAGGCGCTACAGGGAGTATATGGATAAGATCAAAACAGGCTCCATCTACGATGTGGCCGAGGTTTTCAGGGATCTTTTCCAGTTGAAGCTTGAAAAAGACCTGTCCTTTGGTGAGCGCAAGCTCCTTGATACCGCGCAGAATTTACTGGTTCAGGAGCTGTCCATGGCCAAGGATGTGGATGAAAAATCCATGATGCAGGAGATCGAAAGCCTTTTTATTTAATTTTAATTGTTCCAAACCAAGGTTTAAACCGGCGGGTACTGGTATTGAAGAATCCGCCGGTTTTTTTTATTTATGAAACTCCGTATTCCCATATCCGCCGATCAGCACAACAAGAGGATAGATGCCGTCCTCTGCGCCCATGACAGGGCGCTGTCCCGGAGCAGGGCGGCCGCGCTGATGGAAGCCGGTGAAATCCTTGTCAACAATAAAACAAAAAAGCCCGGATACCGGGTTAAGCCGGGGGAC
>JAAUSZ010000141.1 GCA_012031875.1 Desulfobacula sp.
TCAGTCCTTTATTCCTGCCCTGAAGCCCTTTAACAAATCCGCGGTATTGCTGGTCTCCACCCTGCTGTTTTCATCCTCAACATCCTGGACATCTCGGATCTTGAAGCCGTGCCCTGGAATATCATATGCTCTTTGCCGGGGCCATGAGCATGGGGTTCTGCCTCTGGCAGACCGGGGCCGCCGAATGGCTGGCCATCAACTGGCTTGATCTTTTCAAAAACGCCAACTGGTTTGTCTTTGTCATGGCCATTGCCTTTTTTGTCATGGTCATGACCAATTTCATCATGAATGTGGCTGCCATTGCCATTTCCGTGCCCGTGGCCCTGGTGGTGGCGCCCTATCTCAACGTGGCCCCGGAGGTCATCGTCTTTGCCGCCTTGGTCACGGCCGGCATGCCCTTCCTGCTCCTGGTGGGGGCGGCGCCCAATGCCATTGCCTATAATTCCAGACAGTTCACCAGCGGTCAGTTCTTTATTGCCGGTATCCCGGCCAGTATCCTGCTCATGGCCGTTGTGGCCCTGGCCATAACAGTTGTCTGGCCCCTCCTGGGCATGCCCGTTCTGTTAAAATAAGATAGGTTGAAATAAGGCGAAAAGAACCGTCAAATGAAGGATAGATAAAAATGAAAGATAAAAAAGTAAAAGAGATCATGATCGCCCTGTCCGACTACGCTACCGTATCGGAAGAGGATACCCTCGGTACAGCCGTGCGAACCCTGAAAAAAGCCCGGGAGGATAAAAAATACGCCCACAAACACCGGGCCGTGCTGGTCTATGACAAGGATAAGAAAATTGTCGGCAAAGTCAGCATCCGCTGCATCCTGCAATCCCTTGAGCCCAAATACTGCCATATCCAGAACCCTGACGGACATGACATAGGACTCTCCAGATTCGGGTTCAGCGACGATTTCCTGAATTCCATGGTTAAAAATTTCTGTCTCTGGGATGAAAGCCTGGAAGAGCTGGCCAAAAAGGCGTCGGCATTAAAAATCAAAGATATCATGTATACCCCTTCCAACGGGGAGTATGTGGATGAGGAAGCCCCTGTTGCGGAAGCGGTTCACCAGTTCATCCTGGGTTGCCACCAGTCCCTCCTGGTGACAAAAGATAAAAAAGTGACCGGGGTGCTGAGGCTGGTGGACATGTTTGAACTGGTCAGCGAAGTCCTGGGGAAATAAGATCAGGCCTGCGGGTTGTCTGCCCATGACATCATGGTCCGGCAGACAACCTGAATGGGCCGGCTCAATTTTTGTATCTCTTCGCTATTCTGAAATTTCCGTTTTCAGCTTGATATTGTGCTTCTCAATCTTGGCGTGAAGGGTGGGCCGTGACAGGCCCAGGAGTTTGGCAGCCTGGGTGCGGTTGCCGTTGGTTGATCTCAGGGCCTCTGAAATCACGATGCCGGATACCGTGTCCATGAAATCGTCGAAACTGTAAGTTCCGGACGGATTGGCCAATAACTGCCGCACCCAGTCCCGGATGGTGGTGAGTTCGATTTCTCCGGCCCGGCCTGCCCTGTCCTTTTTTTCGATGATCTGCTCCAGGTCCCCCGCGGAAATCGGGGCCCCCCGGTTGAAAATCAGCACCTTCTGGATCAGGTTGGACAATTCCCGGATATTCCCCGGCCATTCATAGCGGTTCAAGAGGGCCAGGGCTTCCGGCTGAATACTGGGGTTATCGATTTTCAATTCCGCGGAAAATTTATGCAGGTAAAAGGAAATCAAGGGGTCGATATCTTCTTTCCTTTCTCTCAGCGGCGGCAATTCAATGGTCACGACCTTTAACCGGAAATACAGGTCTTCCCTGAATTTTCCATCCAAAATAGCCTGTTCCAGGTTCTTGTTGGTGGCGGCAATGATGCGGACATCCACGGGAATGGTTTCCTCACCCCCCAGCCGCTCTATGCTTTTTTCCTGCAACAGCCTCAGGATCTTGGCCTGGATATTCAGGGGCATGTCCCCGATTTCATCCAGGAAGACCGTTCCCCCGTTGGCTTGTTCAATTTTCCCGATATGCCTTTGGGACGCGCCGGTAAAGGCGCCTTTTTCATAGCCGAACAATTCGCTTTCCAAAAGGGTTTCCGGTATGGCCACGCAGTTGATGATCAGAAAGGATTTTCCGGAACGGATGCCGTGCTGATAGACGGCCCTGGCCACCAGTTCTTTTCCGGTTCCGGACTCCCCCCGGATCAGGACCGTTGCATCGGTCTGGGAGACCCGGCCGATGGTTTTATATACATTCTGCATAAGGCGGCTCTGGCCGATGATGGCGTCCCCCTGCCGGCCTCCGGGGCTTGCATCTACAACCACCGGGGATCTCATGAAATATCCGGCCTCGATGGCCTGCCGGATCAGCGTCAGCATCTCCGGGACCTCAAAGGGTTTCAGCACATAGTCATAGGCCCCCATTTTCGTGGCTTCTATGGCAATATCCGTTGTGCCGTAAGCCGTCACAATGATGACCGGCAGCTTTGTATCCACCTTCCGGATCTCTTTAAAGGTTTCCATGCCGTTCATGCCCGGCAGGCGCATATCCAGGATCACCAGATCAAGGAGGGTGCCCCGGACAATATCCAGTCCCGCCTCCCCGGAAGCCGCACTGATCACGGCATAGTTCTCTTCCTTTAAAAGCCTGCAGAAACTTAACCGCAACTGGTCATCATCATCTATTACAAGGATGGTATTCATGGCCTATGGCTCCATCATTCTTATTTCAGCTCCGTTTTTGAGGCAGGGGGGAAGTTCATTTATGCTTTGCTTCCTGCAGCAATTTCTTTTTATACGCATCTCCGATCTTATAATAGAGATCATCAATATCCACGGGTTTAACGATATAATCAAAGGCCCCGTTGTCCATGCCGGATCTTGCCGCTTCCAGCATGGCATGGCCCGTCAGCATGATGACTTCTATCAGGGGCCACCGGGTTTTAATCTCTTTAAGAATCATGATCCCGTTTCGATTGCCCGGCATTTTCACATCCAGCACCACCACATCAATCTTCTCTTTGGCGATGCGTTCCAGGGCCTGTTCTCCGTCCGACACCCCAAAAGCATCAATCTCCCGTTTTCTGATCCGCTTAATAATCACATCCAGAAAACCGGTTTCATCATCCACAAACATCACTTTCATTTCGTATCCACCCTCTTTCCGTGTTTAATCCGGCAGAAACTGTAGGATAGGAACCTTGATCTTGTCAATCAAAATATCATTTCCCTTGCAAGAGGACCTTCCCCTTCCCTGCCTGAGGATGCAAACAGGGTGACGAAAGAATATTGAATTGATTTTAATGCCGTGGTATAGCTTTCACATGTACGGGAATCATTTAGTGAGGATCCTTAGAAAAGATTGAACTTCAGGCACCTATTTTTCGACCGGCGCGACCATGACCTGATCCGAATTGTCAACTCCGTCTATGATGCCGGAAAGACCCTGGGATATACACGAAAACTTTACTATCCCTTTTCCATCCCCTGGGAATCAAGGAACTGGCTGAATCCAAGGGCCTCCGCACGGCCTATGCCATTGCTTCCCTTTTGGAATCCATGGAACGGGGGGTGATTGAAAACCGGCTCCAGGCGCTCCAGGGCCTTAAAGACGAAATACTGAATACCGCCGGCGGTCCATGCCCAAGAATACGGCCAGGGTCCTCCTTCAGATCATGAAGGACCTGGTCAGGGCCAGGGGCAACGATGCGCTCCAGCTTGAACTGGCCCACAGCTTTCGCATGGCCGCGTTCGGAAAACCCAGGGTCATCCGACGACTGCTCAGGCACTACCACCTTCTGGAAATGCCCGAAGAATGGAATCAGATTGCGTTTGACGACCATGTCCACGATGCCAATACCTCGGGCCGGAAATCCCCCACCCATCTTATCATGGATGCCTGGATCAAGGGAATCCGACGCCTGCGGGTGATTTATTATCACTGTATTGAGCCCCGGTTTGCCGCGGAATTGATTCAGGCGGCAAAGATCATGGAAATCGACCTTCGCATCGGGATCGAATTCTGGGCCCGGTACCGGGACCGCTATCTCTCCTTTATCTGGGTCTCCCGGGGCCTGCCGGATACCGAGGCCTTTCTTTGTTTTCTGGCCGAGCCCCATGTGGTGCCCTTCATGGAACAGGGGAAAACCGTTCTGAAATACCAGGAGCGATATGTCCTAAGAATTCTGAACAGCTTTAACCAGAACTACCTGAAAGACATGTGCCGGGACCTGGATATTGACATAGGCCCCCTGCACGCGGACGATTTTTTAAGGTTCGCCTCGCCAAGCCTGCCTTCCATTCCCCATCTGGGAGAATATATCCATTCCCTTGCATTGAAGGAAATGTCGGAACGGCTGAAAGACATAAGCCGGACCTATGGAAAAGCAGATGCGGATCAAAAAACGCATATTGAACATCTGGTGGAAAAGATGGATGCCTTTACAACAAAGGATATTATCGCAAGCTATCTCACCCCCCTGAAACACCCGAAGGTTCCCCATCCCTTTTCCCTCAGCATTGATGCGGATATTCCCGACCGCCTCAAACTGGATTATAAAGACCTGCTTTTTGAAGTCAGGAAACTCCGCCATGATTTCAGGATCACCTTAAAACTCGGTAATCTGAAACCGGAAGATGTGGTTGAAATCCTTTATGAAGGAAACGGGTATATCAACCGGCTTGAAATCATTAATCTAAAGGATTTTGTATCCGATGACCATGAATCCCTTTTTGCCGTCAATGAACTCCAGAAGGCCATCAATTCAGGGAGTCTTTTAAAACTAAAGCGGGTGGTCCGGCAGATCATCCTGTCCGTGGAAAAAACCGATTACCCGGACAGGGAGGACCGGTTAAAAAAACTGCTCAATATCCTTCACGATATTGACGCCCTGAAAAATATGTATACGGTCCGACCTCTTAAATCCAGGATCGGCAGCGATTCAACCGGGAAGTCCCATCAAACCTACGGCATGGGCTTTGGCATCATTCCCACGCTGGCGCCACGGGCCAGGGCGGAAATCCGTAAAAACGAGGTCGGCCGCCTCATCCTGCCGGCAAGCATGAATGTGAGCCGCCGGATGACCTCCTTTGCCTCGGATGAACTTTCCTTTGCCCTGAAATGGGTCATCCGGAAATTCAACTGGCTCCCCGGGTTTGAACAGATCCTGCCGGTCAAGGCAAGGGAATGGGTCTTTGAGTCTTTTGCCCTGGACATGAAGACCCGCGGCAATGTAGTAACCCTGAGCGGAGTTCAAAAGGAAATAAGAAACAACCTGGAACTGGGGCTGCCGGAAAAAAAGAAAAGCAAAACGCCCGGCTCCTGGAAAAATCTCAACACAAAGCTGAAAAACTGCCTGAAAATCTTTGGGGGGTTCATCCCTGCCTTTCTATGCTTTTCCCTGACCAAGGACTGGTGGTTTCTGGCCTATTTCGGAGCCTTTATCTGGTTCGGCATTACCGGCTTTCGGGTGATTCTGCAATCGGTCTTGGGAGGCGGCGGCATTAACCGGTCTTCCCTGACCAAATGGAATGATTACGTAAGCTGGGACAGGTTAACGGATTCCCTTTTCTTTACGGGTTTTTCCGTACCCCTCCTGGATTACCTGGTCAAAACCCTGATTTTGGACCGGACCTTCGGGATCAATATCTCCACCAGCCCCTTGATTCTTTACGCGGTCATGGGCCTGGCCAACGGGATTTATCTGTCTTCCCACAATATCTTCAGGGGCCTTCCCCGGGGCATGGCCGCGGGAAATTTTTTCAGGAGCATCCTTTCCATTCCCGTGGCGGTCCTGTTTAACACCGTGGCCGGGGCCATCCTGGCCTTTTATGACGTGCCTTTTGTTGAAAGCGTGCTTCAGAAATGGGCTGCCATCATTTCCAAAGCCGCCTCGGATACCGTGGCAGGACTGATTGAAGGCACGGTGGACAGGTTTTCCAACCTGGATTTAAGAAAAAGGGACCTGGGGAAAAAATTTTCAGACCTGTTTGAAACCTATACCAAACTCGAACTCCTGTTCCCTGAGACCGAAGAAATGAAAATTCTTGAAAAACCCGAGGCCCTTTTCATCAGCAGAAATTCAGAGGTCAGGGACCTTGCCGTCATGATCATCATCAATGCCCTGGATCTCCTATATTTCTGGATGTACCTGCCCAGGGCGAGGATGACCATGCTGGATATGGTTTCGCGCCTGACTCCCGAGGAAAGGATTCTGTTTATCCAATCCCAGAAAATTTTGGAGCATGAGCAGTATATCAGCCGGCTTTTTGTGGATGGAATCCTGGGAAGGCATTTTTCAAGGCCCCTGTCATTTTATCTTACAAATTATCAGAATTATTTGTCCGGCATCCAGAAAATCAATCCAAATTCTTTCCAATAAGTCACCTGTTTTACAGCAGCCCTTTTTTCAGGGGTTCAAACCCTTGGCGCCCGGTCTCAGAAAAATTAACAGGCTGTTCATTTGATTGTCAATCTGTAAAAAAACCTGACAAGCATTCAAATTTCGGGCAAGCCTGGGGATATTGATAATTCCTGTGTTTTAAGTATGTTACACTAAGTTTTGGTTTCATCTGATGCCTGGCACAGCTTTTGCTGACTATGGGTACGGCTTATAGATAAAAGCAAAACAACAGGGGAAAAAATGGAATTATTGCCGGAAGAACGCAACACCTTTTATCAGGAATTATCCCGGAAGATCAGGATTCTGATCCTGATCATTTCATTCTTCCCGTTTACCCTGACCACCGGTTTTCTCTTCTACCGGTTCAACCTGACCTATACGGATAAAATCCAGGCCCATGTCTCGGAACTGGTACAGAAACATACCCAAAACATTGATACTTTTTTATCGGAAAAACTGGGCAATATCCGGCATCTGGCCTCTCAGCTCGAAAACAATCCTGTTAACGCCCTGGACCTTTTTTTAAAAACCAATCTTGAACTGCTGGAAATGGAATATCCGGATTCATTCACCGATATCGGCATTGTTGATGGAAACGGCATCCAGATTGCCTATGAAGGGCCCTTCAATCTTAAAAATGCGGATTATAAAAATGCGGAATGGTTTCAAAAACGCCGGACAAAAGCCCTTTTATATCAGCGATGTCTTTGCCGGGCTAAGGGGGCATCCCCATTTTATCATCGCTGTCAAGGTCCCTATCGAAGGGATAGACCATATTCTCAGGGCCACCATTAATTTCACAAGGTTCAATTCCATGGTGGAGAATATCCAGATCGGAAAAACCGGGATCGCCTATATCCTCAACGCCGAAGGCGGGCTCCAGACCAAGGCCGATATCCGGATCGATCCGACGATTATCGCCTCCCTGGTAGACTATAAAAATCCGGAAAACCGGACCATTATCACGGAAAAACAGGACCCGGCCGGAAACAGATATCTCTATGCCATCTCCACATTGAAAAATATTGACTGGAGCGTGGTCTTCCGCCAGGACGTGAGGGATGCCTTCAGTGAACTTCGGAAAACACAGATGCTGACCTTCTTTCTCATGGTTGCCGGGTGTATTGCCGTTGTCGCCGTTGCCTTTATCCTGCCGAGATACATCGTCCGATTGATTTCCAGCGCGGAGACCCAGACCGAGGCCATGAACCGGCAGGTTATTGAAAGCGGAAAGCTGGCCAGCATTGGTGAACTGGCCGCCGGCATAGCGCATGAGATCAACAACCCCGTGGCCATCATGGTGGAGGAAGCCGGTTGGATAGAAGATCTGCTGGGAGATGAGGAGCTTAAGGAAACGGAAAACCTCTCTGAATTCAAACGGGCCTTAAAACAGATCAATACCCAGGGCAAACGGTGCAAGGAGATCACGCATAAACTTTTAAGCTTTGCCCGGAAAACCGATTCCACCATCAATGATGTAAAAGTCAATGACGCCATCCGGGAAATGGTGTCCCTTACCGCGCAGATGGCCCGGTATAACAACGTCATCATTGAGACCAACCTTGAAGAAAATCTCCCCTTTATCAGGATTTCCCCATCGGAACTTCAGCAGGTGATGCTGAACCTCATCAACAATGCCATTGACGCCATGGAGAAAACAGGGGGAACCCTTACCATAGAAACCGGGAAAAGCAAGGCTGAAAAGAATCATATCGCCATTTCCGTTGAAGACACCGGCCCGGGGATTCCCAAGGAAAATCTGGACCGGATATTCAATCCTTTTTTCACCACCAAGGCTGTCGGTAAGGGAACCGGACTCGGGCTTTCCATCTGTTACGGCCTGGTTCAGAAAATGGGCGGGAAAATCGAGGTGTCCAGCCAGGTGGGCAGCGGCACCCAGTTCCGTATCTTTATCCCGTTCCAGGACAGTTCAAATGACACCACAACCCATGAGTTTAATTCCACAATCATATAAGGAGCCACATAATGAAAAAAATCAAATTGTTACTGGTAGATGATGAAAAAGCGTTTCTGGACACCATTACCAAGCGTCTTGAAAAAAGAGAGCTGGATGTGTCGGCAGTTTACAGCGGAAAGGAAGCCTTGGCTGAAATTGAAAAGAACAAGGCTGTTGAAGTCATTGTTCTGGATGTCAAGATGCCGGAAATGGACGGGATCCAGACCCTGATCGAGCTGAAACGAAAGGCCCCTCTGGTGGAGGTCGTCATGCTGACCGGCCATGCCACCGTTGAGACGGCCATTGACGGAATGAAGCTGGGGGCCTTTGACTATCTCATGAAACCCTGTGACATTGAGGTTCTGATCGGAAAGGTCAAAGGGGCTGCGGCAAAGAAAAGAGAACATGAGGAAAAAATAACCGAGGCCCGCATCAAGGAAATCACTGAACGGCGGGTATAAGTGAAAGAGAAGACCATGGACCCTTCCGGCAAAGATGCAGAAAAAAAAGCCATCCGTCTCCTTCTGGTGGATGATGAAAAAGGATTTCTGGATGTTCTTTCCAACCGGCTGTCCAGACGGCTGATCCATCCCACCAAGGCTTACAGCGGGACACAGGCCATACAGACCCTGAGAAAACAGGATTTTGACGTGGTGGTCCTGGACCTGAAAATGGAAGACATGGACGGGATCGAGGTCTTGAAAATAATCAAGCGGATGGTCCCGGATCTTCCGGTTATTCTTCTGACCGGGCACGGATCCCAGACCGCAGCAAAAGAGGGCCTGCTGGCCGGGGCCTTTGATTTTCTGACCAAACCCTGTGAGCTGGTCGAACTCATGGAAAAAATCAAAGACGCGCATGAGCACCAGCAGAAACAGTCGGAAAATTTAAATTTTTTAAATTTAGGCAAGGATTAACCATCAAAAATTAAAGGGGAGCGCTGATCCGATAAGATCATGAGTATGTGGAAAAAAACCGGGACCCTTCCGGAAATATTCTCCATCCACCTGAGCCTGAAATCCAGGGTATACCTGGTGAATGCCATTCTTCTGGGTATCACCCTGGTGGGGGCCGTCCTCATGGTCTGGTACACGTACAAAATCGAAGACGTGTTTAAAACCATCATCAGCAGAAACGTGGTGATTTTCGAATCTGCCGAAGCCCTGGGTACCGGGTTGGTTAATCAGAAAGGCTATGTCACCTATTTTTTCCAGGACGGAAAACAGGAATGGCTGGTGGAGCTGGCCCGTTACCGGACCAGTTTCGAAAACACACTTGAAGAATTGAAGAGCCAGGTCAAGGACACCTGGGAAATAAAAACCGTATATCAGATTGAAGCCGATTACCGGAAATATATTGCGGCCCGGGATGAGGTCATTGAACTCTATAAAAAAGGGGACCGGGAAAAAGGTTTTTCCATGCACCAGGATGTCCGGCAATCATTTTTTGAGATCCTGGGCCTATGCAACCAGTTCAAGGAATTCCATAAGGAAAAGATAGAAACAGCGATTGAAAAAAGCCGGGAAGAAGCCAACGGCCTGAGGATCATCGCCCTGATGGCCATTGTTTCCGTTACCCTTTTAAGCCTTCTGGTGAATTTTATCTTTGCCCGCCACATCATGGACCCCATCCGGAAACTCATCTTGCAGGTGGACAGCGAAGACGGCACCGAAAAACCCCGGAACGAGGTGGACGCCCTCCAGCGTGGAGTTCTGGGACTGCTTGAAGATGCTGAAGAGACCCATCAGAAATTAAAGCAGAGCCAGGTATCCCTTTTGCAATCGGAAAAAATGGCGCTCATCGGAAGACTTGCCGCGGGCACGGCCCACAGCATCAGAAATCCGTTAACCTCGGTAAAGATGAGGCTGTTTTCCCTGAACCGGTCCGCGGCCCTTTCCAATACCCAGCGGGATGATTTGAATGTCATCTCCGGCGAGATCATCCAGATCAATAAGATTGTTGAAAATTTCCTGGAGTTTGCCCGGCCTCCCAAGCTTGTCATGAAGCGGATGAGCCCTTCGACAGCGGTGGACAGTGCGGTTTATCTACTGGACCAAAGGCTTCGGTCCTATCATGTGAATTTAAAAATTGAACGGTCGGGCAATCTTGCCGAAACCCTGATCGATCCTGAGCAGCTTAAGGAAGTCCTGGTCAATATTATCATCAATGCCTGTGAGGCCATGAAAAAAGGAGGCGCCATCACCATACGGGAAGAGGAAATTGAAACCGCGCTCCTGCAAAGGGCCGATGTGATCCGGATCACTGATAACGGAGAAGGCATTGCCCAAGAGATCATGAAAAACATCTTTGATCCGTTTTTTACCACCAAAGAAGAGGGAACCGGCCTCGGGCTCAGCATTGCGTATAATATCATCCATGAACACGGCGGAACACTGGAGGTCTCCAGTCAAAAAGGAAGGGGCACCGATTTCACCATCACGCTTCCCATAAGGGAAAAGAATACCCGGGTAAAACCGATGGAATCATATAATCAATTGAATATATTGATTATTTAACTTAAATAACAAAGGAGATTGTAAAAATGAAGTTTTTTCGTGATCTGAACCAGTTCATGGTGGCCGGGTCAAGGGCCCACGCCCGCTGGGAACTGGAAATGTCCAACAACATCCTGCACAGCCGCACCCGAATGCTGATTCTGGGGCTGTTGCTCATTCCCGTTTTCCTGGGCGGCATTGCCTTTGCCGACGCCGTCAGCCAGGCCCTGCCGTCCTTCATCGGCAGCAAGCAGGCCTATGGGCCCGCACACTACACCAACCTCATCTTTGGCGCCTCGGTGCTGGTCGGCGTCTGCGCCGGTCTCATCACCGGCTGCATCGGCGCCGGCGGCGGCTTCATCATCGCCCCGGCCCTCATGAGCGCCGGCGTCAAGGGTATCCTTGCGGTCGGAACCGACCTGTTCCACATCTTTGCCAAGGCCATCATGGGATCGGTCCTTCATCGCAAGATGGGCAATATCTCGGTTTCCCTGGCCGTCACCTTCCTGATCGGCGCCATTGGCGGCTCGAGCCTGGGCGGTTATCTCAACCGTAAAATCTATGACGCGAACCCGGTGCTGAGCGACATGTTCATCACCGCCATCTACGTCGTCATCCTCGGCTTCCTCGCGTTTTATGCCATGAATGACTACCTCAAATCACGCTCCAAGAAAATAGTGATCGAAGAAGGCGCGAAGAAAATTGCTGAAGAGATCCCGCCCATGGGCAAACGCATCCAGTCGGTCAACATCCCGCCCATGCTGACCTTCGACGCGAACATCACCCCGGGCGGCCGCAGAATTTCCGCCATCTTCCTGGTGATCAGCGGTTTCATCGTGGGTATGGCCGCGGCCATCATGGGCGTCGGCGGCGGTTTCCTCACCTTCCCCATGTTTGTTTACGGCCTGGGCGTTTCTTCCATGACCACCGTCGGCACCGACATCTTCCAGATCGTGTTCACCGCGGGTTATGCCGCCATCAGCCAGTATGCCATTTACGGCTTCATCTTCTACACCCTGGCCATGGGCATGCTGCTCGGCTCCCTGGTCGGTATCCAGGTCGGCTCCATCGTCACCAAGGTCGTTCCCGGCACCACCATCCGCGGGTTCTACGCCGTGACCGTAACCGCGGGTTTTCTCAACCGGGTCTGCGCCCTGCCGGAAAAAATGATGAAAATGGGCTATGTCGAACTGTCCAAGGGGTTTATCAAAACCGTCGACATCATCGGCATCGCCGGCTTCTTCATCATCATTACCGCCTTTGCGGCATGGGTCTTCTGGTGCTTTTTCACTAATCTTAAGGTTCTGAAATCAGGGGAGGTGCATTAATCATGGCAAGTTCAGCTCAACTCAAAACCAAAGGATACCTCCTCCTGGCATCCTTTTTCGTGGTCCTGACGGCCATCTTCATGCCGCTTTTTCCAAGTGCCCAAGGCCAGAAGATCAATGGCCTCGTCTATCTCGACAATTTTTTCAACCAATTGTCCAAAAGCTCGGCCTATTACATCCCTGAACAGATAAAGAAAGCGGAAAACTATAACGGCCAGCAATTCAGCACCTCCCTGAAGATGAAATCGCCCGGGGAGGCCGCATTAACCGCCAAACTATTCGCCATGAACCAGATCACTGCTGCGGCCGATGGCGACAAGGTGCAGGTCAGCGGTGATTTCGGCGCCATGATCACCCTCATGCTCAAGGATGCCGATCTGATGTTTAAAAACGACGGCCAGGCCTTAAAAGCCAAATACGGCGTTGATGAGCGGCAGACCGTCTATTCCTGGTATCAGTCCCTGGTAGCCATGGAAAAGACATGACCAAGGCGGGACAGTTTGAGCAAGCCAAGTTCGTTAAAAACT
>JAAUSZ010000142.1 GCA_012031875.1 Desulfobacula sp.
CCCGGCCAAGCGCACAGACCGCATATCACCTTCAATGTATTCGACATCCGGATGCCTCAGCCGGGCCTTGTCCAGCATCCCTCTGCTGATATCCACGCCCGTTACGGCAAAATGCCGTTTGAATACGGCGTCGTACCCGCCCGCCCCGCAGCCCAGGTGCAGCAGAGTCCCCGGGGCGTGTAATCCGCTGCCCTTGATCAGGTCAACATAGCCCCCGGCCTCGCCTTCATAATCCGACGGGTCCGCCAGAAGGTCTTCGGTCCATGCCAGTTCGTTGTATGCAAGCCATGATGAGGCCATGAGTTACTCCCTTAATAGCGACTCGGGTGCCGGGTCTCCTGCCGGCGGCCGGGTCAGCCCGGCAAGCAAGCGTCTATCCAACGGCTGGTTTAACAGGCGGGCGCAGCTCGTCCTTGTTGAAACCGAGACTATCGATTTTTTATTAGTAAATATATTGGCTTATACCTTGGTCCAAATATGTAAAAATTTGGCATTATGTATTTTGATTCATTTAAAAAAACAGAAAAACTTTCTATGTTAAATAGTGTTGATTCCTTAATCAAAGCTGCAATTTGTGAAATTGATAGGCTTGTGATTACTTTTTCTCCTGAGGCCTTGATTACTGGATTGAGATAGTTACTGATTGTTCCATTTGTAATTTCTATCCAGACATGTTTAGTACACTTTGATAATTCCCAAAAATTTCTTGCAATGGGGCAACCTGCTATTACTGGGACATTATGTTCTTTTGCAAACTCTTTAAAGGTAAGCAACTCCTTGTTGATTGTTGTGAATATTTTTTTAACATCATCATGATCTATTTTGGGCCTACGTGGAAATAAGACCAAAATCTTGAAACGATCATTAATGTGAATTTGCTTAGAAATATTGCTTGTTTCGCGATTAAGCCATGGAAACAAAGGTGCAACATAGTCAAAATGATTTTCAAGTTTCAACTTAAGTTGAGGAACTAACGATAACGCCGCACTTCGTTCACTTATGTAACTTGTTACCATGATTTCTTTTTGATTGCTAACGCAAACATGCTGCGGTTCGACCGCAGTATGTTTGCGTTGGACACCGCTTTCTTTTTGATTTTTTTTACACTTTTCGACATATTATTGTTTTTTTCGATTCCACTATGGTTCAGTCAACCACACATCATCTTGATGTTTATCAGCCGCACAATCCTAAGGCAAGTTCATAATACAAGAGTGCCAAAAATCATTTTGAAGAGTTGGAGCGGGAATGGGATGACATGTGTATATCCCGGTATATCTTGATTAAAGTTACCCCCCCTCTGATACAAGCAAAACATGTTGTGCTTGTATCAGAGGGGAAATAATATTGGTGGGTTAAAAAATTTTTGATACTTTGTTTGATGCGTTTTTCACCAAAAAGCAAGTTTCTATCCTTCCCGGCGAATATGCAATTGCGTATGACGATCGAAGCCACTATAGTTTCGGCGTGGATTAGCAAACCAGATCATGGGGTGTTATGACTGCGGCCAGTGATTGGAAAACCCGTTGCCGATGTTTCCCTTGACAAAACACAAATTCCTATCCTAATAAGAAGTAATCCATTATGAGGAGGAGCATCAATGAAAGCTTCGATTCGATTTTTCGCCGGGCCGGGCTCAAACTCAGGCTGGCACAAAACCATCCAAAAATCATTGTCTTTACCCTGGTTTTTTTCAACTGGCAGGTTTTACCGGCATAGCCCAGGAAATCGCGGGATACTCCGAAGCTGTGCGCATCCTGGCCCGTGAACAGTCCCTGGCCGAAAGCCATGCCGGCATTCTTAAGGAATTCGGCCGCCAGAATATGGAAAACTATGCCCGCGGCATCATGCTCTATGCTGAAGCCAAAGCAGACTTTGACGGGCTCATCGAGCAGATGCGCACCCAGTTGATGACCGGTCAGCCCATTGAAGAATCCGAATCCTTTAAAAAGATCATGGCTGCCGCGGCGGAAAATCGCATTGCCTTTACCAATTTTGTCTCCAAACAAATCACCCCCGATGAACCGGATAAAAAGAATCTTCCTGTGGTGTTCACCACGGCCGCGCAATTGATTCCTGTTCTGATTGATGCCGGAAAAGCCATCTATGATGAATATAGAAAGGCACAAGAACAGGGGAAAAAGGACATCCTGGCCCAACTGAACGCTTTGAAATGGAAATCCTTTGATAAAATAGGAAGCTGACCATGGCCTTTGCCCGTTCTTATCCAGGCCGGTGGTTTGCCCTGGCCATCGTTCTTTGGGGCCTTTCCCGGCTTATGTTCCCGGCTCACTCTTTGGCGGACACCCCGGCTTTCCAGGATTTCCCTGCCACGCCCATAATCAGGATTGAAACCGGTATGCACACAGCTTCGATTTGGCGTATTGATGTTGACCGGGAAGAGCGGTTTCTGGTTTCGGGCTCGGATGATAAAACCGTGCGCATCTGGGAGCTTCAGACCGGGCGGCTTATCCGCACCCTGCGGGCGCCGGTGGGGGAAGGCAATGTGGGTAAAATTTACTCTGTGGCCATCTCGCCGGACGGAGCTTTTGTTGCAGCAGGGGGCTGGACCGGCTGGGGCCCTGGAACCAATACCATTTATATCTACCAGCGTGAGACCGGCGATATGACGCAGGTCATCCAGGGCTTGCCCAATGTTATCCATCATCTCAAATTCTCTCCGGATGGCCGGTACCTGGCGGCAACCTTAGGGAGCAACGGCCTCAGGGTTTATGAAACCTCCGCATACCAGCAGATCTCTGCAGATACGGATTATGGGGATAGAAGCACTGGAGCGGATTTTGATGCCTTGGGCCGGCTGGTGGCCGTGGGTTCTGATGGCTACATCCGTCTTTATGACCGCAATTTCAGATTGATCCAAAAAAAGAAGGCCCCGGGCGGCAGCCGGCCCTGTAGTGCAGCCTTTTCCCCGGACGGCCGTCAGATCGCTGTGGGATATGATGACTCAACACGGGTGGATGTGCTTTCAGCAGAAACCCTGGAGCTGGTATTTTCCGCCGATACTGCAAATGCCAACAACGGGAATTTTTGCACAGTCGCCTGGTCAAAGGACGGCCGCTTTTTTTATGCCGGTGGGAGGTATTACGTCGGCGGGATCTGTCCCCTTCGCTGCTGGGCCAAAGGCGGCCAAGGGGATTTTACCGAATTTAAACCGGCCCAAAATACCATTATGGGCATCAGGGCCCTTTCAAACGGCAAGCTGGCCCTAGGGGCGGGGGACCCTCTGCTGGCAGTTTTGTCTGCCGGTGGGCAGGCCCTTTGGCAGCAGACAGGTGAGATGGCTGATTTTCGAGGTCAGATTCAAGAAAATGCCATCCGGCTTTCCGGAACCGGGGATGCGGTGCAATTCGGCTATGAAGAGTGGGGAAAACGCCCGGCGCGCTTTTCACTCAAAACCTCCCAGCTTGAGCTTGGCCCCGCGCCGGATACCCGGCTCACCGGACCCGTCACCCAGGCTGAAGGCCTCAATATCACCGGCTGGATCAACACAATGGAACCCAAGCTCAACGGCCAGGCCTTAGCGCTTGATCGATATGAAATATCCCGCAGCCTTGCCATTGCTTCGGACAAAAAGCGTTTTCTGCTTGGAACAGATTGGTCCCTGATGCTTTTTGACTCAAGGGGCGGGCAAATTTGGCGAATACCCGTCCCTGGGACGGCCTGGGCGGTGAACATCAGTGCGGACGGCAGGCTGGCCGTGGCCGGTTTTGGTGACGGCACCCTGCGCTGGTACCGGCTGGAGGACGGCAAAGAGATTTTGGCCTTGTTTCCCCATAAAGACGGCCGCTGGGTAGCCTTTACCCCAAACGGATTTTACCAGGCCTCGGCAGGGGCTGAGGACCTGATCGGCTGGCATCTCAACCAAGGCAGCGCCAAAGCTCCGGAATTCTTCGGCGCCTCCCGCTTTAGGGAGCAGTTTTACCGGCCCGACGTGCTGGCCCGGGTCTTGGAAACCCTGGATGTGGACCAGGCCCTGGCCCTGGCAGACAAAGACCGGGGCGAAAAAACCGTGGCTACGGATCTGAAAACCATCTTGCCGCCAACCATCCAGATCCTTTCTCCAGCACCGGGCACAAAAACCGCAAGCACTACACTGACGCTTTTTTACAAGGCTGAATCCGCGGCCGGCCCCGTCACTGATGTGGAAGCCCGTGTGGATGGCCGGAAAACCACTGTTTTAAAACACGAATTTGAACCGGCCAAGGCGGACAAATTCCTCAGAACCGGCCAGATAACCATCGAAGCGCCCCCCAAGAGCGTGACGGTCTCACTCATTGCCAAAAATCAGCATGCCGCGAGCGAGCCGGCTGATTTTCTCTCTATCTGGGAAGGGACACCGGACTGGCAGAAACCCAGCCTTTATGTGCTGGCGGTTGGGGTAAGCCGCTATAGTGATTCAACGCTTGATCTGAAATATGCCCATAAGGATGCCCAGGATTTTGCCCGTGCGATTAAGGCCCAGGAAGGCGGCCTTTACAAAAAGGTCAGCACCCGGCTGCTGGTGAGCGATGAAAAAAACAAAGATGCAACCCAGGAAAAAATTCTGGACGGTTTGGACTGGCTGATGCGTGAAACCACCAGCCGGGATGTGGCCATGGTTTTCCTGTCAGGCCACGGCACCAACGATGCCAGGGGCAATTACCATTTCTGCCCAGCAGCGCGGATATATCAAGGCTCTCCCGGACCTGCATCACCAATACCGACTTCCTTAAATTTTTGAGGGATATTCCAGGCAAGACCATTTTTTTCTTTGACTCCTGCCGGTCCGGCAATGTGCAGATCGGCGGCAAGGCCGCGAGCCAGGCGGATGTGGATAAAATTTGCCAGTGAGCTGGCCGATGCCGAATCAGGGGTGGTCGTGTTTTCCTCCTCAACCGGCAAGCAGTTTTCATTAGAAATGGATGAGCTTAAAAACGGCGTATTCACCAAATCGCTGATAGAGGGTCTGGCCGGTCAGGCGGATTATTCAGAAGACCGGTTTGTTTCCATTGCTGAATTGGAAGCATATCTTCCCGAGCGTGTAAAAGAATTGACCAATGGCCGGCAAAAGCCGGTGAGTGCCAAACCCCAGGCGGTAGAAGATTATAAAATCGTTGAGGTGAAATAAAAAAAAGATCCTCCCCTAAGACCATTGAATACGGCATGGTCTGTGATGACCATCAAGGCCTCACATGGCTGGACCATACCAATCCGGCCAAGGTCTGGAAGGATCATTCAGAGGTTTCCTTTAATTTGCACCCTTTCAGATTAAAACCTTATGGCAGATACAAGGGTTGCCAGGACCGACTGGGAATACCCGTCCATTTCAATACACTGGATGCCCGGTTTTATTTGTGTTTCCTGGATCAAGGCGCTTTTGACCTCGCCCGAAACGGAAAGAAGCCCTATCCTTTTGCCGTTGATGTTTTCCTGCGATGGAAATCGGTCCATGCTGCACAGACACCCCTTTTGCGCTGACGTTGGTAATAATTGCCGGGTTTTGGCGTCCGTTGCTTTGCACAAACCAGCGTGGATTGATACTTTCCACAGGAATTTTGCCGGTCATGGCTTCATAAAAATACATCTTGGAAATCCATATCAATATCGCCGGACCCTGTAAAGCCATTTCAAAAATTATGCTTTCATGGAATATAATTTCTTCACCAAGGCTCACTCAAAAAGACCCGGGTCGGAGACAAGGCTCCATTCCCGGAATTGCGCCGGGGGCTTCTTTGCCATATTTTCATTGACAAAGATCCGCTTTTCGGCCTAATCCTAGCCAGGGCGGACGGCATGGGGGACAGGAACCGGGTATCCATAAAAATGAAAATTGATATTAAAGCGCTGAAGGATTCAAACGAATTTTTAAATCTATTGCTGGCCAATATCGATACGGCCGTGTTTATTGCCGATGAAAACCTGAGGATATACCAGTTTAACGACAGTTTTCTGGACCTGTTCAAACGGTCCGGCGAAACCATGGCGGAAATGACCTTCGGCGCGGCTTCCGGGTGCATCAACGCCGTCCGGGAAAACAAGCCCTGCGGTGAAACCTCCGCCTGCGGGAGCTGTGTCCTGAAACAATCCCTCATCGCCAGCCTGTCCGCCCGGGAACCCCACGAGAAAAAATTCCTGGAACGGGTGTTTTATATCCATGGGCAGCCCGTCAAAAAATACCTGGAATTCACTTCCCGGCCCATCGTGTTTCAGGACCGGCGGATGATCCTGGTCTTTGTCTATGATGTCACAAAGATGGAGCAAAAAAAATTGAGCTGAAAAAAAAGCAGCGCCAGATTGATCTGGACCTTGAAAAAGCAGCGGAAATCCAGAAGAATCTCCTGCCCCAGAGCCTTCCGGAGATCCCGTCCATCTCCATCCACTGGTTTTTTGAACCCTGCCGCATGGTGGGCGGGGATATCTTTCATATTTACAAGGAAGACGACCGGCATATCAGCGCCTATATCCTGGATGTCTGCGGGCACGGGGTGTCCGCGGCCCTCATTGCCGTCACGGTCAAACAGTTCATGGACCAGCTCCACGCCCAGGGCCTGTCCCGGGGAGAGCCCTTCCCGCCGGAAAAGATATTGAACCGGCTGGAAACCGAATTCCCCTTGAGCGCTTTGACTGCTATTTCACCATGGTCCATGTCCTGCTGGACCTCCGGACCGGGACCCTGCTGTACGGGTGCGCCGGCCATGTGCCGCCCGTGGTGGCGGGTCTTCACCAGAGGTTTGAAATCCTGGACCGGCACGGCGTCATCATCGGCCTGGGCCAGGAGCCGCCCCTGGAACAATATGAAACAAAACTGCTGCCGGGGGACAAACTGCTCTTATACACCGACGGCCTCATCGATTATTTCGGCCCCAAGGGCAGGGCCGGCAACAAGAATGAATTCTACCGCCTTCTGAAATCCATATCGGACAGGCCCTGTGAGGAAATTGTCACCGGGGTGGTGGCGGCCCTGAAAAAAATCCGGGGCCAAAAATCCATTGATGATGATATCAGCCTCCTGGCCGTTGAATATCATGGATACCGGGCCTGACGCGGATTTTGAATAAAACCGGATCAAGAACGGATGAAACCGAAATTTCAAGGACCCCATGCCATGACCGACCCTTCAGCCCTGTTTCCGGACAATCCCTTTGATTATGTCCCGCTGATCCGCAGTCCCCGGGGCATGGGGAGGATTCCGGAAGCTAAGGCCGGGACAAAGATCGCCATTGTCGGGGCAGGCTGCGCAGGCCTGTGCGCCGCATGGGAGCTGATGAAGATCGGCCTTCACCCGGTGATTTACGAAGCCGACAAAAATCCCGACAACAGCCCCAGGATCGGGGGAAGGGCCTATACCTACCGGTTTCCCGGAGACCCCAAGGCCCTGGCCGAACTGGGCGCCATGCGGATTCCCCCCGCCCACCGCACCGTCTGCCACTATATGGACCGGTTCGGCATTGATTATGGAACCCCCTTCCCGAACCCCCTCGTTGTTCCCACCACCCTTTATGTCAAAGGAAAAAAATATTTTATTCCCGCGGGCGGCCCCTTACCCGGCCCCATCCGAAAAGCGGCCCATGCCTGGAAAAAACTGATCACCCCCCCGGCGGAACAATGGGCCTCGGCCCGGCCGGACCAGCGGGCTCGCCAATGGCAGGACCATGTGGAACAATTTAAGGACGCGGGCTTTTATGAAATCCTGAAAAAACACGGGCTTTCAAAAACAGACATGGACCTGTTCGGCTCCCTCGGCATCGGCACCGGCGGATTTGATTCCATGTTCCCCATCAGCTTTCTCGACATTTTCAGGCTGGCGGCCCTGGGATGGGAAACCGGCCAGCGCCTCGTCAAGGGCGGGGTGGGGCAAATCCCCGAAAGCTTCTGGAACACCCCCTGCCCCTGCCGCCATTTCGGACAGACCAGCGTAAGCGCCCTGAACAAGGGGCGGCCCCTTGGCGCGGTGACGCAGATCCAGACCCGGCCCGGAGAAAAGATCGCCGTCACCGACATCCGGGGCCAGACCGCATCCTACGAGGCCGTCATCCTCACCTGCTCCCACAGGGCCCTGGAAATGGGGATCAAGATCAACCGGGACGCCTTTTCCGAAGAGGTCTGGACCGCCATCCAAAATATCCACATGATCCAGTCCGGGAAAATTTTCATCCGGACCCGGCAGGCCTTCTGGAAGGACCTGCCCCCGGAATCCACCCTGAACTGCACCATTACCGACGAAGCCGTCCGGGGAACCTATCTCTTTGATTTCGAGGACACCGCCTCCGGGGTCATCTGCCTGAGCTATACCTGGGAGGATTCCGCCGCAAAATTACACGGGCTGGGGGAGCGGGAACTTCTGGACAAAAGCCTGGATATCCTGAAAACCATCTATGGCCGGGACCTGATCTCGGACCAGGTGGAAGAGGTCAAGACCATTTTCTGGGAGCAGGAAAAAGGCTATCACGGGGCCTTCAAACTCAATTACCCGGGTCAGTATGAAGACCAGACGGCCTTGTTCCTGCAATCCCGGCCAAAATCCCCTGAAGCCGCCAACGGTGTTTTCCTGGCCGGAGAATCCGCCTCCTTTGCCGGGGGCTGGATCGAAGGCGCCCTGCAATCCGGCCTGGATGCGGCCATGGCCGTGGTCCGCAAGCTGGGCGGGGAAATTTTTACGACCTGAGGCCCGCCGGACAAGCAAGCACCAAAAAAAGAACTTCCAAAAAAAGGACCCTATGAAAAAGAAAATTCTCATCACCCGGAAATATCCCGAGGCCGGGATCAGCCTTTTGAGGGAACAGGGCTTTGATCTGACCCTCTGGGAAAAGGACAGGCCCATGACCCCTGCGGAGCTGGCGGACCTGGCCGGGGACCACCAAGCCCTGGTCTGCACCCTCACCGAACGGATCGACCGGGACTTCCTGGAAAAATGCCCCCATCTGGACATCATTTCCCAGTTTGCCGTGGGCTATGACAATATTGATATTGCCGTTGCCACGGGCCTGGGCATTCCCGTGGGATACACGCCGGGAGCCATGACCGAGGCCACGGCGGATATCGCCTTCGGCCTCATGATTGCCTCGGCCAGGAAAATGTTTTTCATGCACAAGACCATCATGCCGGCCAGTGGGGATATTTCAATCCCACGGGTCACCTGGGCATGGAACTGACGGGCAAAACCCTGGGGATATTCGGGCTGGGCCGCATCGGCTTCAGCCTGGCAAGACGCTGCAAGGCCGCCTACGGCATGAAGATCCTCTATCACAACCGGACCCGGAACCTTGAGGCGGAACAGGCCCTTGGGGCAAGCTTTGTGGAATTTGACGACCTCCTGGCCCAAAGCGATATCCTGTCGGTTCACTGCGCCCTGACCCCGGACACAAGGCAGGTGTTCAACCGGGCGGCCTTCAGGAAAATGAAACCCTCGGCCCTCTTTATCAATACGGCCCGGGGCCCGGTGCACCATGAAGGGGACCTGATTGAGGCCCTCCGGGAGGGCCGTATCCGGGGGGCCGGACTGGACGTCACAGACCCGGAACCCATGAGGCCGGACAATCCCCTGCTCTCCATGGAAAACGCCTGTGTCCTTCCCCATGTGGGCTCTGCCACCGTGGAGGCCCGGACTCGAATGTCCGTCCTGGCCGCCATGAATATCATTGAATTTTACAGGACCGGCAAAGTCCCCCACATCGTGAACCCGGAAGTCCTGAATCCGTGAGGCCGGAAATCCTTGAGAGAATGCGGCAAGAGGCCCAGGATATTTTTTACGAAGGCCTGGCCGCCGTTGACCCGGAGGCCCGGATCAGCCAATGCTGTTCCCTGGACGGCCCAATTCTGAAGCTTGGCCACATCTCCCATGACCTGGACCGGTTCACCAGAATCCTGGTCCTGGGGGCGGGCAAGGCCGGGGCCGCCATGGCTCTTGCCCTTGAATCCGTGCTGGGGGACCGGATCACGGCGGGGCGGGTCATTGTCAAATACGGCCATGTCAGGCCCCTCAAGCATATCACCCTGGCCGAGGCCGGGCACCCGGTGCCCGATGAAAACGGGCTCCGGGCTGCGGAAATACTCCTGGACCTGGCCCGGGAAGCCGGTGACAACACCCTGGTCATCGGCCTGATCTCAGGCGGCGGCTCGGCCCTCATGACCCTCCCTGCGCCGGGCCTCAGCCTTCAGGACAAGCAGGAAACCACCCGACTGCTCCTGGATTGCGGGGCCTCCATCCATGAGATCAATACCCTCCGGAAACACCTGTCCGGGATCAAGGGAGGGCTGCTTGCCCGGGCCGCCGCCCCTGCCGCCCTCACCTGCCTGGTTTTGTCCGATGTGGTGGGCGACAACCTGGACATCATTGCTTCAGGCCCTGCCACGGCTGATCCGGGAACCTTCGGGCAATGCCTGGACATCATCCGGGCCAGGGGCCTTGGCCCGAAACTGCCCCCGGCCGTTCTGAGGCGCCTTGAAAGCGGGTCCCGGGGCCAGGTTCCCGAACCCCGAAAAACGGGGACCCGGCTTTTGAAACGGTTTCCCATTTCCTCATCGCCAACAATGCCCTGGCCCTTGGGGCGGCCCGGAAAAAAGCCGGGGCCCTGGGCTACCGCACCCTGGTCCTGCCCGCCCCCGTTGAAGGGGAAACCCGGGACGCCGCAGTCCTTCACGCCGCCCTGGCAAGGCAAATCCTTGCCGGGGGCCGGCCGGTGAAGCCACCGGCCTGTATCCTGTCCGGCGGGGAAACCACGGTGACCCTCCGGGGAAAGGGCAAGGGAGGCCGGAACCAGGAATTCGCCCTGGCCTCGGCCCTGGAAATCAAAGGCCTTGAGCAGGTCGTCGTCCTGAGCGCGGGCACCGACGGCACCGACGGCCCCACCGATGCGGCCGGGGCTTTCGCCGACGGGACCACGGCGGAAAGGGCCCGCCGCCTGGGCCTTGTCCCGGAACATTTCCTTTCCGAAAACAATGCCTATCCTTTTTTGAAGCCCTTTCAGACCTGTTTAAAACCGGCCCCACCCTCACCAATGTCATGGACCTGCATATCCTCCTGGTCCGGTAACCGGCGGAAGCCGCCGGCCCGGACGGGGTTGGAACCGCAATGCGCCGTGCAACATTATTTTAACAAAAATCCAATAGATTTCTGCTCCAATAACAGATATATGTCTCCTCGAACCAAGTATAAAAAAGGGACACGCAGAACTTTCGCTTTGATTAAGGTTAAAAAAACAATGGAGTTAAAAGATAAAATGATTGAAAAATGTGAAAAAAAGCGGTTGATGGGCCGTTTCATTTTCTTAATCGCCATGGGGGCGTTATTTTTCTGCTTACCGGCCGGGTGTGCGGATAAACATGCAGCAATGAAAGGCCTTGATTGCTCCGGTTACCCGGATTGGAACAATTCACCCTATATCCTGCCATACCGTTCCGGTGAATCTTATCCGGTGATCCAGGGGAATTGCGCAGATAAGGAACGGCCCCCCATCTTCATTTCCAGGTAAACGAATGCGGAGATTTTGTAAACTGCAATTCCCTGCCGGTCACTTTCCGGAACGCCGCCCCTAATACAGGACGGCTTGAAAAGGGTCAACCATATTCAGCCACTGAATAAAAACCCCCTGAATAACAGCGCCCATGAATTTTCAAAAAACAGCCCTCCGTCCTGACCCGCCTGTTTCCGAAAACCGGACAAAAAGCTATGACAATGACTGGCTGACGGTACTGGCCATGCTGACGGTTTTTTATTCCACTGCGCCCGGTTTTTCAACAATGAAGACTGGCATGTGAAAAATATTCAATTGAGCGGGGGTTTGAGCTTTTTCGTTTCATTCACAGGCCAGTGGATAATGCCGCTGTTCTTTTTGCTGTCAGGGATAAGCTCCTTTTATTCATTGAAGGCCCAGCCGGCAGGACAATACCTCGGCAACCGGTTCCGGCGGCTGGCCGTACCCTTTGTTTTCGGCACCCTGGTGGTCCTTGTGCCGGTTCAGGTCTGGGTGGAGCGGATCAGCCACGGCCAATTCCAAGGATCGTTCATTGAATTTTATCCCCGTTATTTTGACGGGTTTTATGCCTTTGGCGGCAATTTCGCCTGGATGGGCCTTCATTTATGGTACCTGGAAATTTTGTTTGTGTTAACCCTGCTGACCCTGCCGGTATTGCTGTTCCTCAAAAAAGAAGGGCCGTCACGGATTATATCCGGGATGGCCGGAGGCATGGAAAAATATAAGGCAACCTTTCTTTTCGGAGTCCCCGTCTGGCTGATGGAGTTTCTGGTCAGTCTGCAGCCTGACGGGGCGGGAAGAAGAGATTTCGGCGGATGGAGCGCCCTTACCTACCTTGTTGTCTTTGTCCTGGGTTTCATCCTTGCATCGGATTCACGGTTCAGGACCGCAATCGCCAGGACCCGGACGGCTTCATTGATCCTGGCCTTTCTGACCGCCAGCCTGATCTTTGTTTTTCCCCCGGATTTGTCGTCGTTCGGCCCTGTCATCAAGTCTCCGGCTTCCCTTTTCCTGAGGTCCTTTAACTCCTGGTTCTGGCTTTCTGCCATCCTGGGCTACGGCTCAACATACCTCAACTTTTCCAACCGCCTGTTAACCTATTCGAGGACGGCTGTCCTGCCGTTTTATGATTCTCCATCAGACCATCATTGTCGCCGTCGGTTTTTTTATCTCCC
>JAAUSZ010000143.1 GCA_012031875.1 Desulfobacula sp.
CGGGCCGTGGCCGCCGTGGACCTGGCCGCGGACCGGATCACCGGCAGCATTTATGTGGTGGGCAATGCGCCCACGGCCCTGCTCCGGCTCATGGACCTGGTCCGGGAGAAAAAAGCCTCCCCGGCCCTGATCGTCGGCCTGCCCGTGGGCTTTGTCAATGCCGCGGAATCCAAGGCAGACCTCTTGACCCTGGACCTCCCCTTTATCACCAACACAGGAAGAAAGGGCGGGTCCAATCTGGCGGCCAGTGTCGTCAACGCCCTGGCCATCATGGCCCAGGCCCAGGGATAGAGCGGAGGCTGAAATCAAAGGATTTGTCATTGCCGCCACAGGCAGCGGCACCGGAAAAACCACCCTTACCCTGGCCATGTTGTCCTATCTGGCGGACAAGGGCGTTAAGGTGGCGCCCTTTAAGGTCGGGCCGGATTTCATCGATCCCGGTCACCATACCCGGATTGCGAAAAAAACCAGCGTGAACCTGGATTCCTGGATGCTGACCCGGGAATATAATCAGCGGCTTTTCCGTGAAAATGCCGGGGGTTCGGACCTGGCCGTGGTGGAAGGGGTCATGGGGCTTTTTGACGGCATTGACGGCGGCTCTGAAGCCGGTTCCACGGCCCAGATGGCCAAATGGCTGAACCTGCCCGTTGTCCTGGTGGTCAGCGCCCGGGGCAAGGCCAGGAGTGCGGCCGCCATTGTCAAGGGCTTTGAAGCGTTTGACCCGGATCTGAACCTGGCCGGGGTCATCTTTACCATGACGGGCAGCCCCCGGCATTATGACTATCTGAAACAGGCCGTGGAAGAGAACTGCCGGACCAAATGCCTGGGCCATCTGCCCAGGGATGAATCCGTGGCTATGCCGGAGCGCCACCTGGGGCTGGTCACGGCCGAGGAGCAGGTTCTGGACGGAGAAGCCCTGGCCAGGCTGTCGGCCCTGGTCCGGGACCATGTGGACATGGAGGGCCTCATCAGCGGCCTTGACGCCGTTGACCTCCCCCGGGGCCGGGAACCTGCGGGAGCCCCTGCCTGCAAAGATGAATCCGGCCCCCTCATTGCCGTGGCCAGGGATAGGGCCTTTTGTTTTTATTACCCGGACAACCTGGATATCCTGAAAAAATCCGGGGCCAGGCTCATGGAGTTTTCGCCCTTAAGGGAGGACGGGCTGCCAAAGGGCATTGACGGCCTCTATCTGGGCGGCGGCTATCCCGAGGAATATGCAAAAGAGCTGTCCCGAAAAACCGGGCTGTTCCGGCAGATCCGGGATTTCAGCCGCAGCGGCATGCCCATTTACGGGGAATGCGGCGGGTTCATGGTGCTGTGCAAAAGCCTGCGCACCATGGACGGGACCAAAACCTATCCCATGGCCGGGTGTTTTGACCTGGACGTCCGGGTCTCGACCCGTCTCCGGTCCCTGGGGTATCGGGAAGTCACCCTGGCCCGGGACACCATCATCGGCAGGCAGGGCATGAGGCTCCGGGGCCATGAATTCCATTATTCCTCCCTGCAAAATCCTGAATTTGATGGGCCCGATGTCTATAAAGTCACTTCCCGGCAGGGCCAGGTTCTGTCCCTCAGGGGATACCAGGTGTTCAACACCCTGGGCAGCTATCTTCATGTTCATTTCGGCAGCAACCCGGCCGGCGCAGAGGCGTTTGTCCAGGCCTGCCGGGGATTCAGGGATCAGCACCATGGCCGCCGAGCTTAAAAAAGGATTCACCACCGGAGCGGCGGCCGCGGCAGCGGTCAAGGCAGCCCTCATCTCTTTTTTCTCGGAACCGCCCCGGTCCGTGGACCTGCTTTTTCTGACCGGCGAAAGAAAACCCATCAGGATAAAGGCCGTTGAAAAAATATCCCATCATGAGATCCAGGCCCTGGTGGTCAAGGACGCGGGAGACGACCCGGACATCACCCATAGGGCTGAAATTGGGGCCCGGGTCAGGCTTTCCGAGTCATCCTCCCTTGTCATCACCATCCGGGGCGGAAAAGGGGTGGGCCGGGTGACCAAGCCGGGGCTTGAACTGCCCGTGGGCGAACCGGCCATTAATCCCGGCCCCCGGACCATGATCCAAAATTCCGTCACAGAGGTGTTTCAGCAATTCAAGCTCCCGGCAAAACAGGTGGATATCGAGATTTTTGTGCCGGAAGGCGAGGCCCTGGCCCTGAAGACCCTGAACCCCAGGCTCGGCATCCTGGGAGGGATCTCCATCCTGGGCACCACCGGCATTGTGACCCCCATGTCCCATGAGGCCTATATCGCCACCATCCGCTCCGGCATTTCCGTGGCCGCGGCCGGCGGGGCCGACACCCTGGTGTTTACCACGGGCCGAAGAAGCGAGCGGGCCGCCATGGAAACATTCAAAGAATTCAAAAGCGAAACCTTTATCCAGACCGGGGATTTTTTCAGGGCCGCCCTGGAAGAAGCCCTGGCACGGCCTCAAATCAAGGCGGTTATCTATACCGTGTTTTTCGGCAAGGCCCTGAAAATGGCTTTGGGGTATGAACATACCCATGCGGCCAGATCGGAACTGACCCTGCAGCGCCTGGCTGAGTGGGCCTATCAGACCACAGGCAACAGGGATCTTGAAAAGCGGATCACCGGGGCCAACACGGCCCGCCATGCCTTTTCCTTCATTTATCCCGGATATCCGGACCTCCTGGCCCGGGTGGGACAAAAGGCCCTGGCTGCTGCAAGATCTTTTTCAAAGGAAAGGCTGGAGATCCGCATCATCATCCTTGATTTTGACGGAAACCCGGCCTTTGATTCGGCTTAACAAAATTTTGCGGAGGTTTCCATGACCCCATACGTCGGCGCCATTGACCAGGGCACCACCAGCACCCGGTTCATGATTTTTGATATCCGGGGCCGGATTATCGGTGCAGCAAAGAAGGAACACGACCAGATCTGCGCCCGGCCGGGATGGGTGGAGCATGACCCGGTCCAAATCTGGACCCATACCCGGGCCGTCATTGAAGAAGGGCTTGCCGGGGCTGGCCTGGAGGGAAAAGACCTGGCCGCCGTGGGGGTCACCAACCAGCGGGAGACGGTTCTGGCCTGGGACAAGACCACGGGGCAACCCTATGCCAACGCCGTTGTCTGGCAGTGTACCAGGTCGGACAAGATCTGCGCGGAACTGATTCAAGAGGGCGGCCAGGACCGGTTCCGGCAAAAGACGGGACTGCCCGTGGCCACCTATTTTTCCGGGCCTAAAATCAAATGGCTCATGGACCACATCCCTGAAATTCAGGCCGGGGTTGAAAAGGGCCGGGCCCTCTTCGGCACCATGGATGCCTGGCTTATCTGGAACCTGACGGGAGGGCCCGGCAAGGGCCGCCATGCGACCGATGTCACCAACGCGAGCCGCACCCTTCTGATGAACCTCGAAACCCTGGAATGGGATAAAGACATTCTCTCTGTTCTCGGAATCCCTTCCCAGGCCCTGCCGGCCATTGTTCCCTCCGTTGACCCAAAGGGCTTTGGGATGACCCGGGCCGATGGGCCTTTCAAAGCTGTCCTTCCCATTGGCGGTGTCCTCGGGGATCAGCAGGCGGCCCTTTTCGGCCAGACCTGCTTTGGGGCCGGGGAAGCCAAAAACACTTACGGCACCGGGTGTTTCCTTTTGTTTCACACCGGGGAAAAAATCCGGTTTTCCCGTCATGGCCTTTTGACCACTCCGGCCTATCAGATCTGCGGACAAGCCCCCTGTTATGCCCTGGAAGGCTCCATTGCCTATGCCGGGGCCCTGGTCCAGTGGGTGAGGGATAATCTGGGGCTCATCCAAAAGGCGTCGGACATCGAGGCCCTGGCCGAAAGCGTGGCCGATAACGGGGATGTGTATTGCGTGCCTGCCTTTTCAGGCCTTTATGCCCCCTATTGGCGCTCCGATGCCAGGGGCGTGATTGCGGGCCTGACCCAGTTTGCGGGCAAGGGCCACCTGGCCCGGGCTGTCCTTGAAGCCACGGCCTTCCAGACCCGGGATATTGTGGAGGCCGTTAAAAAAAGAATTCCAGGGCGGGCTGGATTTTTTATCCCTGAAAGTGGACGGGGGCATGACGGAAAACCGGCTGTTGATGCAGTTTCAGGCCGATATCCTGAATGTGGCCGTCATCCGTCCGGAAATTTTGGAGACCACGGCCCTGGGCGCTGCCTATGCCGCAGGCCTGGCCGTGGGCGTCTGGTCCGGCCCGGAGGAATTGAAGCGGAACTGGGCCGTTCATTCCACCTATCTGCCCCAAAAAGACGGGGCCTGGCGGGAAACGCTTTCCATGGGTTGGGAAAAGGCGGTTCAGCGAACCTTAAACTGGAAATAAAACCATGCCGGAAAAAAAAATATTTTCATACCGAGGTCCTCATCATCGGCGGCGGTGTCACCGGCACCGGCCTGGCCCGGGACCTGGCATTGCGGGGAATCTCCTGCCTGGTCCTTGAAACGGAAACCATCAATGCCGGGGCTTCGGGCAGAAACCACGGCCTTCTTCATTCCGGGGCCCGGTATGTGTCCTCGGACCCGGTGTCGGCCCGGGAATGTAAGGCTGAAGGGGATATTTTAAAGAGGATCGCTCCCCATTGCATCGAAGACACCGGCGGGCTTTATCTTGCCGTAAGAGGGGATGATGAGGCCTATATCCGCCGCTTTCCGGAGCTTTGCGCAACAGCCGGGATTCCCTGTGAATTCCTGCCGGTAAAGGAGGCGCTGGAATTGGAACCGGCCCTGTCAAAAGACGTCATTGCCGCGTTCCGGGTGGAGGATGCGTCCGTGGACCCCTTTCATGTCAGCCTTGAAAACATGAACCAGGCCATTGAGCACGGAGCAAGGTATTTTAATTTTTGCAGGGTTGTCAAATTTCATGTGGCCGGCAAGGCCATCCAAAAGGTGACAGCCAGGAACCGGGTCACCCGGCAGGACTTTGAAATCCAGACCCAGGTGGTGGTGAATGCGGCCGGAGCCTGGGCCGGAGAGATTGCAAAACTGGCGGGCATCCATGTGGACATGATCTATTCCAAGGGCAGCCTTCTCATTACCCACAACCGGGTGGCCGGCCAGGTGCTGAACCGCCTGAGGCCCCCTTCCGACGGGGATATCCTGGTTCCGGGCGGGACCGTGTCCATCTTCGGCACCACCTCCCTGAGGGTGGACCGCCTGGATCATATCCGGCCCACGGTGGAAGAGACGGATACCCTGGTGAAAGAGGCCGCCGCCATGGTGCCCGAGCTTGAAAGGGCCCGGTATATCCGGGCCTATGCCGGGGTCCGGCCCCTGATCCGGGAAAAAGGCCCGGAGGGCTCCGGAGACGACCGGTCCGTATCCAGGGGCTTTTCCCTCATGGACCACAGGCTGGACGGGATTGAAAATTTCGTCACCATCACCGGCGGGAAGATGACCACCTTCCGGCTCATGGCGGAAAAAACCGCCAACCTCATTGCCGGCCGGCTTCATAACACAAAGACATGCCTGACGGCCACGACGCCCCTGAAATCCGGGGCCCCGTCCCGGATGACCGAGGCCGGCATGGCCCTCCGGTTCCGGTCCGGCAGGGACCCGGCCGAGGATATCACCCTGTGTGAATGTGAAATGATTTCCCGGAATCAGTTCAAGGAACTCATCACCTGGCTGAAAGAAAACCGGAAAACCTCGGACCTCAACGCCCTTCGCGTTCATTCCAGGCTGGGCAAGGGTGCGTGCCAGGGAACCTTCTGCAGCCAGAGGGTCACGGGGTTTATGTATGATGAAGATTATCTGAAAGCCGATGAAGGCATTTATAATATCAAGGACCTTCTCCGGGAACGGTTTATCGGCCAGCGCCCCGTGCTCTGGGACGGGCAACTGGCCCAGGCCGAACTGAGCGAGGCCCTGTTCTGCGGATTTTACGGGCTTGACCTGGAGAAACCCTTATAGAGAGAGGCGGCCATGGAAGCCATACAACCCACAGATCTCCTGATTATCGGTTCCGGCCTTTCCGGCATGTCCGCGGCCCTTTTTGCCGCCAACCGGAAGATCAATGCCGTGGTGGCCGGGGGAGCCGGCGGGTTTGAATATTCCAGCGGCCTTTTGGATCTCTGGGGGGCCTCCCTGACCCAAAAGAACCGGATTACGAAAAGGCCCTGGGCCATGCTGGAAAAATTGTCCGGGCAGGAGCCCCTCCACCCCCTGGCCCGGATCACGGGGGAAACCATTCGGCAGGCCTTTTCCGAACTCACGGCAGCCCTGAAACAGCAGGGGCTGACCTACTCGGGATATGAAAAGAAAAACACCCTGGTCATGACCCCCTTTGGGACCCTGAGGCCCACCTTTAGGCTGACCCCCTCCATGGGGTCCAATGCCAAGGCCGTCCGGGCCCAGGAGCCCTGTCTCATCCTTGATTTTAAAGGGCTCAGGGAATTTTCCGCGGTCTTTGTCAAAGAAATGATGAAACAGACCTGGAAGGGATTAAGGGCAGAGACCCTTGAGTTTCCGGACACCCGGCTGAGAAGGGAGGTCTTTACCCCCTTTCTGGCCGGAAGCCTTGAAACGGAACAGGTCCAGGACAAATTTCTGGCCCTGATCCGGTCCGCGGTAAAAGATGAACCCTGGCTGGGCCTTCCGGCCGTCCTGGGGATCAGGTCCTCGGAAAAAATCCTGGGCCGCCTTGAGGCGGAAACCGGGTTAAAGATATTTGAAATCCCCACCTCCCCGGTTTCCGTTCCCGGCATCCGGCTGAAGGAGGCCCTGATGAGGGCCCTTGAAAACACCAGCGTCACCTTGTTTCAGAACCGGCGGGTGACCGAGGTTGTTCCCCTGAAGGAAGGCGGATTTCATTGCAGGATCGGGTCCGACCTTGCTCCCGTCACCCTCCGCGCGGGTGCGGTTCTTCTTTCAACGGGCCGGTTCTTAAGCCGGGGCCTGTATGCGGACCGGAATAAAATCCATGAATCTCTGATGGGCCTGCCCGTGTATCAGCCTGAAAACAGAGATCAATGGCACAGGCTCAATTATTTTGATCCGGACGGCCACAGCATCAGCCGGGCCGGGATTGAGACCGATGATTTTTTAAGGCCGGTTGGGCCGGATAAACGCCCGGTGTCCGAGACCCTGTTTGCCTCGGGCACCCTTCTGGCCCGCCAGGACTGGATGAGAACCCGCTGCGGGTCCGGCCTGTCCGTTGCCACGGGCTTAAAGGCCATCGAATCTTATCTTCAAATCCGGCCGGGGGCATGTTAAGATATGCCGATACCCGAGGAAAGGCCCCATGAAAAAACATACCTCTGATGCAAAAATTATCCTGAACCACCTGGGCCGGCTCTTTGCCTTTTTAAAAGACCTGGATGACAATACCGGGATTGATGAGAGTTTCAGCCAGCCCCTGGAGATTATCCGGAAGACCATGATGTTTGATGTCAGTGTCTTGTACAGGGTATCCAATATCATAGAAAACCGGCTCATCCTGGAAGTTGTGAAGGTGATTGATCCGAAAGGGCTGAGGCCGGATCTGGGCGAAGGCGGCAAAATCAGGCTGTTTCTGGACAACCCGGATAACCGGTATGTCAATGAGCTGTCGGCCTTTGTCAACAGGGCGGTATCCCATGAAAGCGTACCGGGTCCGGGGTGTGATATCATCGGCTATGTGTATCTGCCGGAGAGCTTTGGCGGGGCCTATCTCTTTGGCGGGGATTTCTGCGGAAGGGAATCTTCCGTTAAATATTATGAGGTGGCCGGGATTGAAATCATATGCAGTTTTCTGAGTACCCTTCTCATGAAGACCCAGTTTCAATACCAGGCCGAAATCGATCACCTGACCGGACTTTTCAACAGTTTTAAAATCAAACAGAAAGCAGAGATTGTGGTCCGGCGGTTTGAACGAAAACCCTTGTCCTCTGCCTGCCTGGCCATGGGGGACATTGATTTTTTCAAGGCCGTCAATGATACCTACGGCCATATCCAGGGAGATACGGTCCTAAAAAAAACAGGAGAAATCCTGTCCTCTTCCATGCGGAGCGTCTTTGATGTGGCCGGACGTTACGGCGGGGAGGAATTCCTGCTGATTTTTGATGAAACCGATGAAGACAATGCCTTTCAGATCGTTGAAAGACTCCGGAAAACCATGGAGGCCACAGCGTTTGAAGAGACGGACAAAACCGGCAAACGCCTGGGGCATGAATTTTTCCACATCACCATGTCTTTTGGAATTGCGGAGCTGACAAAGGATTCCGGCATCAAAACCGCGGCAGACTGGGTTGCCCGGGCAGACTCGGCCCTCTATGAATCCAAGCGGAACGGAAGAAACAGAACCACCCTATATAAGGAGATTTGAATCATGAATTTTACCATCACCCCCATCGGTGTCATCCATACCCCCTTTGAAAATCTCGAAGGCATGCCCATCCAGCCGTCCGGAGCCCTTGACGTGACCGGGAGCATTGTCGTGGACAAAGAATATGAACAAGGGCTGAAGGATATTGAAGGCTTTTCCCACCTGATCCTGCTGTACCGGTTTCACTGCTCCACCGGTTACGACCTTTTGGTCAAGCCCTTTCTGGATACTGAAAAAAGAGGGCTTTTCGCCACCCGGGCGCCAAGGCGGCCCAACCCCATCGGCCTGTCCATTGTCCGGCTGGTGGAAAGAAAGGGCCCTGTCCTGACCGTCAAGGATATTGATGTACTCAGCGGCACGCCCCTGCTGGACATCAAGCCCTATGTCCCGGCCTTTGATGTCAAAACCGTCACGGCCGCGGGCTGGCTGGAGAAAAGCCAGGGAAGGGCCGTGTCTTTGAAATCCGATGACCGGTTTATTGAAACCCGTTGATCCAATCCAACAAAATACATTGGAAAGACCATCACAAGAAGGCCGCATAATGATGCAAAATGAGGAGATGACCGTCCGGGCCGCGGCCCTGACCATATTTCTGTGTGTTCTATTCGGGGCCAATACCGTGGCCATCAAATTGTGCCTGACCGGGCTCGGGTCCTTCACGGCCGCAGGTATCCGCTTTGTCATCGCGGCCCTGGCCATTTACCTCTGGGCCAGGCTGAAAAAAGCCTCCCTGACCCTGAACCGGGCACAACTGGGCCAGATGCTCATCCTGTCCGCCATCTTTGTGGTCCAGTTGTCCTGTTTTTATCTGGGGATGGGCAGGACCACCGCCTCCCATGGGGCCTTGATATCCAATGTCCTGCCCTTTATCGTATTGGTCCTGGCCCATTTTTTCATCCCCGGAGACACCATCACCCTGCAAAAGGGGATCGGCATCACCCTTGGATTTGCCGGGGTGCTGTTCCTGTTCCTGGATGAGCAGGACCTGGCCGGGGAGCTGAAAAAAGGAGATCTCATCATCCTTGCGGCCGTGGTCCTCTGGAGTTCCAGCGCGGTCTATGCCAAACGGATCATTTCCGGGTATAATGTGGCCCAGATCACCCTTTACCCCATTGTCTTCGGCACCCCCTTCTTTTTTGTGGGCGCCTTTCTATGGGATCCCCAAATGATCGGGGACCTGACTCCCACGGTGGTCACTTCCCTGCTCTACCAGGCCATTGTCTCGGCCTCCTTTGGATTTATCGCCTGGAACAGCCTCTTGCAGAGATTCGGGGCCACGGCCCTGCATTCCTTTATCTTTATCATGCCCCTGGCCGGGGTGCTGTTCGGGGTGCTCATCCTGGGGGAAGCCATTACCCCCCACCTGGCCGTATCCATCCTCTGTATTGTGGCCGGGGTGATCATCGTGAATCTGAAACGGAAGCCCCGGCCTATCCGTTAAACCGGACTTTTTCCCCCGGATGGGAGCAGGGCGGCCGCCGCGTCATCCAGCGGGGTTTCAGGGTCGGGATGGATGATGATGCAACCGGCTTCCTTTTTTTCCTGGAAAAGCAAAAGGCCCTGAATTAGGTCATGGACCAGGACCGGGGCCTCCTTTTTTCCCGGTCCGGGTTTTTCCGGTCCGGTGTGAAGGACCATACAGGAAGAAAGGCTTCCCGGAACCATGGCAGTGTTTTGGGGATCGGCCGCTTCATAAGCATAGATAAATACGGCTTTCAATTCTTTCTCAACAATATAGGGAATGACCAGGCCCTTTTGCAGGACCAGTTTTTCCGGGCCCGCCCGAATCCCCAGTTTTCCTTTGGCCTTTCCTGGCTGAATTTATTCCAGCCCAGGAGCATTTTTTTGGCAAATTCGTTTTTGATGCCCCGGGTGAAAAGATAGGCCAGGGGGTCCTCATTGTTTTTTCCAAACAAATGGTGGTGGCAGCGGATTACAAAGGCCCCGGCTTTTTTGCGCCAGGCCTCGGGATTAAAAGAGGAGGGGTTCATTTTTTATCTCCGGTATAAACTAGGCAAGATCCTTGATTTTTTGTGAATATCTGTCCATGCGGCAAAGCAATTCCATGGGATATCCGGGCCGGGTGATCTCAAAAAGCCGACCCGGACATGACCCCATGCCCTCCCCATGAAAATCCTGAAAATCGGTTCCGGTAAAAAATAAAGGATCATGGACCGGATATCAAGGACTTTGAATGCCTTGTGAATAAAGGCGGAATTCCGGGCAAGGCATAATTCGGCAATTCTCCCGTGAATTCAAAGGATTAAATTATTTTTTAAAAATTTTATTTAAAAAAAAGGTTTGACAAAGGGGTTTTTTTCAAGCATATTACGCCGGTCTTCACGAGGACAGATTGTAACAAGCTTCTCGGGAAGATTTTTTTTGATCTTTGAAAATTGGTCAGTGAAGAAATTAAGAGCGGGTCTTAACAAGACTTTAAAGAGTTTGAAGTACAAAGGATAAAACTGGAGAGTTTGATCCTGGCTCAGAATGAACGCTGGCGGCGTGCTTAACACATGCAAGTCGAACGAGAAAGGGATTGCTTGCAATCCTGAGTAGAGTGGCGCACGGGTGAGTAACACGTAGATAATCTACCTTTGAGCCCGGGATAACTAATCGAAAGGTTAGCTAATACCGGATGAGGTCAATAGATTCAGGTTTATTGATGAAAGACTGCCTCTGCTTGCAAGCAGTTGTTTGGAGATGAGTTTGCGGACCATTAGCTGGTTGGTGGGGTAAAGGCCTACCAAGGCGATGATGGTTAGCTGGTCTGAGAGGATGATCAGCCACACTGGAACTGAAACACGGTCCAGACTCCTACGGGAGGCAGCAGTGAGGAATTTTGCGCAATGGGGGCAACCCTGACGCAGCAACGCCGCGTGAGTGAAGAAGGCCTTTGGGTCGTAAAGCTCTGTCAACCGGGAAGAAGTTATGGGAGTCGAACAGGCTTTCATATTGACGGTACCGGTGAAGGAAGCATCGGCTAACTCCGTGCCAGCAGCCGCGGTAATACGGGGGATGCAAGCGTTATTCGGAATTATTGGGCGTAAAGGGCGCGTAGGCGGTTTTGTCGGTCAGATGTGAAAGCCCGGGGCTCAACCCCGGACGTGCATTTGAAACAGCAAGACTTGAGTACGGGAGAGGAAAGCGGAATTCCTGGTGTAGAGGTGAAATTCGTAGATATCAGGAGGAACACCGATGGCGAAGGCAGCTTTCTGGACCGATACTGACGCTGAGGCGCGAAGGCGTGGGTAGCGAACAGGATTAGATACCCTGGTAGTCCACGCAGTAAACGATGTACACTCGGTGTAGCGGATATTAAAATCTGCTGCGCCCAAGCTAACGCATTAAGTGTACCGCCTGGGGAGTACGGTCGCAAGACTAAAACTCAAAGGAATTGACGGGGGCCCGCACAAGCGGTGGAGCATGTGGTTTAATTCGACGCAACGCGAAGAACCTTACCTGGGTTTGACATCCTGTGAACCCTCTAGAGATAGAGGGGTGCCTTCGGGAGCACAGAGACAGGTGCTGCATGGCTGTCGTCAGCTCGTGTCGTGAGATGTTTGGTTAAGTCCAGCAACGAGCGCAACCCTTATCTTTAGTTGCCAGCATTTCGGATGGGAACTCTAAAGAGACTGCCCCGGTCAACGGGGAGGAAGGTGGGGATGACGTCAAGTCCTCATGGCCCTTATGTCCAGGGCTACACACGTGCTACAATGGTAAGTACAGAAGGCAGCGAACCTGTGAGGGGGAGCCAATCCTTAAAGCTTATCTCAGTCCGGATTGGAGTCTGCAACTCGACTCCATGAAGTTGGAATCGCTAGTAATCGCGGATCAGCATGCCGCGGTGAATAAGTTCCCGGGCCTTGTACACACCGCCCGTCACACCATGGGAGTTGATTATACCCGACGTCGCTGGGCTAACTGGCAACAGAGGCAGGCGCCTAAGGTATGGTCGATGACTGGGGTGAAGTCGTAACAAGGTAGCCGTTGAGGAATCAGCGGCTGGATCACCTCCTTTCTAAGGAAAGAAAAATAAAAGCTCTTAAGGGACTCACTGGCCAACTTTGAGAGATCAAAGTACCCTTTGGGGCCTGTAGCTCAGGTGGTTAGAGCGCACGCCTGATAAGCGTGAGGTCGGTGGTTCGAGTCCACCCAGGCCCACCACGTGGGGGATTAGCTCAGCTGGGAGAGCGCCTGCCTTGCACGCGGGAGGTCAGCGGTTCGATCCCGCTATCCTCC
>JAAUSZ010000144.1 GCA_012031875.1 Desulfobacula sp.
TTAAATCCCTTGCTTCGGGCAAAATTGATATCAAAATGAACCGGATTATAATCACCACTTATTCACCATATTCTATAACGTCTGCATCAGTCACCATCATTTCTAAAGTCTTTTTTTGATGCATGAAACACTCATAAGACTATTTATATGAATAGTTAGAAATGATTGTTTTAAAAATAAGCCTTCTCTGCTCCACACCTTTTGAACCGCATAATTATTTATTTGGGTTGATGTTTTAAAAATTGAATATCCTTTATTTTTAAAAAACTGCTGGGTAAATCGAATCAAATCGGTATAAACCCCGCCCCCGGATTCCCCAGGAAGAATACCATATAAAACGCCTTCACTCACATCGCCTGAAAAAGCGCACGTCGCAAAACCAATGTAATGCTCCTTTCGTCTAACTAACCAAGCGCATTTATCTTTTTCTTTGTTAGAATAATAACCTTGAGCCCATTCTTTATAAGCCTCAATCAAATCAATATCTAATAAGGAGTTTGATGAATAATGATTCTTGTATCCAATAAAAGTTTCGGCGACTATTTTGTCTATTATCTCTTTATGCTCAAGGTTTGCCTCAACGAATTCTAAATCCTTATTTTTTAATTCATTGGGCTGATAACTATCCAAATCCACTTGATAATATACCAAGGCATCAGCAACTATATATGGCAAACCAGTTCTTGCCAATTTTTCAAGGCAATAGTTCTTCTCAGTTGGTATGCGAATGATAGCGACATCAATTCCCTCCTGAAGGGTAAAGTCTACTATTGCTGAAGGTTTAATATCTTCAATGCTCCCACGGTATACTTTGAGACCGAATCTCTTGCTTTCAACTTCTGAAAAATTAAGTAATGCCTTGGATTTGTCTGACATATTATCTCCTAGGGAAAGAAAGGTTATATATCCTTTTGTTTAGTTCTATTATTAGATACCATTTCCCGAACAGCATATTGCGGACGGTTGCTAATATTTATATGCATTCTACCAATATATTCCCCTAACATTCCTAAAGACATTAACTGAACGCCAGAGAACATTGTAACCAATACTATTAATGATGCAAACCCTAAAACCGGAATGCCAAAAAAGACTTTCTTAATAAGAAAAAATAGACCGAAGCTGAAGCTTGTCAGAGCAAAAATCAAACCAATTATTGACACAATTTGGACCGGCACAATACTAAAATTTGTAACCATATTTAATGCAAGTACAGATAATTTTTTTAATGAATACCCACTTTTTCCTTCTTTCCTTGTTATGTGCTTGACAGGCACACTTCCAATATCTTTAGTGTACCAGGCAATGACGCCATCAATAAATGTAAAACTTTTTTCATATGAAAGGATTAAATCAACAATTTCTTTTTTTAATATTCTAAATGATGTCAATCGGACATCTATAGCGAACGTCTGTCGAAAAACGAACTGGACGAACTCTGATCCTAAATTTCTGAATTTTGAATGCTTTTTTTCCAAGGGGCTACCGTAGACAACATCGTGTTTTCTTTTTATTAGATCGTACAATTTTGAAATTTCTTCTGGAGGATTTTGCAGGTCATCATCGAGAGTAACAACATACTTTCCATGGCAATAGCTAAACCCGCTCATTAATGCATTATGTTGCCCAAAATTTCTCGTCAGATTAACTCCAATTATATTGCTATTCTCCAAAGAATTTTTTTAATAACAGCCCAAGAGGAATCAGAACTCCCATCATTTACAAAAATTAATTCAAAAGATTTTTCCCCCAAAAAATTACCAATACATATTTTTATGCGATCAACAAGTTGATCCAAAGTTTTCTCGCTGTTATATACAGGTATAACAACTGATAGTTCTATTTCATTTGACATTGGGACAATCACTTCCTTTCATTTTTTTGTGAATAATTGAAATTATACTGAGCCCCAAATTTTATGCCCCAGCATATCAAACAGGTATTTCCCATAACTGCTGTTTTTACAGGATGTTGCAACAGAGATGACCTGATTTTCATTTATATATCCCATTCTAAAGGCAACCTCCTCAAGGCAGGCTATTTTTAAACCCTGCCGCTTTTCCATGGTGGCCACGAATTCACTGGCTTCCAACAATGATTCCTGGGTTCCGGTATCAAGCCAAGCCATGCCTCGGCCTAAAAGCTTGACTTTGATTTTTTCACGTTTCAAGTATTCCTTGTTCACATCTGTTATTTCATATTCACCACGTGACGAGGGTTTTAATGATTTTGCAATATCAATAACGGAATTATCATAAAAATAAAGCCCTGGCACTGCATAATTTGTTTTGGGGTTCGCCGGTTTTTCTTCAATACTTATCACATTAAGATTCTCGTCAAATTCAACAATACCATAGCGTTCAGGATCCTTTACCCAATAGCCGAAGATTCTCACCCCCTCTTGAATTTGAGCCGCATCCAGGAGGGCTTTTTGAAATCCCTGGCCGTAAAAAATATTATCTCCAAGGATTAAACAAACCGAATCATTCCCTATAAATTTTTCACCAATGATAAAAGCTTGTGCCAGGCCTTCAGGTTTGGGTTGTTCTGCATAGGAAAGTCGGATGCCAATCTGGGATCCATTCCCAAGCAGGGCATTAAACTGTGGCAGATCCCTTGGGGTTGAAATGATTAGAATTTCCCTAATTCCAGCCAGCATTAACACAGACAAAGGGTAATATATCATTGGTTTGTCATAAACCGGCAACATTTGTTTGCTGATCACATTGGTTATTGGATATAGACGGGTCCCAGATCCACCAGCAAGTATGATACCTTTCATGTTATGCAATCTCCTGGAAACAAATCTAAAAAATTATTCAAAATCTGGGCGCTATGCACGACTATGGTGATTTTTTTGCCCCGAGTCGCGCGGCCCAGCGATCCCACTTCCGGATTTTCTAATATTTTTTGCCCTGAATTTAATATATATCATTGAAGTAATGCTGATAAAAATCGATCCCTAATATTTTTATGTGAGATAAATAAAACATAAACTGGGAGCCTGTTCAAGCACTTCTTATGAAATTCTATGAAACAAGTAAAACAAAGGAAGGCGAGAGTTTTACAATTTAACGAAGTTTTCTTTCAATTTAAAGATTTGAAAGAACAAATCTTTATTAAAATGTATTGCAGTACTATATATATTGTGGCTGTTAGAAATGATCCTAAGAACAGCTTTATATACATATTTTCTATATAATAAAGGGTTATATATCCTGCCAAACCTGAAATTGCAGCAGAAAATACAATCAGTCGTATATCATTTAACTGCTCGATAATTCCATAAGAAAGAAGGCGTTGGGTATAATAGGTGTTGATTATTAATGAAAGGATTGAAACAGTGATCTCGCCAATAATAATATAAACAACACCAAAACGGTACATAACTGCAATATTGACAACTCGTAAGGAATTTTTTATGACCTCAATCCGAAAATCCAAATTGCTTTTACCTTGTGCCCTCAATACTTGAACATTGACCGAATGGATCGGATAAAGAATTCCAGCAACACTTAAAAGCTTCACATATGGGATCATGGGCGCCCATTTCTCTGTTAATATCAATATTACAAAAGGTTCAGCTACGACAATTAAGATCACCATAAGCGGGGCAACAACAACAAGCGAATGAGTCAGGAACTTTCGCACCGCCCGTTTCACACTTGGTTTGTCATCCTGGAGTTTTGATAGAACGGGAAAAGCAACCGCGCCAACCGCACTTGAAACCTCTTCGGATGCAATTGACCTTAATCGCTTTGCTTTCTCATAGAACCCCAGTTGGGCTGCCGGAAAAAACTTACCAATCACCAAAATGTAAATATTGTTAAAAATTGTTTGGATCAGACCTGATGCCAACATCCAGGAGCCATACGAAAAAAGACTTTTAAATGCCTCGGTCGAAAATTTTAATCCGGGCCTGTATTTTGACGTGACCCAAAACCCGGAAGTTGTCAAAATCCGGTTGGCCATCTGTTGGATAACCAGGCTCCAGACACCAAAGCCAGTGTAAGCAGCCGTTATCCCGGCCACACCGGATAAAATGGTTGCAACCAGCGTCACTTTCGTCTTGCGCTTGAAATCGACATCCCTTATAACTTGGGCCATTTGGATTAGATTAAACGCATTAATGATGATGACCAAAGCCGCTACGCGAGTCAGCTCAATCAAAACCGGCTGTTCATAGAATCCGGCGATAGCGGGTGCGGATATCCATAAAACAAGGTATAATGCCAGGCTAACAAAAAGATTGAAATAAAAGACGGTGTCACTGTCATGCGCGGTGACCTCTTTTTTTTGTACATATGCTGCATTGAAACCGCTATTGACAAAAACTTCAGCCACTGCAAAAAAAACATAAATCATTGAAATCAAACCAAAATCAGCAGGTGTAAGCAGCCGGGCAAGCAAAACACCAAAAACAAAACCAATACCCTGAACACCGAAACGTTCAACCAGGTTCCAGCTTATAGCCCGTACCGTTTTCTGTTCCAAAGTTGCCATTATTTTATTATGTTCCCATTGAGTGTTTGTAAGTGCAGCATCAAAATAGAGAGGGGATAGTAGATCATGGGTTTATTGTAGACAGGCATGAACTGCTTGCTTACCACTCTGGTGATCGGATAAAGACGTGTGCCTGAACCGCCTGCGAGTATTATCCCTTTCATATTGTTCTTACCCCAAGGTTTCCCAATCATTAAAAAAGGCTGTCAAAAATTTTTGAAAGTTTCAGAGCCCCTGCTTTTCTGGATAATTGAGAAACCATTTTGGGTTCCCGACATGGTTTTTTACCGGTTTGAATATGGTCAACAAGCTGAACCAATGCGTTTTCTATGTCTTCCGGAGAGTTAATATTGCTAATATAAACCCCGTCCCAATCCTTGAGAAGGCTTGCAGTTTCACCGCATTTATCCGTCAGTGCCAAAATGGGGTGTCCGGCTCGGATATATTCGTAGGCCTTGGCAGGTATCTGTTTATTATATTCAGCCCCTTGAAACAGCAACAATGCATCGGCGTTTATCATCTCTTTGATTGCACCGCTATAGGATATTCCAGGTTGGACCTTAACTATTTCCTTTAAACCAAAAGAGGCAATCCATTTTTCAATATCTATTTCTAAACCGGCGCCCCTGAGCGTTACTTCTATAGGTGCCTCTCCTTTTTGAAGGTAAGAAGCGATTGCCTTAAAAAATGCTAAAGGATTTCGACCTTTGGAATATAATATTCCGCTGTGTACGATTTTGATTAAGCCACCCTTCTGTTCACACGAAGAAGGTTCGCTAACAGGATTACTATGCTGAAAAAGATCTTCGTCAAACCCGTTCTCAACCAATTGCCAGTATTTGCTGCTTTTACCGTGAAAATTTCTGGCATAATGGGTCAAAGTTGAATTGCTGACAAAAACAGCAGCCGATGCTTGCTGAATAGTCTTTTTTTCAATCCATTGATACACATTACGAATTATTCCCGGCTCCGGTTGCGCTTCCTGAATCATTGGATCACGGAAATCGGCCACCCATGGCAGGCCCGTCAGACGATGGACTGTCAAAGCAATCAGATGGGCAGTGGCCACAGGAAAGGTCGACCATACTAAAGAAGGTTTATATTTTTTTATAAGCTGCAGACAGGTCATGACACCATGCGGCCACCAGGTGACCCAGCGGTCCGGTATGGCAGTATAGGAAAGATAGTGATTCCGGATGGAAAGGTGTCTGGCACTGTCCAATGCGAATGCGCGATTGATTATTACAGATTCTGGTAATCCCCCAAACCTGTCTTTCCCTGTGTTAGGATAGGCGCGGGGATGAACACTGACAATCAGAGGCTCCCAGCCGAATTTCGGAAGATGCTTCGCAAACTGAACTGTCCGATGGATACCACTGCTTCCCTGGATGGGTGGAAAATGATAGGCGATCATTAAGACCCGCTTCATGGAGAATATTTTTTTTTTATTGTCTGGAGATATTTCGTTCATGGTCGGGAATCTTCTTGTCTTAACCAGAGTTCAAGTATCAGATAAACCCAGAGGGTATCTCCATAGTAGGCGGTGGTGTCATCTTCTTTAAATGCTTTTAAAATAGTATCCATGAATTCAGGTCGGATATAGTCATGGATTTTTGGGGCTCCTGAAAAGAGATGATCCATGAGAAACTCGGACAGGATTTTTTCCGTCCTGAACCAATTGGAAATGGGCAGGCCCATACCGTGCTTTGATTTGTTGATGATGGCGTCCGGCAGGAACCCCTTCATGGCTTGTTTGAAAATATACCGGTTTTTACCATATTTAACTTTCAGATCCGGCGGGATGGTAGCGGTGAAATCCACCAGATCCCGGTCCAGATATGGATAACGGACCCTGCCCCCTGCGGCCTCGACCATCTGGGTGACTTTACGAAGATCATTATCCGTGATGGTAAATTTCATGTCCATATAGAGCAGCCGGTCCGTGTCATGGGCCGGAGCTGCTTTTTGATAATGTTTTCTTGCAATATCCATAAAGCAGCAGGTATTGACATGATTCATGAATTCAGGTGTAAGGATTTCAGCGTTATCCGCTTCAGCCAGCAGGTTATAGGAATAAAACCGGTCCGGATTTGGGATATTGGCCCGTCGGATATAGCGGGAGGCTTTATGAAATATTCCCTTGGAAGGCAGGTATTTCAGGGTTGGCTCAAGGATATACCTGCGCAAAGCGAATGGAATTTGAAAATATCGTTCAAAGATTAGATTGGTGACATATCGCTCATTTCCCCCGAAGATTTCATCTCCGCCGTCTCCACCAATCATGAAATCAATCCCTTTTTCTCTGGCCATGAGCGCGCAATAATATGCCGGCACCACCGAGGCATTCCCAAAGGGTTCATCATAGATGTCGGCCAGGCTGTTGATTAAATTCAACGTATCGGACGGGGTGACATAATATTGACTCTGATTTAAGCCAAAGGCGTTTACTGCGTGATCCGCAAATTCCATCTCGTTGTATTTCGGGTCATCAAATCCAATGGAAAAGGTCTTGGCGGGTTTTCCGGCCAGACGGGTAACCATTCCAGCAATGGTGCTGGAGTCGGTGCCGCCGGACAGAAAGCATCCGGTTTTGTCATGGGGGGACAAAGGTAAAAAGACATTGACGGCCTGCATAACATTGTCAAAGATATCCTTTTTCCAATGTTCTTCGGTTTTTGAGCCATCTGGATGGTAGCGGATATCATAATGGGTGAATTCTTTAAAGGTGGGCCCGGTGATACTGTGCCCTTTACCGGGCTCAAGCTTCTGCACATCTTTGTAGATGGTCAAGGGGCTGCAGATGGCCTGGTAAAACAGGTAATGGTATATGGCATCCGGGCTAATCTCTTTTGATAAGCTATCGTCAAGGCACAGCATGCGGATGCGGCTGGCAGCCATATAAACATCATTTCTTTTACAATAGATCACCGGCCGGATGCCAAATGGATCGGTTGCCACTATCAGGGATTTTTTTTCATTATCCCAGAGTGCAAAGCCAAATGGCCCCCGGAGTTGATCTATAAATTCAATGCCTTGTTTTTTATAAAGCAGCCACAGGACATTACCGATATCATCCGAGTCTTTACGAATATCAAGGGATTGTTTTAGGGCCGAAAGGTTTGTCAGATCCGTGTCATAGGCGATGACACCGTCTCTGCATTGCCATAAGCCCTGCCCTTCAAATTCGTTTAAAGCAGCCAGGATGATATTGTCCTCGGGTAAGAAAGCAGCCTTGTAGCCTTTTTGCTTAAGTTCCGGCAATAGTGTTTCAATATTTCGGTTATGTTTCTTGGCGACAAAAAACCGCCTTTGGGGACATTGGGGCTCATGTTCAAACCTTGATCATTTTTTGATTTAATTTAATGGAAAAAATACTCAAAATTTTTGCCATAAGAATTATAACGGCCAGCGATATTAGAAAATCAATCACCCTGTGATTTGTAGGTGTCATAAAAAAATAGCCATGGAGCAGATAGATTTCCAAGATACATCCCGAAAAAAAAAGTACGCCTTTGTGCATTCGATCAGGAATTTTGAAATCCATACAGGCATATATCAGTGCAATGGAAAAAAACAGGATAAAAAAGAAATTATAATTCTTAATGTGAAATTTAAAATTGAGTACTATCATGGTCAAAAATATTATCATGGCAGAAATCATGCTGAGATTCGGAGACAGGGAGATGGTATTTTTCCGGCCCAGGTTCCGACAATAAATCCGCAGGCCGTCAGCCACAGTGCATGTCCGAAATCTATATTCAAGCTAAAAGAATAAGCTAAAAGAATAAAAAAGCCACAAAAAATTGATGTGAGTTTTGAATTCATTTTTTCCAGAAACGGGTAAGACAAATAAAAGATGAGCAATAGGGTAAAAAACCACATTCCTGCTCCGAAAGGACTCAAATTTTGGATTTTGAACCAATTTAGCAACCCATTAAGTCCGATAATATTAATCAGAGAATACCATGTCCATATACCGGGCCGATCTTGTATCAAAAATAGTATGAGTAGGGCAAAATTAACAACCAGAAGACTCATCCAAGGCGTTCTATTTTTTTTCCCCAGTATTTTTTCCAACTGAAATTGCCTTGATATTTTATGGCAGTAAAATAACCGGATGAAAAACTGAATATCAACAGACCAACGGTCACGGGAACCCATAGAAAATCATACTCTTTAAAAAAATGGCCGGTCAATACCAAAAATATGGAAAGAACCTTCAGCAGATTAAACATACGGCTGGTATTTTCATCAATCTGAGAAGGCATGGTTCTTTTTTCCTCCGGGTAAACGGGCATAAATGGTTTTGTAAACAGACGTTGTTTTGAGCCATGTTTTTTCTTCCATTACATATTGAAGCCCATGAATTCCGAGTTTTTTCGTCACACCTGGGTTTTCCAGCAAAGACAGGATTGCGGAGGAGAGCGCTGTTGCATCACCGGCTTTAAACAGTATGCCGGTTTGCTTATCCGTAATCAGTTCCCTGTGTCCGCCAATGTCGCTTGCAATAACCGCCTTACCCATGGCCATGGCCTCAAGGGGTTTCAGGGGCGTGACCAGTTCGGTCAGGCGCACCGAATACCTGGGATAGATTAAAATATCAATGAGTGCGTATACCCCTTTGATACGATTGTGGGGGATTCTGCCGGGCATAAGAACCCTGTCGGCGAGGTTGAATTTTTCCACAAGCTGTCTAAGCCGGGCATCCATCTCGCCCCCCCCCACCAGCAGCAACACCAGGTTGGGGTGGGTTGATGCAATCTTTGAATACGCATCTATCAACAGGTCAAGACCTTCATATCTGTAAAATGACCCGATAAACCCGATGACCATTTTACCGGAAAGGTCCCATTTGCGGATAAAATCTTCATCCGGCAGGCATGGGGTAAAATTCTCCGGATGAATACCGTTAAATACGGGTGTCATTTTTTCAGGATTTATCCCCCTTTCGGCCAGATCCTTTCTGATCCCGTTACAGAGCACCGGAACCTGGTCCACATGTTTACACAGCCATGTTTCCACAGCCTTTACCAGCTCATATTTAAGGGATTTTTTCTTATAGGTGGCCTGGTCAACGCCTGCATCTTCCCAGAAAGCCCTGATCTCGTAAACCACGGGCAGGCGAAACCATCTGCCGGCGATCCATGCCGGGATACCGTTTAAAACAGGGGAATGGGCATGGAGAACATCCGGTTTTTCAATTTTAATGACCTGGGCCAGTCGCAGCAGAACCAATAGGATTTGGATGAGTTCCCCAAGGACAGGAATAGTTTTATAATGATTTTCCCCGGTCCGGTAAAAATCAAAGCCATCTATCCGTTCTTTTTTGGGGCATTTCTTTTTCCAGTCTTCTTCGTGTTTGGGAGAGGTCAGGATCACCGGAGAAAACCCCAGTTTTTTCTGAGCCTTAAAAATATTCTGGCTCCTTGATGCATAACCGTCCAGCAGGGGGAAGCTGTGATTCAAAAGGTGCAAAATTTTCATAAAGAAACTCTAAATGCAGGCGGTTTTAAAAAATACCGGTGTTTGAAAAATAAATAGAAAAGTCCTTTGATGTGATTGAAAAAAGCAGTGTTCAATTTAAACCCTCTGGAGATTTCCTGTGTGTGGTGAACAACGCTGACAAAAGGGATATAGGCAATGGCATAGTCGGATTTCCAGATCCGGAGGCAGTAGTCCACATCTTCGGGTGAGTAAAAAATCTTTTCATCCATCAGCCCAATTTTATCCAGTACATTTTTTTTCATTATCCAGAAGGCTGAAATGGCATAATCCACTGCTATCACTTCATTGGACGGTGGTTTCAAAGCGTCTGTTTTTTCCATTTTTTTTAAAAAGCAATACCGGTAGATTTTTCGGCCAATGGTTGGAAAACTGTCTGTTGATTTCTGGAGTCTGCCGTCCGGGTATATTATTTTCGGTACGGCCAGCCCGGTATGATGGTTTTTTTCAAGGGCGGCAATCAACCCGTCAATGGTTCCGGAAAAAACCTCGACATCTGAATCCATAATACAGATATATTTGCTGTCTGCTTTTTTTTAATCCGAGATTTCTGGAGTAGGTGGTCCCCATGTTGCGGTCCAGCATGAAAAGGGTGACTGTCTCCGGCATTTTATTTTTCAAGGCGTTTAAGATATCCGGGGTCTTATCCATTGAGCCGTTATCGGTAATATAGATATGATATGTCAGGTCCGTCCGGCCAAGCGCAGAAATGAGGGAGTCCATGCATTTTTGAATATAGGATTCCGAGTTCCAGGTCAGGATGACAAAGGATATGTCTGTTTTGGCTTTCATATGGGTTAAAGGGAAATATACCTGCGGGTCATATTGCCGAATGCTTTAGAAACAGGAATCGGCATTTTTATGATCATGGATTCTGCCAGTTTTCTTTTTTCAGAGACGTCGGGTGAAATGGTGTTTACAACGGGTTGTAATTTGTGTTTGCATCTGCCCGCGGTTTTAAAATCTGCCCAGTAAAGGGGTGTGGGGTTAGCTCCCCATTGTTTTTTAAAGCCGAATGTTCCTTCATCCGGTGTGGAACGGCCGAAATCAAAAAGGGGATAGCGATTGTCCGCAGCAAATTTTAAAAAGGCCCAGTAGAGCATCATATTTGGATTCCAGGAATTGAACCGTCTCAATGAGGAGGCCCAGGGCACGGAAACCATATGGGGGTGGCAGAGCAGGATCCCGCCGGCAGCCAGGGTCTGGTCCGGCATTTTCACAATGAACAGGATGGCCCTGTTTTTAAATCGGCATAGAATCTGTTTGATCCAGTTTCTGGAATGAACCGGTGAGCCAAGGTCCCGCATGTTTTCTGCAAACAGCGGATAAAACTCATTGAGCAGCTCCACTCCGCCGGACCGGACGCTTAAACCGTCTTTGAATGGTTTTTTCACCTGGCTGCGCAGTTTGGCCTTAAAGGATGCCAGCAGTTTTTCCGAATTGTCAGGAAGGCGCAGGAGCATTCGGACTTTATTTCTGTTGAGGGTCGTATCAGGCTCGTAACCTGCCAGAGGGTTTGTGGCTCTTAGGGATACGGTCCGGATGCCCATGGTGCTGGCAAGGTTAAAGGCCTCGGATATCAGTTGGTGTTCAATGTCCGGGGAATCCGCCAGGGGGCCTCCGGCATCGCAATAGGGAAGAGAGACCAGGCTGCCCGACGCAAAGGGCAGATTTACCCGGATCAGGGGGAGTATCCCGGATGTTTTGTTTCCGTTTCCAGCCATCAGATAGAGCCCTTTGAAGCCATACGCCTTTTCTACGGCTTCTTTCCAGGCGAAAAGCTGATAGGCAATGCCTTGGGGATGATTCAGGACATAGGCATTCCAGTTTTCTTTGTCCGATGGCCCGGCAAGGGTGATCATTAAGAGACCTTTGAATAATTCAATTTTAAAAAAATATTTCTTTTTGACCTTTTCCGCTATCCAAATTCTCAGACATTTTTCCACCAATCATTGAAACAGCACCTTGCTCTGTTCAAAAATAAGCTGAGACCTTTGCACGACCACCCCAAATTTTTCGAGCAGGGTCAGCTCCGGTTTCAATTTTTTTGTCAAATTTTATCATTTTTCTGATTAAAAACTGTTTATCATATTGAATTAATTTGTATTTTTTGCTATTATGCTGCCATAAAATCAACCTCAGGGAGGCAGCATGGCTTACAAAACTATCGAAAACAATTTTCCCTTTGCTGACATCGCTATCCAGAGTATTGCTGATAAAAATCGATCCTTGTTATTCTTACGTGAGATAAATACGACCATAAACTGGGAGCCTGTTCAAGCGCTTCTTATGAAATTCTATGAAACAGGCAAGACAAAGGAAGGTGAAAGAGCCTATTCCCCCTTGCTCCTGTTTAAATGCCTGCTTCTTCAAAAGTGGTTTCAAATCAAATCCGATCCCGACCTTGAAA
>JAAUSZ010000145.1 GCA_012031875.1 Desulfobacula sp.
CGTAATAGCCCTGAACTGCCCCGGCCGTAATGCCGCCGGCGGAGGAAAACAGGGTCAGGGTGAGGCCGAAGAGAACCGAAATCCTGAACCCGTAGAGCAGGCGGGCCAGCACGTCCCGGCCCCGGTCATCGGTGCCGAGCCAGTTGGTCCGGGAGGGCGGCGAGGGCGCAGGCCTGCCCAGGTTATAATTGATGGTATGGTAGGAAAAAGGGATAAGGGGCCGGATCATCCAGCCTTTTGCCTTGATCAGGTCCATGACATAGGGGTCCCGGTAATCGGCCGGGGTTTCAAATTCACCGCCGAAGCTCGTCTCTGCATAATCTTTCACCAGGGGGCAGAATAATTCCCCGTCATGATAAATCAGCAGGGGCTTTTCATTGGCAATGAGTTCGGAAAAAAGCGTAACAAAGAAAAGAACCCCGAAGATATAGAGGCTATAATAGGCCCGGCCATTGGCCTTGAACCGGTTCCATCTCTCCTGGTTGATGCGTTTCATAATCCCCTACCGTTTTTCAAAATCAATCCTCGGATCCACAATGGTATAGGTAATATCGCTGATGATGGACAAAATCAGCCCCATGAGGGTAAATATGTAGAGCGTCGAAAACATGAGGGGGAAATCCCGCTGGAGCGTGGCCTGGAAGCCCAGAAGCCCCATGCCGTCCAGGGAAAAGATCACCTCGATGAGCATGGACCCGGTAAAAAACAGGCCGATAAAGGCCGAGGGAAAGCTTGCAATGACCAGGATCATGGCGTTTCTGAACACATGGCCGTAAAGGATGCGGTTTTCCGTGAGGCCCTTGGCCCTGGCCGTGACCACGTATTGCTTGCTGATTTCATCCAGGAAGGAATTCTTGGTCAGAAAGGTCAGGGTGGCAAACCCGCCGATGACCAGGGCCAGGGTGGGAAGGGCCATATGCCAAAATAATCCAGGATTTTCCCCAACAGGGACAGCTCGCTGAAATTCACGGAAACCAGGCCCCGCAAGGGAAACCAGTTGAAATAGGTGCCTCCGGCAAAGAGGATGATGAGAAGGATGGCAAAGAGAAACACGGGAATGGCGTTGCAGACAATGATGACCGTGCTGGTCCAGATGTCGAACCGGGAAGAATGGGTCAGGGCCTTTCGGATGCCCAGGGGAATGGAGACCAGATGAATGATGATGGAACTCCAGAGCCCCAGGGAAACGGACACGGGAATCCGTTCCACAATGAGTTCAATGACGGATCGGCCCCGGAACAGGCTGTCTCCGAAATCAAACAGGATAAAATCCCGGAGCATTTTCACATACCGGACATGGATGGGCTGATCAAAGCCGAAGCGCTTTTCGATCTCGGCGATGACCTCCGGGTCCAGGCCCTGGGCCCCCCGGTAGGTGCTTTTCTCCCTGATCTCGGTTTTGGCTGTCTCGGCCCGGCCTTCGCCGGACACCTGTTCCATGACCCCCGAGTCCAGGCCCTGGAGCTGGGCGATGAACTGGTCCACCGGGCCCCCCGGCGCCACCTGGATGATGAAAAAATTAATGGTGACAATGGCCCAGAGGGTGGGGATCACCAGCAACAGCCGTCTCAGGATATAGGCCGTCATGGGGCTTTCCTATTTGGCCCTGTTGCGGGCGGGCAAGGCTGCGTCCTTGTCCGGGTCCATCCACCAGGTATGGGGAAAGCCCACAGCATATTTGGGCCGGACCTGGGGCCGAGAAAACCGGTTCCAATACGCCACCCGGAATTTGCTCAGATGCCATTGGGGCACCACGAAAAAATTCCATTGCAGGACCCGGTCCAGGGCCCGGCCATAGTTCAGCAGGGCCGGCTTATCGGTCTGAAGCCCGTCAATCTTTTCCACCAGGTAATCAATGGCCGGGTCCGTGACCCCGGCGGTATTGTAGGTGGAGTCCAGGTACCCGGAATGCCAGGTGATCTTCAGGTTGGAGGACGGGTATGGATTGGCGGCGTATCCGCCGGTGACCATATCAAAATCCCGTTCCCTCAGCCGGTTGATGAACTGGGTGGTGTCCACCCGGCGGATATTCAGGGTAATACCGAGTTTTTTCAGGTTGTCCTGGAAGGGGATGGCGACACGCTCCATGGTGGGGCTGTAAAGCAGGAGTTCAAATTCCAGGGGTTTGCCCGTGGCCCTGTGAATCATTGTCTGATTGGCGATTTCCCAGCCCGCCTCCTTGAGCAGGGCCAGGGCTGCCCTCAACTGGGGCCGGATATTGCCGCTGCCGTCGGTGACCGGGGGCTGGTATTCCTGGGTATAGACCCTTGGCGGGATCTTGTCTTTCACCGGCTCCAGGCAGGCCATCTCCTCTTTTGACGGCAGGCCCTTGGCCTCATATTCCGTGTTCTGGAAAAAGCTGCGGGTTCGGGTGTACTGGTTATAAAACAGGTGCTGGTTCATCCATTCAAAATCCATGGCATAGGTCAGGGCCTCCCTCACCCGGATATCCTTGAACAGCTCCGGCCGGTATTATAGACCAGGGCCTGCATGCCCTGGGGAACCTCATGGGGAATTTCTTCCTTGATGATCCGCTTTTTGTCGAAATTCTCGCCCGTATACAGGGTGGCCCACTGGGTGGCCACATTTTCCGCCCGGAAATCGAATTCCCCGGCCTTGAAGGCTTCCAGGGTCACGGCCTCGTCCTTGTAATAATCATAGCGGATAAAATCAAAATTATACCGCCCCTTGTTCACCGGCAAATCCTTTGCCCAATAGTCCGGCAGGCGCTTGACCACCACATACTGGCCCATTTTATAATCATCAATGGTAAAAGCGGAACTGCCCAGGGGCACTTCCGTGGTGGGCTCGGAAAAATCCCGGCCCTCCCAGTAATGTTTGGGCAGGATATTGAGCCCGGCCAGGGAATGCAGGAGATCCAGCCGGGGGATCTTTAAGGTGAATTTCACCCGGTGCTGGTCCAGGACCTCCACCTTGGCCACATCCTTATAATAGCTTTTAAACTGGGGAACCCCCTTTTCCATGAAGGTATTGAAGGTAAACACCACGTCGGCTGAGGTAATGGGCTTTTTATCCTGGAACACGGCTTTGGGATGGATATAAAAAATGATCCAGGTGAAATCCTTGGCATATTCGATCTTTTCCGCAATGAGGGGATAGAGGACATCGATCTCATCCTCGGACCCGGTCATGAGGGTGTCATAGAGGTCTTCGCTGCCTTCCGAGGCATCCCCCCGCTGGGCGTACCGGTTGAAACTGTCAAAGGTGCCCGTGGCGGAAAGGGTGATGGCCCCGCCCTTGGGCGCCTCGGGATTGACATAGTCAAAATGGGTGAACCCCTCCTTGTATTTGGGCGTATCCCTCAGGGAAAAGGAGGTTGAGATAATGGAGCCTTCTTGGGCCCGTCCTTCTTGAGTCCAGGCAAAGAAAAGGCCCATGGCGACCATGGCCGGCAAAACAAATCCCAGGATAATATTTTTCACAATACTCCCCTCCGCGTAAAAATAACTGCCGTTAACACCCGGCATATTACCCTCTTTTACGCCGGTGGACAAGACAGAAAAGCCGGGGTTTCCTGAATTATGAACCCGCCAGGAGCCTGCCGAAGTCCTTGGCCTTTTCCACGGCCGACGGGTCCTTCATAAGAGAACCGGGCTCCGGCGACACATCGGGAAAAAGGCAGGACAGAAATTTCGTCCCCAGCATCAGGGCCGGCTGTTGCCACTGGGATTCCAGGAGGCTGAGATTGTCCTCCAGCCCTCCCCCGCCCGTGGCCAGGAGGGCCAGGGTCTTTCCCGTGAGGGCCGAGCTGGGACCGGCCGGGCCGGAAAATTTTGACAGGCAGTACATGCGGTCGATGAGAATCTTGAGCTGGGCCGGATAACTCCACCAGTAAATGGGGGTGGCCAGGACAAGGGTATCGTATTCCGGCAGGCCGGCCACCTTTTCCGCCACCTCATCGCCCAGCACGCATTGATACAGCTCCGACTCCTGGCATTTCCGGCAGGCCAGGCATCCGGCCTCTTTAAACCCGAGGCCCAGGGCGTCCAGCTCAGCCACCTGCGCCCCCTTTTCCCTGGCCGCCGCCATGGCAAGGGCCGCCATGGCCCTGGTATTTCCTTTTTTGCGCGGACCTCCCTGGATAAACACAATTTTTTTAGACATGTCGCATCTCCTTTAGGTCCCTTCTCCGGGCTCCTTAATTTTCAATCCCTTCAGTTTCATGAAATCATGATACCCCATAACCCGTTCCCCGTTGTATACCATATGGACGGCCCCGGCCGGACAATTGTTGACACACCCGAAACAGAGCACGCAGGCTTCCGTATCCACCTTGAAACCGGACAGGTCAATAGCCCGGCCGGGCATTTTTCAACACAGGCCCCGCAGCCGATGCAGCGCTTTTCATCAATAGAATGGTCTTTCACAAACAATTTGGTCCAGAAGACCGGACCCAGCCAGGTCGAGCATTCCCGCAGGGTGATTTTTTTTGAGAATTCCAGGGCCCGGCCCTCTTTTGCCTTTTTTAGCAGAAATCCGGTAAAATCCCGGACCGCCCTGTAGGTGCCTTCATCGGGCAGGTGGCGGCTCATCCAGGTTTTTTCATGGACCTTGTCCCTGGACCAGGCCAGGGGAAAGGAACTCATGTTCATAAAGGCCTGCATGCCCACGGGCGCGCCCTGTTTTGCCGCCAGGCCTTCAAGGATGGAACAGGCGGCATTGTGCTGGTTGCCCTCGGGCCCGCCAAAGGTGACAAAGGCGGCCACCGGGACACCCTTTAAATCGGGCAAGGCCCGTATCCAGTCTTTGACATATGGAGGCGTATCATAATAAAAAACCGGAGACCCCAGCACGATGAGATCAAATTCACCAATCCCGGCCCGGTCGAAATCCCGGATATCGGCGCCGGTTGCCTTCAGGCCAAAGCCCTCAAAGGTTTTTTGCATAAGCCTGCCGTTTCGTTCTGTGTAGCCGGTCTGGCTGTACCAGAGCACCAGGGGCCGCTCTACCTTGCGGGGGGTCATGGTCATATCCGCCTTAATCGAGGCGGCCAGACAGGAAGGGATCAGGGCCGGCAGGGCAAAGGCCCCCACGGCCATGGAACCCTGCTTTAAAAAATCCCGCCGGGTTTTCATCTTCTTTCTTCTCCTCCTCCCCGGGTCCACCAGGGATTTTCCCGGCTGCCGGTTTCATAGACAAAGGTTTCTCCGGCCATGGGCGTGGCCGTCTCGATCCCGCCTTGCCCGGCGGCCCGGACCAGGCGCTGCATGGGCTCATTCCAGGCATGCAGGGAAAGGTTGAAGGTTCCCCAGTGAATGGGGTGAAGCACCCTGCCCTTCAGGTCCAGATGGGCCCTGGCCGTTTCTTCGGGAAACATGTGGACAAAGGGCCAGAGTTCGTTATAGGCCCCGCATTCCAGAAAGGTCAGGTCAAAGGGGCCGAGCCTCTCGCCGATCTCCCTGAACCCGGGGAAATAACCGGAATCCCCGCTGAAAAAAATCCTGAACCGGGGCGAGGCAACCGCATAGGAGGCCCACAGGGTGGAATTCCGGTCCCCCAGCCCCCGGCCGGAAAAATGCCGGGCCGGCGTGGCCGTAACGGTCAGGCCGCAATCCAGGTCATGGCTGTCCCACCAGTCCAGCTCAATGATGCGCTTTTGTGGAACCCCCCAGGCCGCCAGCCGTTTGCCCACGGCCAGGGGAACGATGAAACGCCGGGTAACCGGGGCCAGCACCCGGATGGAGGCCCTGCTCAGATGGTCGTAATGGTCATGGGAAATCAGGACCAGGTCAATGTCCTGCAATTGCTTTGGATCAAGGGGGAATTCCCGGTTGAACCGCGTGGGTCCCATGGGTGTGATCCTGTTTTCAAACACCGGGTCCGTCAGTATCCGGCAGCCCTCCATATTGATCATGAGGGAGGAGTGCCCCAGCCAGGTGCTGTTGAGGCCATGGTTGGCCCTGTCATTCAAAAAGGAAAGATCGGCTTGCTGCACCGGCAAAGGCCCGGCCGGCACCTGGCCGTTCTTTTCAAACAAAAACCGCCGGGACGAGGTGATCCAGTCCCTGGGCCCCATGGTCAGGGCCGGTAGATTCCCTTTGAATTTTCCGCCGTAGAACTGCGGGGAATGGGGCGGTTTCTCTTGGCGTTTAAAATGAATATTCATTTACCCATATTTGCATTTTTTTATTGTTTTTTATAGCCGGACGGCATCCCAGGCCATGGCAAAGGCCGCCTCAATATTCTTGTCCGTCAGTTCAAAGTCCAGGCAGACCCGTGCATTTGAAATGGCCAGGATGGGATAAAAGATAAATGCCGTCAGGATATGGAAATCCACGTCCTTGATGATCTTCTGCTCGATGCCCCGGCGCAGGACCCGGATCACGGGCGCAAAAAAGGCTTCGATTTCCCCCTTATCCACCAGGGCCTGATAAGGCGAATGGGCAAACTGCTCCGTATACTGGAAATAGTCCGGGTGCCGGGAAATATAATCAAACATCCGAAACCAGACCCGCCTTAAAATGTCCCGGATGGGAAGACTCTCGTCAAAGCCCTCGTGAACGGCCCCGGCAATGTTTCGCTTGATCCCCACATAGGTGGACACCAGGAGGTCTTCCTTGTTCTTGTGATAAATATACAGGGTGGCGGGAGAAATCCCGGCCTCCCCGGCGATCTTGGAAACCGAACTGGCGGCAAACCCGATCTCGTTGACCAGTTTTACCGTGGCCTCAAACAAGGCCTCCTGCTTGATATCGTCTTTGGCTCTCATGGAAACTATAATAAATGATCATTCATTTTATTGTCAAGGGCAGATTCACCCTTTTTAGATTTTTCAATTTTTTATTTAAAAAAAAGCCTAACGTTTTTCTAATAATTCCAAAACAGTTTGAAGATTACATTGTGTTATTTCAATATAATAACCGGATTCGGAGGCTTGAAAAACCTCAAGCGCATTCCGATACGCCGACACAGCCTCCTCAAGGCGGGCTGTTCCGCTCTCCCGCTCCCCTAAAGTCTGCAGGGCAATACCAAGATTATTCTGGGTCATGGCCCATTGAAGCGGAACCCGTTCGCGGGTCAACTCTTTGAGCGCTTCTTGATATGCAGCGATTGCCTTTTCAAGCGGTTTTGCTTCTCCCAACTGATCACCTACGGTTTGCAAGGCGTCGCCAAGAACCTGATGCAGCACAGCACGGGTTTCACCCTCTTCCCAATTGCTGATCATAACCTCCAACCGTTGGATTTCAAGCTGCAAATCATGGGCAACCGGATGGCTATCTGGAATGGCGCTTATCCGGGCCAACACCTGGGTGCGAACAACTGCTTCCAGAGGTTCTCGGGCTGAAACAGGAATTTGAATGGCCTCGCTTTCTTTTATCCGGGCCGTTTCGTGCTCTGGGCTGTCTTTGGCGGTGAAAAAAATCCGAACCATCCGCTCCTTTGTGCCCGCAGCAGGCAGCACCTGACCCCAGAGAAGAATATCGGCCTTACTTTCCTGCAGCCATTCAATAGCCAGGACATGGGTCCGCCTTTCTTCTTCCTGCGGATCATCAGCGAGAAGAATTTTTGTGGGGCGATCGAACCGCAAAGGCTGGACCCCGCGAAGGTCCCGCAGGGAATCCATAATAAGTGTGCGGATAGCATCCGCATCATCTCCTTCTATTCGGGCAACAGCAATGGCAAATTGTTTGGTTGTAGGAAGAGATCGTTGATTTATTCCAGCCATAATATCCTCGTATAGAGGCCATTTGCTCCAGGTACTGTAGGTGCTGTATAATAACAAGCCTACGGCTCCTATAAGCACTATTATCCAACGCAAAGAAGAGGGGAACACCTCTAATAATTTTCTATATTTTTCGCCAACTAAGAATTCAATGGCCTGCTTAAATTGCTGCCTCTTTTGCAGGGATGATTTCAACGGCTGGCCATGAGCATCAAGCAGGGGTCTATGCTCTTTATCGGGATTTGGCATGAACTCTCCTCATGGAATGAATTGGTCCCAAGGTATTCTTAACATGCAATAATTCTTACAGCTATCACGATCCAATTCGAAACTCAACAGCTATAGGAATCGTTCAAGGCAGTGACCGGCCTCAACACCCCTTGAAAACGGCGTCGCGGCGCTCCATGAACGAGAGCACGCCTTCGACGGCGTCCTCGCTTTGCATCACGGGCAACAAATCTTTGAAGAGATGTTTGGCAGCCTCGGCCTCGCCTTCATTCCAGGCCATGCGGGTCGATTTGAGGATGTTTTGGACGCCCAAAGGGGCGCCTTGGCAATTTTTTCTGCGATCTCCCGGGCCTTTTCCACCTGCCGGCCGGCGGGCGTCACCTCTTGCACCAGGCCCAGCCGCCACGCTTCGTCGGCCAACCAGATATCCCCCGTCAGCAAATAGCGCTGGGCCGCGCCCCAGCCCATTTGCTGAGGCAACCGCAGGGTTGCGCCGCCACAGGGAAAGATGCCGCGCTTGACCTCCAGCATGGCAAACCGGGTGTCATCCGCAGCGACACGGACCTCCGTATTGAGCAGGATCTCAACGCCCCAGGTGAAGCAATTGCCCTGCACCGCCACCACCACCGGTTTGCCATGACGCTCGCCCGCCAGGCCAAAGGGGTCGATCCCGCCCTCACAAGTCTCAAACCCCTTGCCATTGCTAAAAACAGGGGCCCACTTATCCAATTCGACACCGGAGGTGAAATGCCTGCCTTCGGCATACAGCAAGGCCACGCGCAGGCCGGGATTGTGACAGAGTTCGCCGTAGGCCAGCGCCAAGGCCTGGTACATCTCGGGAGACAGGGCGTTGTGCTTTTCGGGACGATTTATTTTAATTTCAAGGATGTAACCATCCTGGCGGGTTTCAATGAAAGCCATGCTTCACCTCTTGTTATCCCCAAAAAAGGGCTGTAAGACCACAAGCATATAGGATAAGAAAATGCCTGATGTCAAGAAAACTATGAAAAATCCATATGATGGGATATAAACTGAGTCGATTTTTTTAGGAAGCTTCTTCTTTTCAAATTCAAACCAGCCCTTATATTTGGTTCAGATTCAATAAAAACCATAATATAGGAGGAGCGCCATGAAACAAAATATTCATAATATTGAGAGGGTTATTCGTGTTGTTGTGGGGCTTATAATTTTATCCCTGGTTTTTGCAGGGCCGAAATCTTTATGGGGTCTGGTAGGCATTTTGCCGATTCTGACGGGTCTGGTCGGCTGGTGCCCGCCTTACCAGCTATTGGGTATCTCTACATGTAAAAAAGGATGATGAGCTGTGACAAATGGTATCCGGAAGAATGAAATAAATGCCGATTCACATTTAATCAAGGAGCCGTACTTATGAAAAAACCAAGCGAGTCAGCGTCAAACCTTAAAGAACTTATCAATGACGCCATTCGAGACATGGAAATAACACCGGAAGAGTATAATAAAATCATGGACTGCGCCCACGATGACAGCCATATTGACAAAGAGGAAAAGGCCTTGTTATCTCAGTTTCAGCAAATGCTCAGCAATGGAACCATCAAGAGGGTAAAAGGCTGAAAAGGGAATCCGGTTGCCGGATCATCCGGCTGTTAAAAAAAACGATTAAAAATCCCCAGGGGGTTTCTCTTGGGGATTAAAACCTTCAAAATAAAATCTTCCTGTCCGGAGATTTATCCTGGGACTTGAACAAAAGGATGTAAAAATTTATCGGGAACCTGGGGCTCTATCTCCAATAAAATTGATTTTCCCGAATCCTTCCTGATTCAATTATATTTTCACCAAAGATAAAATTTGAAACATCTATGCAAGTCTTAAAAAGATTGATATGAATTATTTCAAATGAATTTTAGTCTTAATCCGACTGAAGCTATTTGGTTTAGAAGCAGTCAGAAACATACACTTTTATTGATAAAAATACTTTTTACAACTTATCAAGGCAAATATATCTGATAATCAATGGTTACATTTCAGTGTAATTTATTAAATTTGACTAAGGTAAAAATTTGAAATGAGATTATCTTTCCAATGGAAAATTAGAATTATCGTTTGTTTGCTATCTGTCAGTTTGAGTAGCCTTGGGTTATATTGCTTATATGCTAAAACCTACCAGACGATTTTAGGCTCATTGAAGAAAAATCTTCGGGATGTCGGCAATTTAGGAGCTATGCTTTTTGATCATGACAGTCGGGAAGCTTTAAAGCGGTTGAAGATAAGGGCTTTGGAAGAATCGGTATTTGACAGGCAGGCAATTGAAGCACTTCCACCGGGAGGAACCACAAGGAGTATCACCGCTGAAAAAATCAAAGAACTTCATGCCTCAAAAGATTTTCAAATGATTTTACACCACCTCAAGAAGATTAACTATGCCACTTATAAAGATGCGGCCCCCTTATTAAAAAATTATGAGTTTGAGAACATTGCAGGGATGGATAAAGGAATGATGGGCGCTTTTCTTCTAATCGGCCCGATAGAGACGCTGGAAGAAGATATCTGTATGATTCTTGCGTCTGCTGGGCCTGAACCAACAGAGGACGGTTGGCCTGGGAATCCTATCGGCAATATTATTAGAAATTTTAATCCCTGGTCCAAGGTCAGCGAAAGAATTTTTATTTTAGATGAGTTGAATACAGATGATTTTTATCAGTTCTTAGGAGGGACGGTTCCCATCCTGGATGAAAACAGGAAGACAATTGCTCTGTTGGGGATAGATTACCCAGTAGGAAGTGAATTGAACAAACTCAGAACATTAAAATGGATTTGTTTTGCAGTAATTTTTGGTAGCTTCGTTTTGGCCCTTTTCTTTTCGTTTATCATATCAAAATTTCTTAGTAGGCCACTGAAATTATTAACAGAGGGTGTGAAAGAAATTGGGAAGGGCCATCTTCAAACCCAAATTTCAATCCCCTCTAATGATGAATTTAATCATCTCGCTAAAGCGTTTAATAATATGGCTCAAAATCTTCAAGCGATAACTGTTTCAAGGGATGTTCTTGAAACTGAAATCATTCAAAAACAAAAGTTGGAAAAAGAAAAAAGAAAAAAATGATTGCGGATCTTACCATCGCCTTGGATGAGATAAAGACATTAAAAGGTATTGTTCCTATCTGTTCAGGTTGCAAAAAAATCAGAGATGATAAAGGTTATTGGAATTTACTGGAAAGCTATATTGAAAAACACTCAGAGGCTTCGTTTACTCATGGCATGTGTCCGGAATGTATGGAAAAGTTTTATGGTAAAAATGATTGGTATATAAAATCGAAAAAAAAGCAAACCCTTGAAACGTAACCTTCTTTGTTTCGGCGGATTACAAAAAGATCATTTGCCTCTTGTTGCCTTCCTTGTTGTAAGTGAATACTGAGTTCATAAAATCAATTTACAAAGCGAATTCAATTATATTCCCTGACAATTTTAATCGAAGAACCTTTTCTACGGGCAACTCGATATATAAATCACAATCGAAAACTATAACTTTCTGAAATTGCCTACCGCATTATGCCGGCCCGGCTCATAAATCTTGACAATGTGCTCATAATCATTAAGATGGACATCACCTGCCGGACTTTGGTCCGCTGATGCGGAGAGGTGGCCGAGCGGTTGAAGGCCCTGCTCTCGAAAAGCAGTATACTGGGAAACCGGTATCGTGGGTTCGAATCCCACCCTCTCCGCCAGACAAGGGCATGGATGCCGTTTTCCCGGGCGCCGGAATCCTGCCGTTAAGGATAATGGCCCGCAAGGGTGAGGACAGACGGATGCACGACCTTCAAGGCATGGCCCGGAGCGCCATATTAAATACTAAGGAATATATTCCGGGGAAACCCGTTGAAGCGGTGAAACGGGGATGCGGCATGGACCGGATCATCAAGCTTGACACCAATGAAAACCCATTGGGACCCTCCCCCTTGGCTGTTGAGGCCATGATCCGGGAAATCCGGGAAGGCTCCCATCTGTATCCGGAAAGCCTTTGCCCCGAGCTGGTTGCCAAATTATCGGCAAGATTCAATCTCTCGGCCGCCTCCTTTTATATGGGCAACGGGGCTGACGCCGTCATCACCATGATGGGGCTGACCTTTCTGAACCCTGAAGATGAGGTCATTTTCCCCGGGCTGTCCTTTCCGGCCTATGACGGTATTGCCGCCAAGATGGGGGCAACGCGCGTCAGAATCCCCATGCGCCCGGATTTTACCATTGATACCGAGGCCATGGCCGGGGCCGTGACGCCCCGAACCAAACTGGTGTTTCTCTGCAATCCCAATAATCCCACCGGGTTGATGACGGACAAAAGGAATTCGATGATTTCCATGGTCCGAATCCCGGAAACCGCCTGATCGTATCGGATGAAGCCTATTGGGAGTTT
>JAAUSZ010000146.1 GCA_012031875.1 Desulfobacula sp.
GGCATTGGTATCCAGGCCCTTGAGAAGTCCGCCGATGACCACGGTGGGGTCCAGCCCTGCCGTGTTGAGGATCTGGGCGACCATGGAGGTGGTGGAGGTTTTTCCATGGGCCCCGGATACGGCAATGGAATATTTGATGCGCATGAGTTCGGCCAGCATTTCAGCCCTGGGGATGATGGGAAGAGACAGCTCTTTGGCCCGCATGACCTCCGGGTTTTCCTTTGAAACGGCTGAAGAGGTCACCACCACACTGGCGCCTTCCACCTGTTCTTTCCGGTGGCCCTGGTAAATGATCCCGCCCTTTGCCTCAAGACGTTTGGTGATGGAGGACAGTTTCAGGTCCGAGCCGGACACCTTGTACCCGAGATTCAAAAGAAGTTCCGCGATCCCGCTCATGCCGATGCCGCCGATACCGACAAAATGGATATGATAGTTTTTCTGATACATGGGTTAGCCCTTTCTTCCTTTGAAATTCAAGATATGCCCGGCAATGGTTTTTGCAGCATCGGGCCTGGCCAGGCCCTTCAGTGTTTCCGACATGAGATCCAGCCTTTTCTGATCGCTGATCAGGCTTTCAATGGCCTGTTTCAATGTCATTCCATTGAGGTCCCCGTCTTTTATCAGAATGGCGGCCCCCTGCTCTTCCAAAGCCTTGGCATTAAAGGTCTGGTGATCGTCGGCCGCATGGGGAAAGGGGATCAGAATGGCCGGAAGCCCGTGGACGCAGAGTTCGGAAATGATTCCGGCCCCGGCCCGGGTAACGGCCAGATCTGCGGTTTTCTGGATCTGGGGCAGGTCATGGAAAAAGGCGCTGACCCTGGCCTGGATGCCGAGGTCTTCATATTTCTGCCGGATCAAGGCCTCATCCCGGCTCCCGGTCTGGTGGATGATAGAAAGCCTGTCCCGGCTGTCCATAAGGGCCAGGGCATCCATAAAGGCCGCATTGATGCTTTTTGCGCCCTGGCTGCCGCCGGTGACCAGGAGGGTGATCCGGCCCGGCCGGGGAATTGTCTCAGGTTCGGTTTCAGATGCCGGGGCTTCCCGCACCGGGTTTCCCACATATTTCACCTTGGGATGACCGGCCCAGCCCCGGGTGGTTTCAAAGGAGGTGAAGATGAGGTCGGCAAAGCGGGCCAGTTTCCGGTTGGTCAATCCGGGAAACGCGTTCTGCTCCTGGATGGCCCGGGGAATGCCCAGGAGCCGGGCCGCGACCACCACGGCAAAGGAGGAAAACCCGCCTACGCCCAGGACAAAGTCGGGCTTGAAGGCTTTCATCAGGATCAGGGACTGGATCAGGGAAACAAGAATGAGGCCCAGGGAAAATAATTTGCTGAAAGGGTTTTTACCCTTAATGGGTTTTGAATAAATGCTTTCATGGGCAAACCCGTATCTTTCAAGGGTCTGGACCTCAAAGGGCGCATCCGTGCCGACAAATAAAATTTCGGCTTCCGGGTTCAGGCTTTTAACGGCCTCGGCCGTTGCGATTCCCGGGAACAGGTGGCCTCCGGTCTTTCCGCCGGCGATGAGAAGATTAAACGGGCGGTTCATCATCTTTGGATGCTCCGATATTCATGAGGATGCCGATGGCAGCCATATTGATGATGAGGGAGGTCCCCCCGTAGCTGATAAAGGGAAGGGTGAGCCCCTTGGTCGGAAGGGCCCCCAGGGCGACGCCGGTATTGATGATGACCTGGACCGCCAGGTAAATGGTCAGGCCCGCCGCCGTGATGGCCCCGAAAACCGTCCCGGCCTTCTTGGCGATGTTGATGCCTTTCAGCAGCAGGATGAGATAGAGGCAGAGAACGAGGCTGACGCCGATGAGCCCCAGCTCTTCCCCGATAATGGAAAAAATAAAATCCGTATGGGGTTCGGGAAGATAATGCATCTTCTGCATGCCCAGACCTATCCCCTTCCCGAAAATCCCGCCCGAGCCAAAGGCCTTTAAGGAATGGTGATCTGGTACCCGGCATTATAGGGATCGGCCCAGGGATTTAAAAACACGAGGATCCTTTCCAACCGGTATTCCACCTTGTACACAAAGAAATACAGGACCGGGATGACCAGGGGCAGGGGAGAAAGCAGGTGAAGGAGTTTCACCCCCGCGATGAACATCATGCCCCAGGTGATCATGCCCAGTACCACGAGGGTTCCGAAATCCGGCTGGATGATGATGAGAAAGGAAAGAAGGATAAAAACCATGAGATGGGGAAAAAATCCCACGGAAAAGAGCCGGATCTGCTCCTGTTTTTTGGCCAGGGAATACCCCAGAAACAGGATCAGGGCCAGTTTTGCAAATTCAGAGGGTTGAAAGGTGATGCCCGCGATATGGATCCACCGGTTGGCGCCGCCGGCCTTGACGCTCAGGGCGGGAAAAAGAACGGCCACCAAAAGAAAGATGGCTGCAAAAAGGATGAAATAGGAAAAGTTCCGGTAGAGTTTATAGGGAAATGAGGCCGTGATAAACATGACACAGAGACTGATGCAGAAAAAGAGAACCTGTTTTTTCATATAAAAAAAAGCCGAGTCGTGTTCTTCCAGGCCAATGGATGAACTTGCCGAATACACCATGGTAATGCCGATTCCGCAAAGCAGGAGGACCGGGAAGAGAATGGCCTTTTCGCTGAAAAACGGATGCAGGACCCCGGCAGGTTTAGTCATGGTGTTGACCCCCCAGCCCATGAACCCGGGCTGCAAATTCCCGGCCCCGGTGAGCGTAATTGTCAAACATGTCAAAACTAGCGCAGGCCGGTGAAAGAAGGACCACATCACCGGGAAGGGCCAGGGCATATCCTTTTTCAACGGCCTCCTGCATGGTCCGGGCCTCCATGACCGGGCAGAGTCCCTGGAAGGTTTCCATGACATGGCCCCTGGATTCTCCTATGGATACAATGGCTTTCACGCTTTTTTTCACATGGGAAAGGAGAAGCGAAAAATCCGTGCCCTTTTCCCTGCCGCCCAGGATCAGGATGATATCCTTTTTAAAGCATTCCAGGGCCCGGACCACGGCATCGGTATTGGTGGCCTTGGAATCGTCATAAAAGGAAACGCCCTGAATGGTTTTTACCCATTCCATGCGGTGGGAAAGGTTTTTAAAGGATTCCAGCCCGGCTGCAAGATTTTCCATGGGGAAATTGCCCAGGGCAAGGCAGGCCAGGACCGCGGCGGCCATGTTTTCCCGGTTGTGGGCGCCCTGAAGCTCTTTTAAATGATCTGTCCCGAGGATATGGGTTCTGCCTTCAAATCGGATCCGGATGTCCTGATCCCGGATCTCGGCCGCGCAACCGGCCCGGCTGGCCGGCTCGGATGAAAAATCAAGAACCCGGGCCCGGATATTTTTACAGGCCTTTTCAAATCCCCTGACGGCCCGGTTGACCACGGCCGTGTCCGAAGGGACCTGGTTTTTAAAAAGGCTCCATTTGGATTCTTCATAGGCTTCATAGGAGGGATAGCGGTCCAGGTGGTCTTCCGAAATATTCAGCAATACGCCCACCTGGGGCCTGAAGGTCTTTGAGATATCGAGCTGGAAACTGGATATCTCCGCCACGACCACATCGGTGTTGCCGGGAGCCATGAGGTTTTCCAGCAGGGGGGTGCCGATATTCCCGCCCACAAAGGGGTTCCTGCCGCAGGCCCTCAGCATGTCGCCGATGAGGGTGGTGGTGGTGGTTTTGCCGTTGGTGCCGGTGATGGCAATGACGGGAAGGGTGTTGTATGCGGCAAAGAGGTCCAGCTCGCCCGTCAGATCCGCCCCGTGAGCCAGGGCCTCCTGAATATGGGGAAGGGTCAGGGGGATGCCGGGGCTGGGGATGAGGGTTCCGGCCCGGTTAAAGGTATTTGGATCATGAAAGCCGATTTCCGTTTTGATTCCCAGGGCATTCAGCTCTTTTGCCAAGGATGCCCTTGCCGGATCGATGTCGGTGGCCACCACGGACTTTCCCCTGGCGCACAGGAATTTTGCCGCGGACACGCCTGAAGCGCCGAGGCCGATCACCAGGAAATAGGGGGAAGTCATTTCTTTCAACGGAAGCTACCTTATTTTCAATGTACTTAACGAGATTAACGCCAGGGTTATGGAAATGATCCAGAACCTCACAATGACCTTTGATTCATGCCAGCCCTTTAGTTCAAAATGGTGGTGCAGCGGGGCCATGCGGAAGACCCGTTTCCCCTTGCTCAGCTTGAAATACGAGACCTGGATGATGACGGACAGGGCCTCAATGACAAAGAGGCCGCCTACCACCAGGAGCAGGATCTCCTGTTTGGTGATGACCGCGATGGTCCCCAGGACTCCCCCCAGGGGGATGGAGCCTGAATCTCCCATGAAAATCTGGGCCGGGTGCGCGTTGAACCAGAGAAAGCCCAGGCCCGCACCGGCAAGGATGCCGCAGATCACGGAGATTTCACCGGCCGCGGCAATATGCCGGACATGGAGGTAATCGGCAATCTGGGTATGCCCGGCCACATAGGCAAAGAACATATAGGTGACGCCGGCTACGATATAGGGGCCGATGGCCAGGCCGTCCAGCCCGTCGGTCAGGTTTACGGCATTGGACGTTCCCACAATCACGAGGGTGGCAAAGGGAATATAAAAGAGACCCAGGTCCGGGGAAATATTTTTCAGAAAGGGAATGGTCAGGGTGGAATCAAAATCCGGGCATTTATAAATCAGATAAGAGATGATGAGGGCAAAGAGAATCTGGAACACGAATTTGCCCTTGGCTGTAAAGCCCATATTCCTTTTTCGGATCTGTTTCAGGTAATCATCCACAAATCCGATGGCGCCGAAGAGAAGCAGGGTCAATAAAACAATGTTGACATAGTGGTTGGACAGGTTTCCCCAGGCGATTCCGGACATGAAAATGGAAAACAGGATGAGGAGTCCTCCCATGGTGGGGGTGCCCTGTTTCACGAGATGGGACTTGGGTCCGTCGCTCTGGATATTCTGCCCGATCTGCAGTTGGGTCAGCTTCCGGATGGCAAAGGGCCCGAACAGAAAACAGATAAAAAAGGCCGTGAGCCCCCCGTAAATGGTCCGGAAGGTGATATACCGGAATAAGTTCAGGAAGGTGAAATCAACATGAAACGGGTATAAAAATTCATAAAACATCTGTTCTTGCCTTAGCCCACCTTTATCGTTAATCTGTTTTGGCTTTCTTCCCTCCTGTCCAGCCCGGACCTTCTTTCCGGGGCATGGGCAGTGTAGGAAAACATTCTTCTGTCACTCCGCCTGCGTCTTTCTCTTAAGTATTCCGACTCATTTACCCTGTGCCCTTCCTTTAAGCATTCTGAATCATGCATTCCGACCCCTCAGGAATTGACGGTTAATATTTTTTTAAGGTCCTGTATGACGGTTTCCATGGCCATGCCCCTTGATCCTTTGATGAGTACCCAGGTTTTGGTGTGGGCCTGTTCAAGAATTTTTTCCGCGATTTCCTGTTTTGTGCCCTGGAAGATCCCCTCTTCAGGGAAGCCTTTCTCCCGGGCCCCGTCCAGGAAATAGCCGGCCCGGGAGCCGAAGACGAACAGGTTCCTTATCCCAAGCTCGGCGACCATTCGGCCGATCCCGCGATGAAGCTCGCCGGATTTTTCCCCCAGCTCCAGCATGTCCCCGAGAACCGCGATGCTGTTGTCCCTGCCGCTCACCTTCCCAAGGGTGTGCAGGGCCTTTTCAACGGATGCGGGATTGGCATTATAGGTGTCATCCATGAGGGTGAGGGTCTTGGAGAGCCTGAAAATGTTCATCCTGCCCGAAACCGGGGAAAAGGACCGGATGCCTTTCCGGATGGTTTCGATGTCGATCCCGGCCGTCATGGCCGCCAGGATGGCGCAAAGGCAATTGTCCACCATAAAGGGGGCCGGGGAGGGGACCATGAACTCATGCCTTGTTTCCCCGGCGGTGACGGAAAATTCCGTTTGGGTTTCATGGGACCGGATATTTTCCGCGCAGATCCGGCTATCCTTCCCTGGCCCGAAAAACAGGAGGTGTTCAAGGTTTTGGGTTTGCCCTGCCCTGGCCTCCAGTATCCCGCGCCGGGGATCACCGGCATGAAGAATGCCGATGCCGTTTTCCCGGAGGCCCTCAAATATTTCCGCCTTGGCCAGGGCCACATTTTCCACACTGCCGAGACCCTCCAGGTGGACGGGAGCCGTATTGGTAATCACGGCCATATCGGGCAGGGCCATCCGGCTGAGCCTGGATATTTCTCCCGGATGGTTCATTCCCATTTCCACAATGGCCCATTCATGGGCCGCGGAAAGTTTGAGCAGGGTCAGGGGCAGGCCGATTTCATTGTTCAGGTTGCCAAGGGTGGCGTGGGTGTGGAACCGGGTTGTGAAAATGTCTTCCAGGAGCTTCCGGGTGGTGGTTTTCCCGCTGGAACCGGTGACGGCCAGGACTTTCACCTTTGAGCGGAGCCGCTGATACCGGGCCAGGTCTCCAAGCGAGGCCAGGGTATTCCGGGTTTCAAAGAGAATAAGGTTTTTTTGCTCCCATTCTTTTTTCAGGGCCGGATCCAGTTCCGAATAGAAAGGGCTTTGCAGAATAAGGCCTTTGACGCCTTTTTCAATGAGGGGCTCAACAAAGGCATGGCCGTCAAACCGGTCTCCCTTGAGAGCCAGGAAGACTTCGCATTCCCGGATGGTCCTGGAGTCCGTGGAAATGCCGGAAAAGGTGAAACCTGATTCCAGGGCCGAGAGAACCGGGGCCTGACTTAAGGCTCCTGCAAGATCTTCAGCCGTCCACGGGATGGGATTGAACCGGCCGCCAAATTCACGGGCCGCCTTTTGCAGCTCTTCCTTGTCATCAAAATGAATGGTGCCTTCATTTGTTATCTGATAGGTCTCATGGCCTTTGCCGGCAGCCACAATGATGTCCCCGGGTTTGGAAATGGATACCGCGGTCGTCAGGGCCTTTTTCCGGTCCGCTTCCACCAGGAGTCCTTTTTTAAAGGGGCGGATCAGGGGGTCGTCATGGGAAAGCGTTTCAGCATGGGGGATGCCGGTCAGGATATCCTGAATGATAAGATCGGGGTTTTCCGTCCTGGGGTTATCCGAGGTCGCAATGGCAATGTCGCTGTACTCACATGCAATCCTGCCCATGAGGGGCCGTTTGGAGCGGTCCCGGTCCCCGCCGCAGCCGAATACGGTGATGAGCCGTTTGGGGGCCCTTGCTTTCAGGGTGGTTAAGATGGACTCCAGGGCATCCGGCGTATGCGCGTAGTCCACAAACATGAACCGGTTCATGGAATTGTCCACCTTCTCAAGCCTTCCGGGTACGGAGCGGCAGGCTTCAATGCCGTTTTTGATGATTTCAGGGTCCATCCCAAGGGCCAGGGCCGCCCCGGCCGAGCATAAAATATTTTCCAGGTTGAACCGTCCGGTCAGGGCCGATGAAAACTGAACCGTGGTCTCGCCGAGACAGAGGATTCCGGACAGGCCGTGGATGTCATCCCTGATGTCCAGGGTATGGACGTCCGCCTTTTTTACAGTGCTGACGGAAAGCGTTTTGCCTTCAAGGCTGGAGAACAAAAGGGCGCCTTTTTCATCATCAATGTTCAGGATGGCCGGGGCCTGGTTTTTCCCCCTTGCTCCCAGGAATTGAGTGAAAAACCGTTTTTTACATTCAAAATACGCTTCCAGGTCTTTGTGGTAGTCCAGATGGTCCTGGGTCAGGTTGGTGAATATGCCCGCATCAAACCGGCAGAAATCCACCCGGTTCAGATCCAGCCCGTGGGAGGAGACCTCCATGACCACATGGGTAATTCCCGCGTCTTTCATTTCCGCCAGGGCCCTCTGGAGGTCAATGGAATCCGGTGTGGTGACGGGATTGTCAAACACCTTTCCATTATAGCGGATATTGACCGTGCCGATGACCCCGGTATTGAATCCGGCGGTTTTGAATATGCTTTCCAGGATAAAGGTGGTGGTGGTTTTTCCGTTGGTCCCGGTGACGCCCACAAGGACCAGTGAGTCTGAGGGGTTTCCGTAAAAACGGGCCGCCACGGCAGCCATGGCCGGCCTTGAATGCTCAACCAGGAAAACCTGGTCCCGGTTTTTCGGGTTGGATTCGGCAATGACGGCAACGGCCCCGTTTTCAAGGGCCTGATCCATATAATCGTGTCCGTCGGCCTTGAGCCCTTTGACGGCAATGAAAAGACTTCCGGGCCGGACCTCCCTTGAATCGGAGGCAATGGACAGGATTTCCGGATCATAGGCCCTTTCCCCCTTTGGCAGGGAAGGGGAGGCCGGCCCGCAGGCATCAAGGAGAAGGGACAGCTTCAATTTTTCCCTCCTTCCGAGGCCAGGGCCACCATATTTTTATTTTTTTCCGGCGGAATGTTCAAATAATTGAAGGATTCGGCCATGATGGTCTTAAAGGCCGGGGCAGCCACGTCTCCGCCGTAATACTGTTTCTGGGGCTCATCCACGATGACCAGGATGGCCAGTTCCGGTTTTTCCAGGGGGGCAAATCCGGCAAAGACCGATGTATACTTGTTTTTGGCATAGCCTTTACCACCCTCGGACACCTTCTGGGCCGTGCCGGTTTTCCCGCAGATCTCATACCCGTCAATGCCGGCCTTGGTGCCGGTCCCTTCCTCGCTGACCACCAGGTTCATCATGGCCTTAATCTCGCCCGCGGTTTTGGGTGATACGGCCCTGCGGACAATTTCCGGCGGATATTCCTGGAGGGTTTCTCCCTGGTTGGAAATGATTTTTTTCACCAGGAGGGGCTTCATGACATTTCCGCCGTTGGCAATGGCGCTGATGCCGGTAACAAGCTGGAGGGCCGAAGCGGAAATGCCCTGGCCGAAGGAGATGGCGCCGGAGTCGATTTTTGACCATTTCCGGTAGGGGATGAGGTTTCCCGGGGTTTCCCCGGTAATGCCGATATTGGTCCGGCTGCCGAACCCGAAGCCGGCCAGGCAGTTATATAAGGCCTTATCCCCGATGGATTCCGTGATTTTGGCCGCGCCGATATTGCTGGAAAGCTGGATGATCTGGCTGATGGTGAGCCATTCATAGGAATGGGTGTCGTGGATGGTAAAACTGCCGATACGGTAGGTGCCTTTTTCACAGAAAATGATGGTCTTCGGGGTCACCCCTTTTTCCAGGGCCGCGGCCGCCGTGAAGACCTTCATGGCGGAGCCCGGCTCAAAGGCATCGGTGACGGCCCGGTTCCGGTAGGCATCCCTGCCGTACCCCTTGTAATTGTTGGGGTTGAACTCAGGATAATGGGCCATGGCCAGGATTTCCCCGGTTGCCGGCCTCATCACCAGGGCCATGCCGGACCGGGCATGGTGGTTGGTGACGGCCTCTTCAAGGGCCTGTTCGCTTAAAAATTGAATTTTTTTATCCAGGGTCAGGACAATGGAATCCCCTTTTAATTCGGAATCCCGTTTTTTCTCATAGTCCAGGATCCTTCCGTTCCCGTCCCGGGTGAGGCTGATTTTCCGGCTCCGGCCTTCCAGGACGGAATTGTACCGGTTTTCAAGGCCTTCCAGCCCGGCATCATCGGCCCCCGTGAATCCGATCACCTGGGCCGCAAGGCTTCGGTAGGGATAATACCGCCTGGAATCATTTTCAAAATAGATTCCGGTAATATTCAGTTCCCGGATTTTTTCCGCCTGGTCCGGGGTCACCCCCCGTTGCACCCAGGCAAACATCCGCTTGGAAGAAAGGGTTTCCTTAAGATTTTTCGGATTGATACCCAGGAGGGTTCCGATTTTTTTGGCGGCATCCCCAGGATCCGTGATCTTGGCCGGGCACGCGGTAATGGTGACGGCATCAATGCTGGCCCCGAGTTTGTTCATATTCTGGTCCAGGATCTGTCCCCGCTCGCCCTTGATGGTGATGGTCCGGGAATAATCATTTTCAGCCTTTTCAGACAATTCCTTGGCCTTGAATACCTGGATATCAAAGGATTTGCCGCAAAGCAGCAGAATCGAAGCCACCATAATGACCTGGATGACGACGATTCTTCTTCGGATGCGGATATTAAAATTCCCTGCCATTATCCGTCCTCTCCTGAAAGATAGATGGTCCGGTCCAGGGTGACCGTTGACAGGTTCAGCCGGTTTCCGGCAATCCGGGTGATCCTTGCATCGGATTTGAGCCATTCCATTTCCGCGAGCAGGGCCTTGTGATAGGAGCGTTTTTCCAAAAGGCGTTCCTCCGCCTTTGAAATCCGTAAAAGGGCTTGGGTGGATTCGGTCCTGATCCAGGTATAGGCCATGAGTTCGGCAAAGAGAATGAAAATGACCCAGAGCCAGAGAGATCCGGTATTCTTTTTAGGGATGGGGTTTTCATTATTTTGATATTGTTCGCCGCCATATCTTAAACCTTTTGGGCCACCCTTAATTTTGCGCTCCTGGCCATGGGATTGGCTTCAATTTCCTGTTTGGACGGAACCAGGGCCCTTCTGAATACGGATTTCATCCGGGGAACAAAACCGCAGAGGCATTCCGGAAGGGTTTTCGGGCAGGTGCAGCCGTTTTCAAATCTGCGCAGGGCCTGTTTCACAATCCTGTCTTCCAGGGAATGAAAGGAGATGACGCAAAGCCGTCCGTTCTCCAAAAGAAGAGAGGGGACTTGGGCCATGAAGCCTTCCAATTGCTCCAGCTCTTTGTTGACCGAGATTCTCAGGGCCTGGAAAACCCTTGTGGAAGGATGAATCCGCTGTTTTGCCGCACTTTTTTGGGGAACGGCCGCAGTGATGATCTGTGAAAGGGCCGCACTGGTTCGGATTGGGGTTTTGATTCGTTCTTCCACTATTTTTCGGGCAATGCGCCGGGAGAATTTTTCTTCTCCGTATTTAAAAAAAATATCCGTCAATTCACTCTCGGAGAATGAATTGACAATTTCAAAGGCCGTCAAAGGGTTCCGAATATCCATTCGCATATCCAATGGTTCATTCTGATTAAAACTAAAGCCTCGGTTGCTGTTTTTAAGTTGGTTCAGTGAAAAGCCTAAATCAAGGACGATTGCATTCACACCCGTTATCCCCATAGCACTCAGAATCCGGGGAAGATCTGAAAAATTGCTGTGGAACAAACGTACCTGGTCTTTAAACGGGTGCAATACGGCTGTAGCATGCCGGATGGCGTCTGCATCCTGGTCAATCCCGATGAGGATGCCGTCCGGGGCTATGGCCCGGAGGGTTGATAAAGCATGTCCGGCCCCACCCAGCGTGCCATCCACACAAATATGGCCGGGTTTAAGGTTCTGGTGCTCCTGCACCTCTTGAGGCATTACAGACGTATGCTCAAATCCCATTGCTACAACCCTAGGGAAGCGATTTCCTCTCTGACTTCCTCTTTTTTAAGTTTTTGCTCCGTTCGTTTGTTGACCTCATCCCATTTGGTTCGGTCCCAGATTTCAAAATGATCCAGGTTCCCCACCAGAACGATATCTTTTTCAAGTCCTGCATAGGCCCTCAGACTTTTGGGAATCAGGATACGGTCCTGGTTATCCAGCATGCATTCGCAGGAATTACCCAGGAAAAACCGCCGGAACTCGGCCATGGAGGCGCTTTTTGCCGCCAGGATCCGGTTCTCCACGTCTTCCCACTCTTTAAATGTGTAGGCGTACAGACAATCGTCCTTGTTCGAGATCATGACACCGGTGCCTTTTTCCTTATCCTCCAGGTCCACCCTGAACCTGGCGGGGATAATGACCCGGCCTTTGGCGTCAATTGTATGAAAGGAGCTTGATCGAAACACTTATTTAAGCCTTGGTTAATAACATTAACTGATCCACTTACCACCACCTTGAACCACACTTTTACGAAAAATCTCCACCAAGTCAAGAAATATTTATAAATATTCATAAATATTTTTTTCATAGCCTTGTAAAATGCCATTATAATTTAAGATCGGTAAGTGGGTGTAAAGTGGAGGGAGTATAACACATTTCTAAAATTCAGCCCGGGAGGATGTGGTTCGGTTTTTCGTTTTTCCGCCCCAGACAATTTGCAGACAAGGGTTTCCGATCTGGTGAAAAATCGAAACCGGCCCATCAGGAATCTCCAATAAAATTGAATAACCGGGCAAATCAGGAAGTGACTTTCTGTATGGATAAATCTGATATTAAAGTTTGCAGATTGAAAAAATCAGTGGTATGAATTTTTCTGATTCACCGTTCAATTTTTGAGTCGAATCATATTCAAATTGCTAGGATATACGGAGTTATACATTAACTTGTTATACAAAAACCAGAGAATCTCGTCTCAGGAGAACTTAACATATGAAGGTAGGCCCAGCCGGACTGA
>JAAUSZ010000147.1 GCA_012031875.1 Desulfobacula sp.
GGCCGCCAGGGTAAAGGGCCTTCAATACTGATGGCCAGGGTTTTTCGGAAATTTTCGCCAGGGCCTCAACGGACTGGATATTGGTCTTTATCCGTCCCCCGGACAGGGGTCCGGCATCTTCAGGCGGCCCAAGGCTTCCCGGGTCTTGACCCCATGCTCCTGAACGGCCGGGAAATCATAATCATAGGCCTTGATCTTCATGCCCAGGGTTTCGCTCAGGATGATGCCGTCATCCATGATCCCCGTAAAATCGGCGACAAACCGCTCTTCCATCTGCTTTGCGACCTCAAGCTGGTTTTCTACGGACCCATACACCTCGTAAAGCTTCATGCCCGTGAGCCTGAGGCCCGCAAGCCCGGTCCAGGGGAGGGCCAGCCGTTTTCCGGCCCCGGCTACATAATCCAGAAATCCCAGGCCCTGTTTTTTATCCCTGGTGTCTTTTTTAAGATTCATGCTTATTCTCTTTTTTGTTGAAAGGCCCCGGCATAGACGGAAACGGAAACCACGATGACAAGGCCGTGAACCAGGCGGGTCCAGTATCCGGACAGGCCTGCGCCGATGATGCCAGCCTCCAGAATGCCGATGATGATGGACCCGATGAGGGTGCCGTAGATGGTCCCCTGACCCCCGAAAACCGAGGTGCCCCCCAGGAAGATGGCGGCAAAGACCAGCAGAAGATAGCCTTCTCCCTGGGTCGGCCACCAGTTAGCCATTTCCAGGCAGATCATGACGGAGACCAGGGCGCTGATAAGCCCCATGATGACAAAGAGGCCCATGCGCACCCGATCGGTCCTGACCCCCATCATCCGGGCTGTGCGGATGTCGTCACCGATGAACAGGACGTCGTCGCCAAAGGTATGGCGGTTCAGGAGAAACCAGAAAAACACGGCCAGGCCAAGGCACCAGAGGGCCTGCATGGGCAGCCCGGCCCCCGAGGCGGCCGGCCATGAGAAAATGAAAAGGCGTGCCCCGAAGCTGGGTCAGGTTGATGGCCAGCCCGTCGGCCAGGACCGTGCCGGCCCCGCGCCAGAAAAACTGGGTCCCGATGGTGGCGATGATGGCCGGCACACCGATGCGGACAACGATGACGCCGTTGCAGAATCCGGCAAAGGCCCCTGTGGCCAGGGCCGAGAAAAAACCAAGGGCCGGGCTTCCCGTGGCCTGGCTGACAAAGGAAAAGCTCAGGCCCGAAATCATCATGACCGCAGGAAAGGACAGGTCCATCTCCCCGGAGATGATCAGCAGGGTCAGGCCCAGACCCAGCAGGGCCGGGAAGGGGATGGCGGACATGAAGGCCAGATAGATCCGGGGCTGGAGAAAGGTTTGGGGGCTGCCCATTATGAAGAGGCCCATGAGCAGAGCAGGAGTAGGGTTATGCCGAGCTGGAACCGGTATTTGAAAACCAGGGATGTCATGGACGCCTTCATGCCGGGGAACCCGGACTCCCGGCCAGGGACAGCTCCGTCAGTTTGCCGAACAATTCGGCGACGGACATATCCCTGCGGCGGCATTCATGCACGATCCTCCCGTGATCCACAAACAGAAACCGGTCCGCCACCTCATGGACATGGTGGAGATTATGGGAGATGAACAGGGCCGACCGGCCTTTTTCAGGAATGGACCGGATAAAATTCAGCACCTTTTCCACTTCCTTGACGGCCAGGGCCGTGGTGGGTTCATCCAGGATGGTCAGGGCCGAATCAAAATACATGGCCCGGCTGATGGCGAGCCCCTGCCTTTCCCCGCCGGAAAGGGAGCCCACCAGGGCGTCGGCACTGATGCCCACCCCTTTCAGGCCCATGCCGGTTCGGAGCATGGCCAGGGTCGATTCCTTTTCCCTGCGCACATCAATGAAGCCCAGGGCGTTGCAGATGTGTCGGCCCACGAATACATTGCGCCAGAGGGGCTGTTTTTCCCCCAGGGATTGCTCCTGGTATACGGTTTCAACCCCCAGGGACCGGGCCCGGGTCACGGAATAGGATTTCAGGTCCACGGACCGGCCGTTGATGGTTAAGGACCCGGAATCCGCCCGCACGGCACCGGAAAGGATTTTAATGAGGGTGGATTTGCCGGCCCCGTTGTCTCCGATGAGGGCCGCCACCTCTCCCGGATATATGGAGAGACTGGCGTCGGTCAGGGCCTGGACCGGGCCAAAGGATTTTCTGAGTGAAACCGCTTGAAGGATTGTTTCCATAGCTGTGGGAGAGAGGTGGGCCCATGCAAAGAGCCCACCCTTTTCAGATTATCGGATTCCCTGTTTGGCCAGGGGATCAATGAGGCCGATATTGCCCTTGTGAATGAACCCGCCGCTGGTCAACACCTGAAGACCGGAAAAACCGAAGCGTTTGGTCATCACGATCTGCAATACCGGCAGATAGCCTTGCAGATAAGGCTGGTCGTCGCCCACCAGATCCACATACCCGGCTTTGACGGCCGTGGCCGTGGCCGGAGACAGACTGAACCCGGCCCCGATGATCTTATCCGGAGCCACCCCGGCGGCCCTGAAAAAATTCTCCAGTTGGGCCGTCAGGGCCCCGTGGTCCATGACCACCATGTCGCAGTCGGGATTGGCGGACAGGTAGGCGGTCATAACCGGTGCGCCAAGGGTGGCGTCCTTGTCGATTTCAGGGGTTATTTCCATATAGTCCACCGTGAGGCCTGCTTTTTCCAGGGTCTCGATGAGGGCCTTGGAGCTGAGGCCACGGGTGGGCTGGCTTTTGAGTCCCCAGACCAGGGCTCTGTCCCCTTTTTTAAGGCCGAATCGGTTCACGGCTTCCGTTGCCAGGGCCTTGCCTCTTGCATAATTGTCGGCTCCGGTATACCCGAACCCCGAGGCCTGGTATTGTCCCATCAATGCCGGCAGCTCCGTATCGGCCGAGGTGACAATGATGCCCTTTTTAACGGCTTCCTCAATAAAGGGCCGGTAGGCGTCATCCCCCGGATGGCCCATGACCACGATGCCGTCCGGTTTTGCAGCCACGGCTTTCTGGAAATTCTCGATCATGATCTGGGGGCTCCAGTCCGAATACATGAGGGTCAGCTCGCAGCCCAGGTCGGCGGCGGCCTGTTTGGCCCCGTTCTGGACAATGGTATTATAGGGTTCGCCCACGGGCCCGCCCGTATCAAACCAGATCTTGATGCCTTTTCCGCTCTGATCCAGGGCCGGGCCTGCAAAGGCTGCGGCGCTGCACAATACCAACAGCATTCCCAGCAAAATGGTTTTTAGTCCGAATCTATTCATTTGGTCTCCTTTTCTTTATTTATGGACATATTTCATGTCCGTGTTCCGGATTTCCGGATCTTAGATGAGGCCGTCGGTTGAAATCAAATTGATTGATCCGATGGCTGGTTGAAAAAGGATAGAATATTTCTATGGAAACCCATCTGTTCAGGACCGTTCAAGGCAATTTCTCCAGCCCTCAAATATCAAGTCACATATTTTGATTATTTTAATTGACATATTGAATTTTAAAATATACAAATTCCGGCATGGATCAGAAATTTGATTTTTCCATCCTCCGGAACCTCCGCATGAAGCGGGGCATGACGGCTGAAGGGCTGGCCCAAAAGGCCAATATCACCCGGGCAACCGTCATTAAGCTTGAATCGGGGAAGGGGAATCCCACTATTGAAACCCTCAGCGCTTTAGGCCGGGTATTCCAGATAGAAGCAAGCCAACTGGTTCAGATGGCGGAGAGTGGAACAACGGAATCAGGCCTGACAAACGCCTATGAAGAGGGCGGGTTCACAGGTATCCAGGTCCGTTTTCCCGGCTTTGAGATCTATCACCTCAAGGCAGGCAAAGGGACAAAGACCGAGTCAGCCCCTGGCCTGCACGACAACACCGCAGAAGTCTGCCTGGTGGTTTCAGGCCGGGTGCGGATAACGGTCATGGGTGACCCAAAGGAATTGGGGCTCGGTGCGGCCCTCCGTTTCAAGGCGCTTCAGGACCATATGCTGGAAGTCCTGGATGATGCCGAGCTGCTTTTGATCCATCATACCCTGTCCTGATCCGGACAGGGCAGAAAAAAAAACATTAGGCCACGAAGGTCATTACCCATGGGAATGGGGGTGCCTTTGCGGCCTTTTTTTATGGCCGGGTCGGATTGTTGAATTGTAACCTTTGAATTGAGGAGATATGAAATGACATTTTTTAAAATAACAGCCTCCCTGCTGTGCCTGGTTCTGGTCTTGACCGGAACAGGCCGGGCCGGGAATCTGCCTGACGGCGAAACATCTACGGAACTTGACCCCATTGTGGTATCAGCCCGGAAAAATAAGGGGGACTCGGAAATGATTGTACTGGATACCGAACGGATCCAGGCCCCGTTGCAGAGCGGAAATATCCTGGACCTGCTGGAGGGGGAAGCCGGCATTCAGATCCGGCGCCAAAGCCAGTCCGGCACCGGGTCCAACGCCTTGAGAATCCGGGGATTCGATGAGACCCGCCTGACTGTGCGTCAGGACGGAATTTCTCTGAACCGGGACGGCTCTTACGGCAACGGGGCTGTGGACTGGGGGTCCTTCTTTACCCAGTCCCTGGAGTCCATTGAAATTTTCAAAGGGGCCTGCCCGGCCAAATACGGAAATACCCTGGGCGGGGTGGTCAACCTGGTAACCCAAACCCCAGGCACTGTCCCGGAGACCCAGGTCAACCTCTCCGCAGGCAGCCAGGACACCTTTGATACAGGCATCTCACATAATTGGAAAAAAGGCCCCCTGGGATGGAGCCTGTCTGCCGGCCATTTTGAAACCGACGGGTACCTGAGAAACAATTTTATGGACCGGGACAGGGCCTCGGCCCGGCTTTTCCTGGATCTGCCGGAAAACTGGGAGGCCGGCACCGGGATTGACCTTTCTTCCACGGAAAACGGCAATCCCGTGTACAACCGGACAAACAGCGCCTATTACGATCCGAATTCCCCCCTGGCAGATGAAAAGGAACTGCGGGGACCCGGCATCTCGGCCCGGCTGATCAACGGGGCAAGGGCCTGGGGCGACGGATCAGCCACCGAAGACAAAAACACCGACCTGACCGCCTACCTTGCACACAAAACAGAGGAGAGCAGTTTTAGGATCGAAGGCCGCCTCTGGAATCAGGAGAGTTGTGAAACCTATTATGATGCGGCAAACCGGAACAAAAAAATCTACGAGCGGGAGACCGATGCCGAGAACGGCAATTGGCTGTTGAGTACAGCCTATTCCAGAACCCTGGGAGCCCACCTGGTTGAGGTGGGGGGCGAGACCCGCCATTACGGCTGGGGAGAACAGCGGGTCACCTATATTGACGAGTCCTATTTCAATGCCTCCATCAATTTTATGACCTTTATCCGGAACGGGTTCAAAGGGCAGGAAGACATCATGGGCTATCATGCCCTCTACGCCCAGGATACCTGGCAGATCCGGCCGGACCTGAGCCTTGAGGCGGGATTGCGCCAGGAATGGTTCACGGCCGATGCCATCGATCCCGAAGCCTTTGGCTATTCCTGGAGCACCGGGGTGTCGAGCCTGGATGAATCCCACACAGACCCCCGGCTGGCCCTGATTTACTCGCCCCTGGACAAAACCAAAATCACGGCAAGATGGGGGATTGCCCACCGTTATCCCACTTCTCCCGAATATTTCTGGTGGTATCTGAACAACGCCACCGCCTATTTCAACACCGAGTTCAACTCCGAACGGGCCCTCCAGTATGAACTGGGCCTGGACCAGACCCTTGGAAAGGCTTTGCAGGTTTTTGTCCGGGGATATTACTACGATATCGAGGATTATATCTCCTCCACCACGGTGACGGGAGTAGGATCAGTGTATTACAATATCGGCCAGGTCACGATCAAGGGGGTGGAAACCGGATTCAGCCTCCCCCTGCCCCTGAATCTCAAGCTCTGGGCCAATGCCACCTGGCAGAAGGGAGATAAATCGGACGATCCCTGGGACAAAGGCAACGCCCTGTCCAGAGAACTTCCCGATCTGCCCGATCTCATGGTCAACGCAGGCCTGGACCTCAAGGACAAAGGCCCCTTTTCCGCCAGGGTCTGGGTCTCCTGGGTGGATGTCCGGGAACATTTTACCAACCAGACCCTCACGGTCCTGGATGCCTATACCCTGGTCAATATGTCGGCCCGGTACAGGATATTTAAAAACAAGGCCATGGCCGCAGACCTGGAGGCAACAGCCGAGAATATCCTGGACGAGGCCTACCAGGAAAAAGAGGGATACCCCATGGCCGGCACCACGGTCATGGCCGGTGTGAGATTCACGTTTTGAAACCTTGAAACAACCTAATATAAGGAATATCATATGAAACACCTGTCTTTTTTTCTGATCATTTTATTGTTTTTCGCAGGCCTTTCCCCGGTGGCCCGGGCCGGGACCCAGGAGATGGAGAACCTTGGCAGGCAGGCCGTGGCAGCGGCTCAAGAAGCTCTGGCCCCCCACCCCATTGAGGCCTGTCTGACCAACGTGGGCTGGGCAAATCTTGAAAACCAGCCCTGTCACCTGCTTTTTGACGTTTTTTCCGGACAGGCCGGGGTCAGCGTCGGCCGGGGAAGTCTTCTGCCGGTCCACGGCGCCTGGACAGACGCCCCCTGGGCCGCCTTTATCACCAGACCCTCCCCGGAGGATCTCATCCTGGTCCTGGTCCGGATCACGGCCCAGGGACCTGTCCGCTTTGGACCCCTTAACGTCAGGGTGGTCACGGGCACGGATTTTACACCCTTTGAACAGGTCTTGGGAAAAGAGGCCTTTGCCCTGGTCACCCTGGCCAACGGTTGGGCAGACAAGGTACCGCCTAGGGTCCTGGCCGGCAGCCTCTTCCACGATCATCTCTGCTGCGGGGTCTTCACCGGGTATTTCACGACCCAATATATCCTGGACCATTTTCCCCTCACAGGAACACAGGACTATATCTACATAGGGATTCCGGCCTGGTGCCAGGACGATCTGATCATGACCGGCCTCAATCTGACCCCGGGCAAACACGGATATGTCACCATGACCTATCCCTGGAACCGGCCCTGGAAGACCGATAAGGATACCTATGAAAACCTGGGGGGCATCATCATCCGCCGGGACAGCCGGGCCGGAGGCGGTCAGGCCTGGGTCCTGGCCTTTGACTGGCAGGCCAAGGCCTTCAGGCAATTTGCCGGGTTGGAAGAATCGGCCCCCTTGGACTGGAAGCATCAACCTTGGCTCCATGTGGTTTACAATCGGTTTTTTACCGCCAGGATAAACAGTTCCGGGGATTTTGTGTCCGTGGTCAGAACCCGCAAACTTGAAACTGCAAAGAAATTGAGGACCTGACCCGGCTGGGGGCCAATCCCCTAGAGATACTGCTGGGAAAGGATCCCCGCTGGCCTGAACCTGAACCAAAAGCAAAAGGATAATCCCATGATATTCAAACCATTTATGCGGGAGGGGTTCATGCCCCTGCCCATCGCCTTTATTTCCACCCAAAGCCGGGACAAGGTCCGCAATATTGCCCCCTATTCCTGTATTATGCCGGTACTGCGCCCCCTGGACCTGATCTGCCTGGCCTCGGCTGAAAAACGGGATACCCTGGGCAATATCCGGGAGACCCAAGAGTTTGTGGTCAACCTGGTGGGACAGGGGTTTACCGATAAGGTCATCCCCACGGCCCGGTTTTCAAAGCCGGAGGAGGATGAATTCGACCTGGCCGGGATTACCCCCAGGCCCTCGTCCATGGTAAATGCCCCGGGTATTGACGGGGCCTATGCCTGGATGGAATGCCGCCTGGCCGGATTTCACCAGGGGCCGGGCTATACTCTTGTCATGGGCCAGGTACTCAGGCTGGAAGTGGATGATGCCTGTCTGACCCCGGAGGGGAGGCTGGACCTGGATCGGGCAAAGCCGTTGATGATGATCGGCGGCAAAAAGGGGATGCACTATTGTACTGCATCGGATCTTGACCGGTTTGACGCCTTCGGGGCCATGTTCTCGGACGGCAAAGACCCCCTGGCCCGGGCCTATGGTCCCGGGGAAGAATAACCCTTTATCCGGTGTAATCATCCCATAGCTTTTTCCAATACATTTTGAATAGTTGACTGGAAATACGTATTTGATTAACTGGGGCATCCTTAATATTCTAACGCCGTATCGATAACCCAACCATAAGGAGAAAAAAATGGGAACTGATTATACGGCCATGTGGAAGGACCTGGGGCTGAACCTCGAGTCCCATGACGCCCTGCTGGGTGTCCTGGGAAATGCTTACAAGGACATTTTCCTGACCCAGAAGAACAGACCCGAAGGCATGGGCTATTTTGATTTTGTCATGAGCGAGGTGCACGGGTTGAGGATCAAGGAACTCCTGGATGAGAAGGCCCAGGGCCGGAAAATCATCGGGTCCTATTGTGTGTTTGTGCCCGAGGAAATTGCCCTGGCGGCCAATGCCACCCTGGTGGGGCTCTGCTCCGGTGCGGATTTCGCCATGGAAGAGGTGGAAAGATATCTGCCGAGGAACACCTGCGCCCTGATCAAATCGGCCTTCGGGTTTAAACTGGGCCAAGTCTGCCCCTATCTGGAGAGTGCGGACATGATTGTGGGGGAAAACACCTGCGACGGCAAAAAAAAGGCCTATGAGTCCCTGGGGCCCCTCACCGGCAACCTCTATGTCATGGACCTGCCCCAGACCAAATCGGACCGGGGCAAAGATCTTCTCCGGCATGAATATGACCGGTTTAAGACTGCTGTTGAAGCCCTCACCGGCGTTGCCGTCACCCCGGAGTCCCTGAAGGAGGCCATCAAGACCGTCAATGCCAAGCGGGAGGCCCTCCACCGGCTGTCCCTCCTCCGGAAAACCGACCCGGCCCCCATTTCCGGGCTGGACGCCCTTCTGGCAAACCAGGTGTCTTTCTATGACAACCCGGCCCGGTTCACGGCCTCGGTCCATACCATCTGTGACGAACTGGAAAAAAGGATCGCCGGAAAACAGGGAGTTGCACCGGAAAAGACCCCCAGGATCTTATTATCCGGGTGCCCCATGGCCGTGCCCAACTGGAAACTGCCGTGGATCATCGAAACCTCCGGCGCGGTGATCGTGGGTGAAGAGTCCTGCGTGGGAGAAAGGGGGGCCAGAAACCTGACCGATGGTTCCGGGACAACAATGGATGAATTGATGGACGCGATTGCCGACCGGTATTTCAAGGTGGACTGCGCCATTTTCACGCCCAATGGGGACCGGCTCGGCCATATCACGGACATGGCCGAAACCTATCAGGCCGACGGGGTCATCCATTACGGCCTTCAGTTTTGCCAGCCCTATATCATGGAATCCATTCCCGTGGAAAAGGCCCTGGAAGACAGGAACATCCCCTGTCTCCGCATTGAAACCGATTACGGCATGGAGGATGCGGGCCAGATCAAGACTCGGGTGGAAGCCTTCATTGAACGGATTATAGGCTGATCCGCCCGGAATTCTGCCCTTGAAAATAGCCGATATCAAGGATTTCGATAGAATTTTGAATCCATATAAAAATAATCAATTTGCCAAACTCCGTCTTTTTATATATCCATAACGGCTGATGGAGAACCGATTTGATCCGGCAGCCGGTGAGGCTTCCGGATCAAATCCAAACATAGATTTTCTTCAGGAGAACAAAATGCGCCTTTTCCCCAAAAGACACTGAGTATGGCCGGACAGCTCTGCCCGTGTCCGGCAGATGCACGGTCTTTGCAGGGAAACGGCGGCTGCCTGGTAATCTCATCCTTCCGGCGGCAAACGATTCCCTTTAATAACAATGTCATGGGATTGAACATGAAAGATTTTAATCCTTGGAGGGAATATCGTTATGCTGGATATCTTAAGACTTAAAAAAAACACCGCGGGAATCAGACAAAAGGTCAGGGAAGTGGTCCCCGACGGAAATTTGAGCGCCTGCCTGACCTGCGGGGCCTGCGCCAGCGGCTGCCCGGCCACGGGCCTCATGGACATGGACCCGAGGAAATTCCTGCGCATGGCCGTTCTGGGCCTGGACGAGGAACTGGAGCGCCATCCCTGGGTCTGGGCCTGCACCATGTGCAAACGGTGCTATGATGTCTGCCCCATGCACCTGAATATTCCCCAGCTTGTCTATTATCTCAGGTCCCAGTGGCCTAGGTCGGAACGCCCCAAGGGCATCCTGGGCTCCTGCGACCACCATATCAAATCCAGGGGCGGGGCCATGGGCGTGCCCTTTGAGGATTTCAAATTCACGGTGGAAGACCTGGCCGAAGAATGCCGGCAGCAGGAAGGTTTCGAAGACCTGAAAGCGGATATTGACCGGGAAGGGGCCTTTTTCGCCCTGAACCAGAATTCCAGGGAGCCGGTCACGGAACCCGATGAACTCTTGCCGCTCTGGAAGATCCTTCACACGGCCGGGGCCGACTGGACCTATTATTCGGATATGTGGGGCGGGGAAAACTATTGCATGTTCCTGGCCGACGATACATCCTGGGAGACCATTGTCCGGGCCCAGGCCGCACACATCGACAAACTCGGGTGCAAGGTCTTTCTCAACACCGAATGCGGCCATTCCTTCTTTGCCGTCTGGTCCGGCCTCCAGCGGTTCAAGATTCCCCACAAATTTGAATTCAAAGCATCATTGAATACTATGCCAAATGGATCAGGGAGGGAAAACTTCCCGTCAATTCCGACTGGAATACCACGGGCATCAAATTCACGGTTCAGGACCCCTGCAATATTGTCCGAAAATCCCTGGGAGATCCCATGGCCGAGGACCTGAGATATGTGGTCAAAAAAGTGGTGGGCGAGGAAAATTTCGTGGAGATGGCCCCTAACAAATCCAATAATTACTGCTGCGGCGGAGGCGGCGGCGCCTCCAGGCCGGATACACGGATGAACGCCGACAATACGGCCAGACCAAATTCGACCAGATCATGGCCACCGGCGCGACCTATGTGGTGACCCCCTGCCATAACTGCCACGCCCAGATCGAGGACCTGGCCCATCACCATGGGGCGGATTACCATACCGTCCATCTCTGGACCCTGATCTGCCTTTCCCTGGGCATCCTGGGAGAAAACGAAAGGACCTATCTCGGACCGGATCTGGCGGAATACGGACTGTAACCTGTAAATTGAAGACGGATTAAACGGGATGAATTTCCCAAGGAGAGTTTTATGACACCCTCACCCCCCATCGGATCAGTCCTGGTGGCCGGCGGCGGCATTGCCGGTATTCAGGCCGCCCTGGACCTGGCGGATTCGGGATTTTATGTATATATGGTGGAAAAAAGTCCGGCCATCGGCGGCGTCATGGCCCAGCTCGACAAAACCTTTCCCACCAATGACTGCTCCATGTGCATCATGTCGCCCAAACTCGTGGAAGTGGGCCGGCATATCAATATCGAACTGGTCACCCTGGCCGATATCAAGGATATCCGTGGGTCAAAAGGGCATTTCAAGGTGGATATCTTCCAGAAGGCCCGGTATGTGGATATGAGCAAATGCGTGGGCTGCGGGGCCTGCGTGGAAAAATGCCCCAAAAAGGTCAGCGATGTCTACAATGCCGATCTCGTCAAGCGCAAGGCCATCTATGTCCCCTATGCCCAGGCCGTGCCCCTTAAATACGTCATCGACCCGGAGCACTGCCTCAAGCTGATCAAGGACAAATGCGGGAACTGTGAAAAAGTCTGTCCGGCCGGGGCCATCAATTATCAGGACAAGGACCGGGAATTCACCCTGGATGTGGGCTCCGTGATCCTGGCCCCGGGGTTTTCCCCCTTTAATCCGGGAAAATCCCTGGTCTACGGCTGGGCCGCGTCCAAGGATGTGGTCACCTCCCTGGAGTTTGAGCGGCTTCTGTCTGCCTCGGGCCCCAACAAAGGGCATATCATCCGCCCGTCCGACCACGAAGAACCCAAGAAAATCGCCTGGCTCCAATGTGTGGGCTCAAGGGATATCAATACCTGCGACAATGCGCATTGCTCGTCGGTCTGCTGCATGTATGCCATCAAACAGGCCATCATTGCCAAGGAACACGATCCCAAATTGTCCTGCACCATTTTCTATATGGACATGAGAACCCACGGTAAAGGCTTTGAAGCCTGTTTTACCGAGGCCAAGGAAAAACACGGGATCAGGTTTGTCCGGTGCCG
>JAAUSZ010000148.1 GCA_012031875.1 Desulfobacula sp.
GATCTCGTCCGTTGTCACCACCGACAGCGGCAGCCGCCTTGGCCTAAGGGAAGGCGATGAGGTCTGGGCGGTGTTCAACAGTCGCGTCAGTGGTACTCATGACCGGGTAAAAATTTTCTGTCCGGGTTTGGCCGGCGGTTTGGCAAATATTAGGAGTTGACATTATCGAGTATCGATATTATATACCTATATCGACACTCGATAATTTTTTATATAAAAGGACAGGAAACATGATTTATCTCATTATCTGCACAACTGCGGTGATTGTATCAGGGTTGACCCTCTTTTCGGGTTTCGGGCTTGGAACTCTGTTAATGCCGGTATTTGCCCTGTTTTTTCCGGTGGAAATCGCCGTGGCCGCCACGGCTGTGGTCCATCTTGCAAACAATATATTCAAAGCGTTTCTCCTGGGCCACCACGCCGACCGGCGCATTCTTTTCAGATTCGCATTCCCGGCGGCCGCTGCAGCAATTGCCGGGGCATTGGTGCTCGGTTATTTCAGCGAACTTTCCCCGATTATCCAATATACTCTTGGAAACCGGGCCTGCTCCGTTACCTGGATTAAATTGACCGTCGCCCTGATCATCATTGTTTTTTCATTCATCGAACTGTCTTCAAAATTCGATACCCTTTCTTTTGATACCCGGTATATCCCGCTTGGCGGCATTGTTTCAGGGTTTTTCGGGGGCCTTTCCGGGCACCAGGGGGCTTTGCGTACAGCCTTCCTGATCCGGGCCGGCCTGCCCAAGGAAGCGTTTCTGGGCACAATGGTACTGTCCACCGTTATCGTCGATATCAGCCGGGTCGGTGTATACGGCACGGCTTTTTTTCTGTCGGATTTTGGACAGATCACCGCCCCGGGCGGGTTCGGTCTCGTCGCTGCCGGGACCGTATCCGCCTTTGCAGGGACTTATATCGGGGCCCGGCTGGTGAAAAAGGTGACCATGGACATGATCCGGAAAATTGTGGGCATCCTGCTGATTCTTCTTGCTCTGGCCATGGGAACAGGTCTTATATAAAGGCAGGCCGGTTTTCCGGTGTGATGAATATTACAAAATATAAAGGGGGATTATGATTCGTGATATAGAACTGGCGTTCATAAAGATTCATATTCTTTATCACGCGGATAAAGAGAGGGTTTTCGGTATCGGATTGATGCAGGAGCTGGCCGAGCATGATTATTTCATAAGTCCCGGGACATTATACCCGATATTGAACAAACTTGAAAACGACGGGCTCCTGATATCTGAAAAAGAAACCGTGGATCATAAGCAAAGAAAATATTATACGATTACCGAATCAGGAAAAAGCTTTCTCAATGATATGAAGAACAGAATTCATGAATTATATAAAGAGGTTGTTTCATGACATCATTCTGTTCCAGGGGGGGGGGCTGGTTTGAGGCTGGGGATTCGTCTATTCTTGGCCATAAAAAGACGCTGTATAAAAATTCTTGACCGGGTCAAATTTTTGATATAGATATTTAGTTGTTTGGCTAATTATAAAAACATGGCATTGATATGGATGATACGATTTCAAAACTAAAGGCCCTGGCGGACAAAAACCGCCTCAGGGTGTTTTGCGCCCTGGCCCGCCATGAGGAATTATGCGCCTGCCAGATTACGGAATTGCTCCAGGTGACCGGCGCCACCGCCTCCCGCCATTTGAGCATCCTGGTGGCCGCCGGGCTGCTGAAAAGCCGGAAGGACGGCCGGTGGGTGCTTTTCAGCCTGGACCGGTCCGGCAGCGGGTTGGACGGCATCCTGCAATGGCTTGACCCGGAAATCCGGACCTCTTTAAGCTTTCAAAGCGACCTTGATACCCTGGACCGAATCACGGGCCTTGCCCGTGAGGACCTTTGCCGGCAGCAACGGGGGGAGGCCTGCTGTCCCATCCCAAAAGACCCATACCCAAAAAGGAGCCATAATGGATAAACTGAAAATATTATTTCTGTGTACGGGAAATTCATGCCGGAGCCAGATGGCCGAGGGCTGGACCTGCAAACTCAAGGGGGATAGGATCCAAGCCTTTTCCGCCGGGATTGAAACCCACGGGTTGAACCCCCATGCCGTCGCCGTTATGGCCGAGGCCGGGGTGGACATTTCCGGGCAGAGATCCAAACATGTCAATGAATTTACGGGCCGGGAGTTTGATGCGGTGGTGACGGTCTGTGACCATGCCCGGGAATCCTGCCCCTATTTCCCGGCATCCTGCAAGCGCGTCCATGCCGGGTTCGCCGACCCGCCGGCCCTGGCTCGGGAGATCGCGTCGCAAGGGGGGGACGAGGCAGCCCAACTGGATGTCTACCGGAAGGTGAGAGACGAGATCAGGGCCTTTGTGGAAGCCCTGCCGGACAATATTTTATAAGGAGACCAGAGGTGAATAACAAGAGCATCACTCCCGACAGAGCAAATCCTGACCCGGCCCTCTGCCCCGCAGCCCGGCCCGCGGGCAAGGGCCTCTCCTTCCTGGACCGGTTCCTGACCCTGTGGATATTTGCCGCCATGGCCCTGGGAATCGGTGCCGGCTGGCTGGCGCCCGGCGTCAAGGATTTCGTCAACCTGTTTACGGTGGGAACCACCAATGTCCCCATTGCCGTCGGCCTTATCCTCATGATGTATCCGCCCTTTGCCAAGGTGAGATACGAGGACATGCCCGATGTGTTCAGGAATATCCGGGTGCTCTGCCTGTCCCTGGTCCAGAACTGGGTGGTGGGCCCCTTTCTGATGTTTTTCATTGCCGTCTTTTTTCTCCGGGACTATCCCGAATATATGGCCGGGCTGATCATGATCGGCCTGGCCCGGTGCATTGCCATGGTCATTGTCTGGAATGAACTGGCCAAGGGGGATACCGAATATGCCGCCGGTCTGGTGGCCTTTAACTCTGTTTTTCAGGTGGTGTTTTTCAGTGTCTATGCCTGGTTTTTCCTCACGGTGCTGCCGCCTCTCTTCGGGATTCAGGCCACGGCCGTGGCCATCACCATCGGCCAGATTGCCGAAAGCGTGTTTATCTATCTGGGCATCCCCTTCATTGCCGGCGCCCTGACCCGGTTTATCGGCGTTAAACTCATGGGCCGGGAACGGTATCATTGCGTGGTGGTCCCCAGGATCAGCCCCCTGACCCTGATTGCCCTGCTCTTTACCATTGTTCTCATGTTCAGCCTCAAGGGGGATCTCATCGTTCAGATTCCCATGGATGTGGTGAGAATTGCCGTCCCGTTGCTGGTGTATTTCGTGATCATGTTCCTGGTGTCTTTTTATATGGGGAAAAAGGTGGGGGCCGATTATAAAAAGACGGCCACCCTGGCCTTTACCGCGGCCAGCAATAATTTCGAGCTGGCCATAGCCGTGGCCATCGCCGTCTTCGGCCTCAATTCCGGCGCGGCCTTTGCTGCGGTTATCGGGCCTCTGGTGGAGGTGCCGGTCATGATCGGCCTGGTCAACGTGGCCTTTTTCTTTCAGCGCCGGTATTTCAGGGAAAAGCCTTCATAAAAGAGGTCTGTGGCCCGCCGGCTCAAAGAAATGGAAGATGCCGCGGTCCCTTCGGGCACAAATCCATGGATGACCGCGCCCACCGCGATCCCGAGGATGACATAGATCCAGACCCGGCCGATGATCCAGCCGGCAATGATGGCGATGGAAAGCCCGGTGCCCATATAGATGGCCGCCACCTTCCAGCCCGGAAGCCCGTAGAGCAGGCCCAGGGCGATTTCATTGACCATGGGAGCCGGCCTTTATGGGCAACAGGGTGTAAGTGAGCCAGGAGGACAGGCCGGGCGGCATCCTATAAATCGTTAAAAATGAATATAGCGATCTATATAGGCCTTGTCAACCCGTAACTAAAAAAGATGATCTTTGCAGGGGAAATTTATTGGGCAATATTTCCAAAGACCCGGATGGGAATTTTTCTGGAGGTATCGGTCCAGATGGTGATCAGATCCGTATAGAGTCCGGGTTCTTTTTTCAGGTTTTCAACAATCAGTTCATAGTGAGCCGGAGTTGCCTGGTTCTTTCTTTTGACTTCAAAGCGGATGTGTTTATTGTCCCTCGCGGTTGCCTGGGCGATTTTAAAATCCGCCTCCGGCTCTGCCGGCGTGATGGTCATCACCGCGGTCACGGCTTCTCCCGGTTTCCCCTTCAGCTCAATATGGCCGGGGGAAAGAAGGGCAAAGGCCTTGACCTGGCCGATGAGTTCAATTCCGATCAAGGGTTGGGCCGGGTCATTGGTATGAACTTTCATTATTTTTCTTACGCTATGCCCGCCATAGCCATGGGTGGCTAATGAAACAGATATTTTTCCTTCGCTTCCAGGAAGGATGAGCTTCTCACTTGAAGCTGCCGTGCACCTCAGTCGGTGTCGATTTTGAGGATTTCCAGGGGGCTGCCCCCTTGTTCTTCATGATAAAATCATGGGACACGGTATCGCCTTCCCAGGCGGTTTGAAAATTAAATACCGGTTCGGATAAATCCGCCTCAGGTTTCTGATCAGCCAGGCCGGGGCCTGAAAAAAGAGCGAAAATCAGCATCAGCACAGACACTGAAAGGAAGATGGATTTTTTTTTCATGCAAATATCTCCTGAAAATTAAACAATATCAATTTGATTTTTATCATCAATATTTTTTTTATAGAAGGTCAAGGCTGCCAGGCCCAGGGCAAGGATTAAAAACAGGAGGTCCCTGAGCAGGGTCAGCCTGTTCATGGGGCCTTCGGCCGGGTCTGTGGAAAAACAGCCGCAATTGATGTCCAGGCCCTGGCCAGGTTAAACACAATGAGCCCCATAAAAACGGTCATCAAAACAGCAGCGAGGCTTGAAGCCCCGTGCATCCACCGGTTAAGAAGGAGGCCGGCCCCCAGGATCAGCTCCAGCCAGGGGAGGATCAGGGCCGTGAGATTGATCAACGTACCGGGCAATACCTGGTAATTGAACACGGCCTGGGCAAAGGCGCCCGGATTCATGATTTTATCCAGGCTGGCGTAAATAAAGACCGCTCCCAACGCCAGCCGGGCTGAGTGATAAAAAAACCGGTAAGATGGAATCAAGGCGTTTTCTCCTTATTGATCAGAAGGTTCTATGGGCAGGTTGTTTTCCCGCCAGACTGTCCAGCCGTTGACCAGGACCCTGACCTCTACAAAGCCCATGTTTTTGAGGAACAGGGCCAGTTCATGGCTCAGGTTGCAGGATTCCCCGTCGCAATAGGTGATGACCGGGGCTTCCCGGTCCAGACCGGGAACCACCTGTTGGAAATAGTCATCTACCTCATACCAGGGAAGATTTTTGGCTCCCTTTATATGGCCTTCGTCAAACAGCGTTTTGTCCCTTGCGTCCAGGAAAACCGCTTTGTTTTTCCTGAAAAGGGCCTCAGCTTCGGGAAGGGGGATGGCCAGGGAATTGCCGCCATCCTCCTCCATCCTTGATTCCGCGGACCAGTCCTGGACAAGGGGATGGAATCGGTCCGGGCCAGGTTGACGGCCAGGCCTGCCGCCACGGCCAAGAATAGGATGAAGCAGGCCTCTTGAAGGGCTTTCATCAGGTTATGTTTTAAAACAGTGGGCACGGCGGCTCCTTAGAATTCCAGGTTAAAACGGCTCATATAATCGGCCAGTTTCCGGCCTTCCTCAGCCTTGATTCCGGGACAGTCGCCGGGGCCCTTGGCCCCTTCGGCCACCTGGGTGGCAAAGACCATGCAGGTGGGCTGGCTGCATTCCCGGCAATTGGTTTTGGGCAGAAGTTTTAAGATCTCAATGATACCGGGTCTGGGCAGACCGGTATAAGAGGGGGAGATGGTATCTTTTTTCTCCCAGGCGGAATTGATTTCATTTTTCAGCCAATCCACAATCTTTTTAGCTTCCTTTTCGTCCCTCAAAGCATTGACCGCGATCTTTTTTCCGTGGACCGTGATGAGCTTGCCCTGGGCCCGGAAGGTGACGGCGGGAGGGTCCTGTAAATATTCAAAGCCTCCCAGGACGGTGTTCAGATAGGGCAGGGCTTCGCCGACATCCTGGCCCAGATGGGCAAAGCAGTGAACTCCTTTGGCATCGGCCTGGCATTTGGATTTGAATATTTCAAGGGTATAGTCTTTGAGCAGCATTTTCGGATTCCTTTTTCGTAACCGTTTTAGATCCTGATTTATAAGCCGGTAATAAAGGGGTTAACAATAAAATACAGGCCCAGAAGTCCCACCAGGGTCCCGGCCCCTTTGCGGAACCAGGCGCCTGCGCCCTGCCAGGCGGTATTTTCCATGAGTTTCCGGACGGCTGCGGCGCTGCTTCCCGCAACGGCAATGGGAAGGCAATGACCGATGCCGAAAAGAACGATCAAAAGGATACCTGTCATGATTTTTTCCTGGACCGTGATGACGGCCAGGATGGGCGCAATGAAGCCGAAGGTGCAGGAGCCGGACAAAATGCCATAGGCAAGTCCCAGGACAAAGGCCCCGGTCATGCCTTTGAGTTTCAGCCGGTATAAGAGCCCGCCGGAAAGGGAGCATTTTTCAACACCCAGCATGCCCAGGGCCACCCAAATCAGGATGGTGCCCATGAGGATCTGCCAGTAATTTCCCACATCCCCCAACATCCGCCCCAGAAGGGCGCAGATGATGCCGATGACGGCGATGGTGATGAACAGGCCCAGGGTGAAAAGGATGGAATACACCCCTGCCTGCCGGGGCTGGACCATCTTGTCCTGGCCCCCGACATAGCCTACGATCAGGGGAATGGAGGCCATGTGGCAGGGGCTCAGCAGCACGCTGACCATGCCCCAGATGAAACATCCGGCAGCCGCCAGGAGGGTTCCGCCCGTGATCCATTGGTTGACGGTTAAAAAAATCTGATCCGGCATCGTTCCTCCTAGTCCTTTTTTCCCGGCGGGGAAGGAACTCCCATTTTGGTGAGCTGGGCCACGATGTCCTTCTCACTCATGAAGCCTTCATGGCGGTATACTTCCTTTCCTGAAGCATCATAAAATATCTGGGTCGGGATGGCCCGGATCTTGTATTTGGGGGCCTGTTCCCGGTTTTTCCAGACATCGATAAAGGCGATAACCGCCTTGTCCTGGTAATCGGCTTCAAGCTTGGTCATGATGGGGGCCATCATCTTGCAGGGAATACATTCCGTGGCCCCGAGGTCGATGAGGGTCACCATGCCTTTGACCGGCAGGCTTTCAAAATCAATGGGGGATCCCTGACTGTCTGTTCCGGCAGACGAACCGGTTCCGGCATCCTGGAAGAACTGTGTTTTTACAACAAGGATCACGGCAAAGGCAATGACGCAGAGAATAAGAAATTTGGCGTTTTTCACGGCTGAACCCCCATTTTTTGAAGCTGAGCCAGCACTTCCTTTTCAGCAAAGAAGCCGGTGTGCCTGAAGACCTCGTTTCCGTTTTTATCGAAAAAGACCTGGACCGGGATGGATTGGATGCCGTAGCGGCCGGCCAGGACCTGTTTTTCATTAACATGGACAAATTCCACATTCAAGCTATCGGGAAATTTCTTTCTCAGGCTACCCAGGACGGGCTGCATCATATCACAGGGGACGCAGCCCGTGGCGCCGAATTCAATCATGGTGGGTTTTCCTGAAGACCGGGCCTTATCCACCGGGTTGTTCTTCATGATATTGTACTGGGTTTCCAGCCATTTCCGGTTGATCTGCAGACCATGGGAATCTCCCAGGCCTTTGATATATCCCTGGACGGCCTCCTGCTTTTTTCTTTCCACAAGAAAGCTTTTGATATTTTCCTGAACCTGGTCAAAGGGGGCGCCCCCCATCATTTCTTTGTTCTGGTCATAGAAGGTCTGGGCCTCTTTATCAGTGACGGAGGCCTCTTTCACCCGGGTGGCCAGGTAAGCGCGGATAAGATCGCCCGGTTCTGCGGTCTTGTCCTGGATACCGCTTTTTTGGGCTTCCTGGAGAAGGATCCGCGTAATAATGTCCTGGTCCAGGAGGAAAATCAGATTTTCCTTTATCTGGTCCTGCAATTTCGCATCATACTGGCTGAGGGAGGTTTCAAAGTCCTGGAGGGAAATTGTGATCCCGGTACCGGTTTTCAGGAGCACACCGATCTCTGCTTCAACCAGCTCGGCCGATTTCAGGAACCGGTCGGAAAGCAGGGGGTATACATCTGAAACCGTTTTGGCCCGGGCCGTCCCGGCCGCAAAAAAGAAGGCCGGGATGAGCAGCGCCAGGACAGGGAGGAGGGGCTTGAAAATAAAGGGTTTCATCATTGGTGGGGATCTTCCTTTAAAGGTGTTATCCGCAGCAGCTTGCCGTTTTCGGGGCCGGGGCCGCGCCGGGTTTGACGCCGCAGGTCTCACAAACCGCGGACTTTACCCTGGCGATGTCTTCGGCCCTGAGACTGAGATTTTTATTTTTTTCAATGCCCAGTTCGGTAATCACCAGATGGTTTTTCAAGGGCACCTTGGCCTGTTGAAGGATGGCCTTGGCACAACCCACAGGGCAGCCGTCAATGGCTACCATGGTTTCCACATCCCATGCCGACTGGACAAAGCTGCTCAGTTGGGCTCCGATTCCGGCCAGGCAAAACATTTTGCCGACACCTTCCCGGGTCAGTTCAATGGCCGCCTGGTTTGAAAGCTGGCCCACGTTGGATCCGCCTGAACAGGCCAGGATCATGATATTGCCACCCGATGCACAACAGTCTTCCGTCATTTTGTCGCTCCTTTATAAAAATCCTTATGGAAAAATGAGTATAAAAATTGATCATTAGGGTTTTGTTAAACCATCAGCTTTATTTTTTCAGCCAGGCTTTGACATCCTCTTTTTTGGGAATCTTTCCCACACATTTGACCTCCCCGTCCACCACCACCGCCGGGGTTCCGAAAACACCGTACCCGGCGATTTCCATGACGCCGGTGACTTTCTCGATCTTTGCGTCCACGCCGGTTTCGGCGACTGCTTCGCCTACGATGGTTGCCGTCTGCCGGCATTTAGGGCAACCGGGCCCCAGTATTTTGATATCCATGATCGTCTCCTTAATAATTTATGGGTTCGTTTGCTATTATCCGGCAATGGCTCCGTAGATCATCCCGGCAAAGGTTGACAGTACAATGATGATGGAACAGAAGACAAAGGTCTTTTTTGCGCCCATGACCCCGCCGATGACCAGCATATTGGGCAGGGACAGGGCCGGGCCGGCCAGCAGCAGAGCCAGGGCGGGACCCTTGCCCATGCCGGACCCGATCAGCCCTTGCAGGATCGGCACCTCGGTCAGGGTGGCAAAATACATGAAGGCCCCGGCCACGGAAGCAAATAAATTGGACCAGAGGGAATTGCCGCCCACAAGGGTTTGAATATATTGCTCCGGGATCAGGGCCGGGTGTCCGGGTCTGCCCAGGAGAAATCCGGCCACAATGACCCCGCCGAACAAAAGGGGGAAAATCTGTTTCATGAATCCCCAGGTGGACTCTATCCAACTCAGGCGCTCTTCCTGTTTAAACCAGGCTATTACCATCCAGACCAGGGCAATCAGAAGAATGCCCGTAATATACCATTTGGCGGCAAAAATAGCCGGCCACAGGCCCGTGGAACCCGGCGCAGGTTTGGCAAAGGCGGCAAACACCAGGATCAGGACCATGGTCAGAAGATAAATCCCGTCCTGGAAAAGGGTTCTTCCTTTGTCTTCTTCATCCGGAACATAGATCTGTCCGGCCGTCCTGGCCGCATCGTCCTTCCGGAAGATAAGGGCCATCAGCAGGCCCGTGATGACGGCGAAAAGGACGGCGCCGACGGCCCGGGCCAGGCCGAGCTGCCATCCCAGGATTTTGGCCGTGAGGGTGATGGCCAGGACATTGATGGCCGGTCCTGAATACAAAAAGGCCGTGGCAGGCCCGATACCGGCCCCCCGGGTATAGATCCCGGCAAAGAGCGGCAGTACCGTGCAGGAGCATACGGCCAGGATGGTTCCGGAAACCGAAGCCACGGAATAGGAGAGAATTTTACCGGCCCGGGCTCCAAAATATTTCAGCACCGAGGCTTGGGACACAAAGACCGCAATGGCTCCGGCAATGAAAAAGGCCGGCACCAGGCAGGTCAGCACATGTTCCCTGGCATATTCCTGGAGCATCATAAAGGCTTCCAGCCCGGATTGGCGGACCACCGGGTGGGACCAGGGAATAAAATAGGCCATGAGGTAAAGGCCGATGAGGGTGAATAATTTTGTCCGTTCCTTCATTTTCTAATCTCCTTTATATATAGCTATCTATAAATACATAGGAGCCATGAAATCAGTTCTTGTTTAAAATCTCGTTCCGGTTAATCCCGGGCAGGCGGCCGGCGATTTTTTTAATTTCCGGGTCATCGTTGAGCCAATGGCGCATATTCCCGATGAGGCTGGCGGCATAGGGGCTCTGGGCCCCGTCGGACAATTGATAGTTGACCCAGAGGCCGTCCTTCTGATAGGTAATAAGCCCTGCATCCTCCAGTATTTTCAAATGCTTGCTGGTGGTGGACTGGGCCTTGTCCAGGGCGGTCTGGATTTCGCAGACACACAGGGTCTTGTGCTGGAGCATTTTCAGTATCCTGACCCGTGCCGGGTCGGAAAGGGCCTTCATCACTTTGATAAATTCTTTCATGGTCATGTCCTGTTTATTTATATATCCCGAATTAATGATATAGTCGTACTCAAAAGCGGTGTCAAGGATTTTTCTATCCCCTGCAACAAAATTCCCCAATCATAATATTCATTTTGCATGGCGGTGCTGCGCCGATATATCGTTGTCAAAGAATGTAGAGATATAAGCTTTTGTCAATCCATAGAATTAAAACCTGGGAATAAAAACGTGTTCAAATTCCTTGGCTTGTGGTAAGAATACGATAACGGCATGGTTTGCGCCCGGAATGGGGTTGAGGTCCTCTAACAGATCAAGCAAAGCCCGTTGAATGGACCAGGCCCTTACAATAAATTCAAAGGAGGTCCTTGGTATGGCGCTCAAATACAGTAAAATAGAGATATTTACCAATGAAGAAGCCAATTTTAGGGGTATCCCCTTGTATAAGGCAGTGGTGCAGTATGTCCTCGGGTTAAAAATTGCCGCCCGGTGCCTGGTGGCCCGGTGTATGGAAGGCTGCTATGAAAACGGGGAAATAGCGACCCAGAGTGTCCTGATCGGCTCCTTTAACATGCCGGTCCGGATCGATATCGTCCTGCCGTCCGTCCAGGCAGAGTTAATCTTGCCGGTCCTGGAAGAAATGGTGGAAGAAGGCATTGTCACGGTTTCGGAAATTGCCGTCCGATGCCATAAAACCCGGAATCATCTCTTCCCGAGACATTTGAAAGTCAAAGACATGATGACCCCGGATCCGAAACGTGTTTTGCTGACCACGCCGGTCAGCGATGTGGTCCGCCTTTTGCTGTCCTCGATATTTACGGGCCTTCCCGTGGTGGATGGCGACGGCTGCCCCAAGGGGGTCATTTCCCAGGGCGATTTGATTTACAGGGGCGGAATGCCGGCAAGGCTCGGGCTTTTAGCCGATTCCGGGAGCGGAAACCAGGACGCGGTCCTGGCATCCCTGGCCTTGAAAAAAGCCCGGGATATCATGAGCCCTGCGGTTTGCATCGGAGAAGACCAGCTTTTGACCAAGGCTGTCCACCTTATGCTGGAAAAAGGGTTGAAACGGCTTCCGGTTACCAATGAAGCGGGAAAACTGACCGGCATATTGTCCCGGATGGACATCTTCCGCACCATTACCCGTCACTCACCGGATTGGGCCGCGTTCCGGTCCCAGGACATCCCGGTGGGCAATCTTAAATATGTTTCCGATATCATGCGCCGTGACGTTCATTCGGTCCTGCCGGAGACACCGGTGGCAGAGGTCCTTCAGATGATTGCCGCCAACGATATCCAGCGGGTGGCGGTGGTGGATAAGGCCGGAGGACTCTTGGGCCTTATTTCGGACCGGGATCTTCTGGCGGCCTTTTCCGACCAGAAAGAGGGAATCTGGGAATATCTGACCGGCAGACTGCCCTTTGGCAGAGAGATCAGACCTTCAGCCGTCACCTGGCCGTGAAAACAGCAGCCGAGGTCATGCAGACGGAGCCGCCCGCGGTCCTGGAAGATGCGACCATTGATGAGGCCATC
>JAAUSZ010000018.1 GCA_012031875.1 Desulfobacula sp.
GCCAGACCGGCAGCGTCACCTATAACCTGTATTTCTCCGGGTACCGGAATGTTGAAGAAGACGCCCTGGGCCACGGGACCGTTTACCGCTATGACAGGAAAAAGCGGCTCATTGCCGTAGAAAACACCCTGGGCCACGCCACCCGGACCGGATACGACGGCCGGAATTCCGACCCATCAAATCATTGCTTGACAGTTTCCGGGAAAAATTTTATTGCCATAAAAGGAAAAAGATTTGTGCGGGAGCATGGAAGCATGCTGAGAGGGGCCTGACCCGACCGTTACATCACCTGATCCGGATCATGCCGGCGGAGGGAACGAATTGACCTTTGACCATTCTCTGATCCTCAGGCGTTTTATCAGGGAATGGTTTTTTATTGGGAGAGTAAAAGATGAAAATTCATTATGGATTAATCGGGCTGTGTGTCATTGTTTTCGGGCTGTTGGCCTGTTCCGGGGAAAAAGAGGGCTTGCCCTCCGTCACCCTCATGACCCATGACAGTTTCAGCATCAGCAATGAAGTGGCCCAGAAATTTGAGGCGGCCGTGGGGGCAAAACTGGTGGTCCTGAAATCCGGGGATGCGGGGGAGGCTTTAAACAAGGCCATCCTGTCCAAGAACAATCCCCTGGCCGATATTTTTTTCGGCGTGGACAATACCTTTTTAAGCCGGGCCCTGGAGGCGGGCCTCTTTGTTCCCTATGCGCCAAAGGGGCTTGAGGCCGTTGACGGGGCTCTGAAACGGGACCCTGAAAACCGTCTCATCCCCGTGGATTTCGGGGATGTGTGTCTGAATTACGATATCCAATGGTTTGCGGATAAGGGGGAAAAGGCCCCCGGCCGGGCTGGAGGACTTGATCAAGCCGGAATATAGGGGTCTGACCGTTGTCCAGAACCCGGCCACCTCGTCTCCGGGCCTGGCCTTTCTTATGACCACCATTGCCCGGTTTGGCGAAGACGGCTATATGGATTACTGGAAAAAGCTGAAGGCCAATGAGGTGCTGGTGACCAGCGGGTGGAAGGAAGCCTATTGGGGCCGGTTTACGGCGGCGTCCGAAGGGGAGAGGCCCATTGTGGTGAGCTATGCCTCAAGCCCGGCGGCCGAGGTCTTTTTTGCCAAGACACCGCCAAAGGAAGCGCCCACGGGCGCGGTGACGGGAAACGGGTCCGCCTTCCGGCAGATCGAATTTGCCGGGATTTTAAAGGGGGCCGCCCATCCGGACCTTGCCGAAAAGGCCATGGATTTTCTTTTGTCCAAGGCCTTTCAAGAGGATATCCCTTTGCAGATGTTCGTGTTCCCGGCCCTAACCGCTGCCGAACTGCCCGAGGTCTTTACAAAGCATGCCCGGATAACGGCGGAACCGGCAGTCCTGGATTCTGGCCTTATTGACCGGAAAAGGGAGGACTGGATCAGGGAATGGGCCGAGGCCATGCTTCAATGAAACAAAGGCTGTATCTTCATCCCTATGCCCTGGCCGGACTGGTTCCGGCCGGGTTTTTCCTGGTTTTTTATGTTTATCCCCTGGCCGGGATCGGGGTCAGAAGCTTTTTTAAAAACGGGCAAATGAACCCGTTTTTCCTGGACCAGGTGTTTCAGTCCCCCCGGATGCTGGGGATCATCTGGTTTACCTTCTGGCAGGCCGGGCTTTCGACCCTCCTGACTCTGGCCGCCGCCTTTCCCTGCGCCTTTGTCCTGTCCCGGTATGCCTTCAGGGGCAAGGGGCTTCTCCAGCTTTTGGCCTCCATTCCCTTTGTCCTTCCGGCCGTGGTGACGGCTGCGGCCCTCCAGGCCTGTTTCGGTAAGGACGGGGGGATGTTCGGGGTCCGCATGGAGCATCCCCTGGCCCTGATTCTCCTGGCCCATGTGTTTTATAATTTTTCAGTCATGCTCAGGATCATGACCGGGTTCTGGTCCTCCCTCCAGGGCAGGGTCCGGGAAGCGGCCATGATGCTGGGGGCCGGTCCCTTCCGGGTATTTTCAACCATTACCCTGCCCCTGCTGAGGCCTGCGGTCCTGGCCGCCTCCACCCTGGTGTTCATGTTCTGTTTTTCAAGCTTCGGGATTATCCTGATACTAGGGGGTCCTTCCTTTTCCACCCTTGAGGCGGAGATCTACCGCCAGGCGGCCCATCTGTTCAATCTTCCCCTGGCTTCCTTTTTGTCCCTGGTGCAGATCCTGTTCACCTTTTCCCTCATGTGGGTCTATACCTCTTTTACCCGGCGGGCGGCCCGGTTCATGCCCAAGGCCCAGCAGGCGGAGCTGAAAAAACCGGTGCGGGTCTGGGAAAAGTTCATGGTGGCCGGGGTTGCGGTGTTTGTGGTGGGCTTATGCACCCTGCCGCTGGCGGCCCTGGTGGTCAAATCCTGCATGTATGAAGGACGTTTTTCCATGACCTTTTATACGGCCCTGTTTCAAAATCTGTCCGGGTCCATATTCTATATCCCGCCGGTTCACGCCGTCCAATATTCTCTCATCTTTGCCATGATTTCCCTTTTGATAGCCCTGGGGACCGGGACCTGTGCGGCCCTGTTCATCCGGTTCTGTGACCAGCGGTTTACCTCGGCCTGGGCCTCCTTTTTTGATCCCCTGTTCATGCTGCCCCTGTCCACGTCCGCGGTGACCCTGGGCTTCGGCATGATCATCACCCTGGACCGGCCGCCCTTGAACCTGAGAACCTCGTTTTTCCTCATCCCCATTGCCCATGCCCTGGTGGGCTTTCCCTTTGTGGTGAGATCCATCCTCCCGGCCCTGCGGTCCATTCCCCAATCCCTGACCGATGCGGCGGCCGTGCTGGGGGCCTCACCCTTGAAAATCGCCTTCACCATAGACCTTCCCCTCATCGCCAAATCCCTGGCCGCCGGGGCCATCTTTGCCTTTACCGTCAGCCTGGGGGAATTCGGGGCCACCCTTTTTACGGCCCGGCCGGAAACCCCGACCCTTCCCGTGGCCATTTACCGGTTCCTGGGCCAGCCCGGCGCCATGAACCATGGCCAGGCCCTGGCCATGTCCGTGATCCTGATGCTGGTCACGGCCTTGGGCTTTGTGGGCATTGAAAATTTCAGAAAACACAATCCGGAGGGGTTCTGATGGAAAACGAGCTGGTTCTGGACCGGGTCGGGAAGACCTTTGATGACGGCAGCCTGGTCCTGCGGCATATCGATTTGCGGCTGGCCCAGGGGACAAAACTCTCTGTGTTGGGGCCCTCGGGCTCCGGGAAAACCACCTTGCTGAGACTCATTGCCGGTCTGGAAACCCCGGATTCGGGAAATATAATTTTTGACGGGCAACGGATCAATGACCTGCCTCCCCATCAGCGGCGCTTCGGCATGATGTTCCAGGAATTTGCCCTCTTCCCCCATATGAATGTCTTTGACAATATCGGCTATGGCTTGAGGATGAAGGGGTTTTCCAGGGACTGGATCAAGTTAAGGGTGGAGGAGATGCTGGCCCTGACCGGGCTGTCCGGTTTTGAAAAGCGGCAGGTGGATGCCCTTTCCGGCGGGGAGCGCCAGCGGGTGGCCCTGGCCAGGCCTTGGCCCCGGAACCCCGGCTCCTGATGCTGGACGAACCCCTGAGTTCCCTGGACCGGGTCCTGAGAAAGCGGCTCCTGGCGGAACTGACCGCCATCCTGTCCAGGCTGAACATCACCACCCTCTTTGTCACCCATGACCATGAGGAAGCCTTTGCCGCGGGAAGCCGGGTCATCATCATGAACCAGGGAAGCATCGAGCAGGCCGGAAGGCCCGAGGAACTGGTCCAATCCCCGAAGAACCAGTGGGTCAGGGAATTCCTGGGGCTTTGACCCAAGCCCCTCTGCGCTTGCCGGGCAGGGTTCTCAAGCGGTTTCGCCGGATTCAGGATCCTTGCCCGGCCGGCGGAACCCCTTATTCCGGTTCCGCCAGATTGATCCGGGCGGCTCCGTCGAATCGTAAATTCACCTTTTCCCCCACCCGGCTTTTCTGCATCAGATATTTGAACACATCCGGGTCTTGCCGGGTTCGGGCGATGAACCGGTGGCTGTCCTTGGTTTTTCCATAGATCAGTCCATAGGAAGGGGTCTGGTCCGGGGAAAAGATCACCGTATAGGTTTCAATGAGGCCCGGGCCGCTGGCCTCTGCCTTGATTGGTTCCGGGGCCTTCCCGGCCAGGGGGGATGATTGATCCTGAATAGAATCCCGGCCGATGTCCCGGGTCTTGGGTTCAGACCCGTAAACCCCGGCCGCATGCTTGTGCATGAACCAGCCCAGGGCCGTGACCAGGCCCTTTGAATAGTCTCCTTGGGTGATTTTTTCCGCCAGGGTGGCCACGGCATGGAGGCTGTAATTATTGCCCGGCCCGCCGAAAAAACCGAGGCCGCCGGTGAGGGTGAGGGGTCTTGGGTCATCCTCCTGGATGCCGATCATCTTTTTGGCCATGGACACGGCGCAGGGAAAGCAGGAATAAAGATCAAAGCAGTCCAGGTCTTCCAGGCGGACGGCGGCCCGGTCCAGGGCCTTTTCAACAGCGGCCCCCAGGGGAGGGCTTGAGGTGAAATCGGATTTTTGGATCATGAAGCGCTGGGAATCCTCGGCATAGCCGCCGCCGAGAAAATAGACCGTTGCCGGTTCTTTTCCGAACAGGCTTTGGCCGCCGCTTCCGACATGAGGAGGACGGCGGCCCCCTGGTCCACGGTGACAAAGGAATTCATGAATTTGGTATAGGGAAAGGCCACGGGCCGGTTGGCCGGTCCGGGGGTGATGATCTCTTCCGGTGTTTTCGGGCTCCGGGTCCAGGCAAAGGGGTGGGTTGAGGCGGTTTGGCTGAAGGCGGACCACATCCGGCCGATTTTCATGAGATAGGCGTTGAGATCCAGGCCGGAAGCGGCCCAGAGGGCGGTTTCAAACAGCGGGAATCCCTGCATGGGGTGTTCCATGCCGTGTTGGTTTTCCAGGGGCGTGGACCCGATGCGGTCATCCCCGGGGTAATCGGCGGGGATGCCCAGGAACAGGGCGCTTTCGACCCGTTCCGGGTCCGGTCCCCGCTGGATATAGGTTTCGGCTCCGGCAATGAGGACGGAATCCAGTTCGTTTCTGGCAATCATGCCCGCCGCCAGATTGATGAGGGTCTGGGGGGAATTGCCGCCGGATCCCGGACGACCTGGGTGAATCCCGGGGCGGCCCCCAGGGGCTTGGGCAAGCTGTTTGGCAGGGTCCGGATAATGCCGGCTCAGAGTCCTGACCACCATGATCCCGTCCAGGCGGGACAGAAGGGTTTCAGATCCTGCTGTCCGGGCGGCTTGCCGGGAGGCTTCCTGCATGAGCCCCAGGGGTCCCGGGTTCCCGGTTCAGATCTTTGGGCTGGAGGACTTGGCCCCAGCCGGCAACAACAACATTCGGTTCCATATGATGCGCTATCCTTTTTCAGGTCCGGTGTCAGCCGGGGATGAGGAAACGGCGGTCCCTTTGTTCCAGCCTATTTCCGGCGGAATAGGTCCTTTCCGTGATATTGATATTGTTTTTTTGATCCACAAGCATGGCAAGGGAGGATCTTGTGCCATAGTCGGGGCTCTCGATAAACAGGGGGGATAAAACTCTTTCCCATTCCAGGCCGATCCCGGTGTCGGGAAGGCTGTCATCAGGCGGGAGAGTCCGGTCCTTTAAAAGGGAGAAAAGCTGGTCCGGGGCCGGGGCGGCTGAATCTTGGAGGATCTTTTCCAGGGCTTTTTTTCCGGACTCCACCTTGGGCCAGGGCGTGTTGAGAAACCGGTTGGAAATCCCGTGGATGCCGGGAGGGATCTCTTCCATTTTACCGGTCAAATTAGTAAACCAGAAGAGCCGGTCCGGGCTTCCCAAAATCAGGTTGAATCCGTTGTAGGCATTGGCTTTGGGCGTGAAATCCCGGATAAAGCGTTCCGGTGATTGTTCCGACCCGAGAAAGTCCGGGATGATTTCCCCCCGGGAAGGGGCATTTGGCTTTAAGGCGGCCGGGTTCCGGTAATTGGTAAGGGCGGCAAAGGTTCCGTTTCTGCCGATGCCGAACCAGGTGCCGCTCTGATCCAGGTCTTTTCCGGCAAGGATGTTGGGCGGATCTTCCCAGAAATGCATGGCCGCCGTGGGCCGTTGGTAGAATTCATCCCGGTTGGCCACCAGGACCAGGGGAAAATCTTTTGACATTTTATATCCAAACAGGATTAAACACATGGATAAGTCCTTGTTTTTTGCCCGGCTCTTTGTTATTGATTTTATTTTATAGTTAAAATGTAACTGTTAATAATGAAAAAATCAATATGGATGGAGGCTTTAAATGAAAAACGTAGTGGTTGTCAGTGGTGTCAGAACGGCTGTGGGGTCCTTTGGCGGTGTATTAAAAGATGTTCCGGTGGTTGAGCTGGGAACCTATGTCATGAAAGACGTGTTGAAACGAGCCGGTTTGAAACCGGCAGTGGATGACTCCCAGACCGGATTCTCGCCTGATACTTTAAAAGACCAGGGCATGATCGACCTTGAGAAAAAGGATATGATTATGATGAATCCCTGACCCCGGTATTTGTGGATGAGGTCATCATGGGCAATGTGCTCCAGGCAGGGCAGGGGCAGAATACGGCCCGCCAGGCCATGATCGGGGCGGGCATTTCCCGGCAGAGCGCCGCCTTCACCGTCAACAAAATCTGCGGGTCGGGCCTGAAGGCCATTGCCCTGGGCGCCCAGGCCATCATGGCGGGTCAGGCCGAGGTCATCATTGCCGGGGGCCAGGAAAGCATGAGCAACGCCCCCATGGCCCTGACCAAGGCCAGATGGGGCCACCGGATGGAATTGACCGGCATCGGCCCGGTTCACGACCTCATGGTCTTTGACGGGCTGTATGAGATTTTCTACGGCTACCACATGGGCCTGACGGCTGAAAACATTGTTGAAAAATACGGGATTACCCGGGAGGAACAGGATCAACTGTCCCTGCTCAGCCACAACAGGGCCTTTGCCGCGGTCAACGACGGAACCTTTGCCAAGGAAATCATTCCCGTGGTCATCAAATCCCGGAAAGGGGATATCATTGTGGACAAAGACGAGCGGCCTATGCAGACCAGCATGGAAAAACTCGGCAAACTGGCCCCGGCCTTTAAAAAAGGCGGCAGTGTCACTGCCGGCAATGCCTCGGGCATCAATGATGCCGCGGCAGCGGTGCTTCTCATGTCTGAAGAAAAAGCGGATGCCCTGGGCCTTGAAAAACTGGCAAAGATCAAAGCCTTTGCGTCCGGTGGCCTTGACCCGGCCTATATGGGCCTGGGGCCTGTGCCGGCCATCCGGAAGGTGCTGAAACAGACCGGCATGGGCATCGGCGACATTGACCTCATCGAACTGAACGAGGCCTTTGCGGCCCAAGCCATCGGCTGCATGAGGGAACTCGGGATCAATGTGGAAAAACCCAATGAACTGGGCTCGGGTATTTCCATCGGCCATCCCATCGGCTGCACCGGGGCAAGGCAGATGGTGACCGCCATTCACCAGATGAAGAGAAAAGGCTATAGCACGGGTCTGATCTCCATGTGTATCGGCGGCGGCATGGGAATGGCAATGATCATCGAAAGATAAGTTTGTCCTTTACTTGGGTGCATGAAAATGCTAAGAAATTAATAATTTTTACACGCGTTAAACGTTTGAAATAAAATGCATAAAGGGGTGTTATATCATGGATATTCCCAGGAAATTAGGCATACTGATTTACACGGCGGTTCCGGCCATTGTCGGCGGCGGGATCACCTATCATTTTTTGGCAGTTTTGTTCAGGTTATTATATTTGAAGTGCTTCTTGTTCTGGCGGCCCTGGGTTTGATCAGAAACTAAAAAAAGATGATCGTCTGATAAATGTAAAGCCGTATTGTGCGGGTTTTCAGCATAATACGGCTTTACATGGTTTTGTCCTTTTCATTTTCCAGGCCTTGGATAGAGTGGTGACCCCGTGGAGCAAAATATTTCCCCAAAAGCGGTCTTTGTTTTTTTTATTGCGCTGTTCTGCATTGCCATTTTCCTTGCAGGCAAGCTCATGGCCCCTTTTTTTGCCGTCATGATTCTGGGAGTGGTTTCCACGGGGATTTTTAACCCTGTTTTCAGGGCCTTTTCAAGGAAACTGCCGGTTAAAACCGCTTCAATCCTGACCTGCGTCCTGATCTTTTTTGTCATCTTCATCCCGGTGATCTTTTTTTTAGGGATTCTTTCCAAAGAAGCCTTTGACCTTTATGCCATGGCAAGGGATGCCGTATTTTCAAACCAGTTGAAAAACCTTCTGGAAAATACCGATATTCTGGAGCGGCTCAATGCATTCCTGGCGGGCGCCGGGATTGATATCGTCATTACCTGGGATGAACTCATCCGGCCCATTTCGGAACTGGGAAAGGTGGTGGGGTTTTCCCTGTTTGAGCAGGCCAGATTCATTACCTCCAATGTCTTCGGCCTGGTGGTGTATTTTTTCCTGATGATGATCGTGGTGTTCTATATGTTCCTGGATGGGGAAAAATTCATCAAATATCTGTATGACCTGTCTCCCCTGCCTGATGAACATGATGCCAAGCTTTTTGAAAAATTCATGGGCATGTCCGGTGCGGTCCTCATCGGCAACGGGATCTGCGGCTTGATCCAGGGCGTGGCAGGAGGCCTGCTGTTCTGGGGGTTGGCCCTAAATTCCCCCTTCCTCTGGGGGGTGATCATGGGGTTTTTGGCCTTTCTGCCCATTGTGGGAATAGGGGCTGTTTTAGTTCCCACAGCAGCCATCCTCATGCTGAAACAAAAGGTGATGACCGGACTTTTTGTTCTTGTGTGTTATGCCGTCCTTTCCTGGGGGATCGAGTATATGCTCAAGCCCAAAATCGTAGGAAACCGGGTCAGCATGCACCCCTTGATCGTTTTTTTTGCCATTATCGGCGGGTTGAAGGCCTATGGAATTCTCGGAATTATTTACGGACCCTTGATCGCCACCTTGTTTCTAACCCTTGCAGATATCTATTTTTCAAGTTTTCAGGCCATGGTTGAGCCCGGGAAAAATAATAAAGCGTAAGACTAATACAGAAAAATGATTGGAGCAATGAACCTTGACAGAGAATAAAGACACCAATGTGACCAGTATTGAGAAGGAGATGAAACAATCCTATCTCGAATATGCCATGAGCGTTATTATCGGAAGGGCCCTGCCCGATGTCCGGGACGGGCTGAAACCGGTTCACAGGCGTTCCCTCTATGCCATGCAGCAGGTCCGCAACGACTGGAACAAGCCCTATAAGAAATCCGCGCGCATTGTCGGTGATGTCATGGGTAAATATCATCCCCACGGGGATTCGGCCATCTATGACACCATTGTCCGCATGGCCCAGGATTTTTCCCTGCGGTATCCCCTGGTGGACGGCCAGGGAAATTTCGGGTCTGTGGACGGGGATTCCCCGGCCGCCATGAGGTATACGGAGATCCGGATGCGCAAGATCGCCCACCAGATGCTGGCAGATCTTGAAAAGGAAACCGTTGACTTCATCCCCAATTATGATGAGACCCTTGAAGAACCCTCGGTCCTGCCCACCAAATTTCCCGCCCTGCTGGTGAACGGATCTTCCGGCATTGCCGTGGGCATGACCACCAATATTCCGCCCCACAACGTCAGGGAAGTGGTCACGGCCCTTATCCACCTCATCGACCATCCTTAGTGGATATCAAAGGACTCATGGACTTTATTCCGGGCCCGGATTTTCCCACCTATGGCCATATCTACGGCACCAAGGGAATCCATGAGGCTTACAGCACCGGCCGGGGCATTATTACCCTCCGGGCCAAGGTGGAAGTGGAGGAAAATAAAAAAACCGGCCAGGAAAGCATTGTGGTGACGGAATTGCCTTACCAGGTCAACAAGGCAAAGGTGGTTGAAAAAATCGCCGAACTCATGCGGGACAAGGTCATTACCGGGGCCTCCTTTGTCAGGGATGAATCGGATCGGGACGGCATGCGCATGGTGGTCGGGCTGAAAAAGGACCAGATGGCCGAGGTGGTGATCAACCAGCTCTATAAACATACCAATCTCCAGACCAGTTTCGGCATCATCTTCCTGGCCGTGGTCAATAACCGGCCCCAGCTTCTGACCTTAAAAGAGATCCTGAACCATTTCATCAGCCACCGCAGAACCGTCATTGTCCGCCGGACCCGGTTTGACCTGAGAAAAGCCGAGGAAAAGGCCCATATCCTGGAAGGATTGAAAATCGCGCTGGAACATCTGGATGAAGTGGTGGCCCTGATCCGGGCGGCCCGTTCTCCCGAAGAAGCCAAAAACGGCCTCATGTCCACCTTCGATCTGACGGCCATCCAGGCCCAGGCCATCCTGGATATGCGGCTCCAGCGGCTGACCGGCCTTGAAAGGGAAAGAATCATCAGCGAATACGAGGCCCTGTTAAAGGATATTGAATGGTTTAAAAAGATCCTTTCCAGTGATGAGGTGGTCCGGGGCCTGATCAAGGATGAACTCAAGGAACTGGATGAGGAATTCGGAGATGCAAGGCGGACTGAGATTGTCGAGAGTTCGGCGGAAATCAGTATCGAAGACCTGATTACCGAAGAAGACATGGTGGTGACGGTGAGCCGGAGCGGCTATATCAAGAGAAATCCGGTGACCCTCTATGTCAGCCAGCACCGGGGCGGCAAAGGCAAAACCGCCATGGGAACCAAAACCGACGATTTTGTGGAACACCTGTTTGTGGCCTCCACCCACGCCACCTTCCTGTTCATCACCAATTTCGGCAAGGTCTACCAATCCAAGGTCTATGAGCTGCCCATGGCAGGGCGCTCCAGCCTGGGAAAGGCCATTGTGAATCTGCTGAACTTTGATGAGGGTGAGAAACTGGCCACGGTCCTGACCGTGGATGAATTTGTGGAAAATAAATATGTGGTCATGGCCACCAAACTGGGAAGAGTCAAGAAAACCGATCTGATGGATTATTCCCGGCCCCGGTCCGGCGGGCTCATCGGTGTGAAACTGGCCGAGGGGGATGAATTGATCGCGGCCCGCATCACGGACGGAAGCATGGATGTGTTTCTGGGTTCCGACGGCGGCAAAGTCATCCGGTTCCATGAGGATGATGTCCGGGATACGGCGAGAAGCTCCATGGGGGTCCGTGGTATGCGGATCGATCCCGGGGCTAAGGTGGTGGGGATGGAAGTGCTGGGATCCCAGAACACCCTTCTGACCGTTACGGAAAACGGATTCGGAAAGCGATCTCTCACCGAGGAATACAGATCCCAGACCCGGGGCGGGAAAGGGGTCTTTTCCATCAAAACCTCCAAACGCAACGGCAAGATGGTGTCCCTGCTCCTGGTGGACGACAATGATGAACTCATGATGGTGACGGACAAGGGCAAGCTGATCCGCACCGCCATCCAGGGCATCAATGTCATCAGCAGAAATACCCAGGGTGTCCGGCTCATTCATCTGTCCGCCGGAGAAACCCTCATCGGCATTGCCAGACTTCCTGAAGAGGAAGAAGGGCAGGGCGAAGACATCCTTGATCCGGAAGATTTCCCGGAAAACGAGGAGGATATTGACACCAGCCACGACACCGAATCATAAGGGAGAAGGCCACCGGCAAAGGCTTCGGGACCGGTTCCTGAAAAACGGGCTCCAGGGATTCCAGGATTATGAAGTCATCGAACTCCTGCTTTCCCTGAACACTCCCCGGAAAGACTGCAAGGAGAGTGCAAAGCTGCTTTTGCAGCGGTTCAAGACCTTTCCCGCCGTCCTTGAGGCAAGCCATGAATCCCTCTGCGACATTGAAGGGGTGGGGCCGGCCAACAGCCTCGGCATCCGGCTCATCAAAGAAGCGGCGGACCGGTATCTCAAGACAAGGATCATCTCAAAGGATGTGGTTCAGAACCAGAGAGATCTCCTGGAATATCTGACCCAGGTCATGGGCCATAAAACAAAGGAAGTCTTTGCCGGGATCTTCCTGGATGCCAAAAACCGGGTCCTGGCCTCTGAAATCCTTTTCACCGGGACCCTGACCAGCAGTTCCGTATATCCGAGGGAGGTCATCATCAGTGCGCTGAAGCATCATGCCGCCGCCATGATTGTGGCCCATAATCATCCTTCCGGGGATGCAACCCCTTCAAAAACTGATATGGACATCACAAAAAAATTGTTTTTCGCCTTAAAATATGTTGGAATCATTTTACACGAGCATATGATCATCGGCAGCGAGGGTTTTTTCAGTTTTGCGGCCCAGGGTCTGATATCACAATTTAACAAAGCATTTGAAGACGGCAAATGAGCAGCGAAGACGAGACAAAAGAGTGCTTCGGCAATCTTGATAAAGTATTCCCCATGACGGACCAGGGCCTCCGGCAGACCCCGGATGACTGTTTTTATTATTGCCCGGTCAAGACCAGATGCCTACAACAGGCCATGGCCACAAAAGACGGGCTCCAGGTGGAAGAAGAACTCATTGAAAGGGGCGTGGGCGCCGGTGTCATCACTTTTTTTGAACGCTGGTCCCGCAAAAAACAGGTACACCGAAAATCAAAACTCAAATTTGGAGGAACCCATGAAATCCGTTAAAGATATCCCAGTGGCATCCAAACGGGTCTTTGTCCGGGTGGATTATAATGTGCCCCTGGATGACCGGTTGAATATCACCGATGATAACCGGATCAGGGAGACCCTGGGTCTGATCCGATACCTGATGGAAAACAAGGCAAAAATCATCCTGGCCTCCCACCTGGGACGACCCAAGGGCAAACCGGACATGAAATACAGCCTTGCCCCGGCAGCCAAGCGCCTGTCCGAGCTGTTGAAAAGAGAAATCCGGTTTGCAGAGGATTGCATCGGTGATGCGGTTACGGAACAGGTGAGCCGTTTGAAGGAAGGCGAGATCCTGATGCTTGAGAATCTCAGATTCCACCCGGAAGAAGAGAAGAATGCCGATGACTTTGCAAAGGCCCTGGCCGGGCTTTGTGATGTCTATATCAATGAAGCCTTTGCCGTTTCCCACCGGGACCAGGCATCGGTGACCGGGATTCCGAAATTTGTGAAGGAATCCGGCGCCGGCTTTCTGCTGGAAAAGGAGATAAAGTCCTATTACGATTCCGTTGAAAGGCCCAAAAGACCCCTTGTGGCCGTCATCGGCGGAGCAAAGGTATCGTCCAAGCTGGCCGCCCTGGAAAATATGCTTAATTGTGTGGACACGCTCATCATCGGCGGCGCCATGGCCAATACCTTCCTGAAAAGCCGGGGCATTGACACCCAGGGCTCCATGATCGAGGAAGACCTTTTGGAAACCGCGGGCCGGATTATGCGGAAAGCCGCGGAAAAAGGGGTGGACCTTCTTTTGCCCAATGATCTGGTCTGTGCTGAAAAATTGGATCAGGATGCAGACTCAAAGACGGTTCCCATCCAAGATATCCCGGAGGGCTGGACAGCTCTGGATATCGGACCCAAAACCGCACTCCGGTATGCAAAGATCCTTAAAGACGCGGGGACCATCGTATGGAACGGACCCATGGGGGTTTTTGAAATGGAGCCCTTCATGGCCGGAACCATGGCCGTTGCCGAAGCCGTTGCCGCTTCAAAGGCATTTTCCGTGGTGGGCGGCGGGGATACCGGGCTTGCAGCCAAAAAATGCCGTATCGAGGATAAGGTCAGCTATATCTCAACCGGTGGGGGGGCCTTTTTGCACATGATGGAAGGAAAGATTCTGCCCGGGGTTGCCGCGTTGAACTAAAAATACAAAGGGGAAAAACGTGATGTCCTGCAAACACAGGGATTGCCTGAGCCGGGAGGAAAAGCTCCGAAGATCCTATTATGAAGTGCTTCGTGATGAGCTGGACCAGTTTGCCCTGGAATATTCCCTGGTGGAATCCTATAATAATTTTTTAAGGATAAAAACCCCCTATCCCTTTGTGGAACTCAGGGAACTCAAACCCAGGGCAAGGATTCCCACCGTTGAATCCGATGCCCAGAATTCGTTTCTCATTATTTTACGGAAGATTTTATCGAGAAAAAGCATAAAAAATATATCCGCTATTTTGACGCCAATAAAACGACAAAGAATAATTTACTAAGGCACAAATCCTTTCCGGATGTGGAAAATTTCAACCGGGACCTGAAATTTTTTGAGACCCGCAATTTTTTTTCTCTGCTCAAATCCCTGCTGCCCATCGACTATGCCCTGTTGATCCAGAAAAGGCATAATACCATGGCAAGGTATGCCCTGACCCATTTCCATGTCCGGATCGACTGGCCCATTACCGAGGCGGCCGAGGACCTGGCAAGGGATTTAAGATATATTTCAAAGGATCTCTATGAAAAAGGGGATGAATATGCCGAGGATTTCCAGAAAAAATTTTTGAATATTACGGGATTCCCGTCCTGGCCGGGGGAAGAAGGACGGCAGCCATTGTGGCGGCCCGGTATTTCAGCAGCTTTCCCGGGATAGCGACGGTCTATGTATCCTCCAGCGAATCCAGGGCCCTTTTAAGGATTGATGAAAGGGGCCTGTCCAAATCCGTCCTGGTCAAACTGGAGGAAGCTGATATTAAAAAGCTGGTGGATATTGCCGGGACCACACTGAACGGCTTTTCAAAAAATTATGTCATTGCCCGGCAAAGAAAGAGCTATATCTGTATTTTTAACGTCAAATATGATCATACCCTCCATGCCCTGCCTTCGGAAGGGGGCAGGCTCAGGGAGTTGAAACCGGATACCAACTGGCTGACGGTATCAGAGGAGCAGATCCTGCCCAAACCCTCCGTCATCAACCATCCCCCCATTCCGTATAAAATGGTGTATTCATAGTTTTTTGAGCATGGCGGTTTCATTGCAGTTGGGAAAACTGACACAGCCGATGCAATCGGACCAGACCTTGATGGGAAGAAGGTTTTTATCAATGACGGAAAACCCGAACGGCTCAAAAAAGGTCGGCCGGTAGGTCAGGGTAAAGAGGTCCGTGATCTTGAAATACACCGCCTCCTGGATGGTCCTTTCCGTCAGGATTTTTCCGATGCCCCGGCCCGTGAATCCCGGATCAACGGCCAGGGATCGGATTTCAGCCAAATTTTCCCAGCAGAACTGCAGGGCGCAGCAGCCCGCTATTTTATGGGTTTGAGGGTCTTCAAATACCCAGAAATCCCTTAAATGGTCGTAGAGTTTGCTCAGGGGCCGGGCCAAGAGTTCCCCTTTGATATTATAGAATTGAAGCAGGGCATGGATGGATTTTACATCATCAAGAACGGCTTTTCGTATCACGGCGTATCCTTATTCTAATCAACGGGCGAATGGATTTCGGTGTATTCCCGAAGTCAGGGCTTGATAAAGCTGTTGACGGCCTTATGGAAGGCATCGTCCGTAAAAGGTTTATGGAGAACCTGGTTGATTCCCGATTTTGTCAGAACCGTATCATTGACCCGGATATCCCCGTCTTTTTCTTCAACAAAATCGCTCTGGGTAGTGATCATGAGGATGGGGATGTCCTGTCTTGAAAATTTTTTCCGTATTTCCCGGGTCAGTTCAAGGCCGCTGATATTGGGCATGTTCAGATCAGTAATGACCAGGTCCGGTCTTTCCTGGAGAATCCGGGGAATGGCTTCTTCGGGGCGGTCAAAGGGGAGGGGCTTAAAGCCCATGGCCGTGAGTTTGTTCTGGTAGAGCTTGAGCATCATTTTTGAGTCATCCACAACAAAAATCCGGGCCGTCCGGGTCTCGGGTTCTCCTTTCTCCGTTGCTTCGTTTTCAATGCTTTCGGCGAATTCCTTCCGGCCGATGATCCCCATTTGCTTTAAAAAGGCTTTTCGCGTGGAAGGATCAGCCTTGGTGGATACATGGGTTTTGGCAATCTCAAGGAAAGACTCTTCTTCCGCGAGAAAATTAAAAATATTACCGGCTTCCGAATCGATCAAGGCCGCCACTGCATTTTTAGAATCTTCCGACCCTTCCCTGACCACGTTTCGTAACCCCGCCACCAGGGCCTTGGACAGATTCCGGTCAATGGCTCTGGCCGCACTCATCCGGACGGATTCAACAGGGTCTTGCAAGCCGTGGACCAGACTAATGGCGGTTTTGGGAGACGGGATCCGTTCCATGGCCTCATAGGCGGCCTGTCGGATATTGGGGTCACTGGGCTGGGTGTTGATAATATCCAGGATAGGACTTATGGCGGCCGGGTCTCCGATGTATCCCAGGGTTGTGACCAGATGCACCAGGTAATCGGCCTCCGCGTTTTGAAAGGCCCGGGTCAGGACAGGGGTGGCCTTGGTGCCGAGTTTCATCAACTGGTCAATGGCCGTGTCCCTGACATTGGTGAGGGGAGATCCCAAAAGAGCGGTCAATTTATCAAGGGCATACAGATCCTGCATTTCCGAAAGCGCTTCAACGGCCAGCTTATTGGATTCCTCATCCTGGCCGATGAATTCCGCCAACCGGTCCGCGGCATCATTGCCGCCCTGTTCTGAAACGGCAAGAATGGCGGCCTGCCGGATTTTTCTGTCCGGGTGGGGGGCCATTTTGGAAAAAATGGGCAAAGATCCGGGAAGCCTTAATTTTCCCAGGGCTGTAATGGCGGCGGCAAGGATATCCGGGTCCCGGTCCTCAATGATGATTTTGATGAGATCCGGCGCGGTTTCCTTTAACAGCAGCTCTCCCGCGGCCTTTAAAAACAGGAGCCTGCCTTTTTTTTCATTTTCCGTAATATAGCGGATGACCAGGTCCGTGTTCCCATAGGCCTTATCAAGAATCAATTCATACAGGGAGTCCTGAACTTTGGGATTGGATATGTCAATCCGGGTGAGATATTCAAGCAAGGGGAAAACAATTTTTTCAGAGCCCTTGGCCAGTTCGACGAGGGCTTTGCGCTGGATATCCGCATCCACATCCGAATCCGAGGCGAATTGGAGCAAGGCCTTGGCTTTGACGACATCCTCTTCCTTTAAACAGAAAATCAGTTCATCGATAAATTCTTTAGCGTTAATTCCACCCATGGCCCACCCTTTTTATTTCTTAAATTGGTAAAACACCGAGTTGAGATATTTTTGAGAGGCGAAAAGATCGGTATCATTGGTCAGGGATTCCGTTGATCCGATCAAAAGATATCCGTCCGGTTCAAGGACTTTTGAGATATTCTCGTAAATTCTTTTGCGGTCCTCGGTTGTAAAATAGATCATGACATTCCTGCACAGGACAATATCAAATTTTCCAAGGCCCACAAAGGGTTTCATGAGATTCATTTTTTTAAACTGGGCCATGACCCGGACCTCGTCTTTGATCTTGAACCGGTCTTCCTTTGGTTCAAAATACCGGTTCAGCCGTCTTGGATCAAGACCCCTGGCGACTTCGAATTTATTGTACAGTCCATAGCTGGCATAGGCGATGGCGGCATCGGATATATCCGTTCCAAAAAGATGGATATTGTATTTATCCATGGTCACCCCCATCTCGATAAGGGTCATGGCGATGCTGTAAATTTCCTGGCCCGTGGAATTGGCCGCGCTCCAGAGCCGGATGACGGGTTTGGCGGAGTGGCGCTGGGTTCTTTTGTCAATCAGGTCCGGAAGGATTTTATATTGCAATAATTCAAAAGGGGATTTATCCCGGAAAAAATAGGTTTCATTGGTGGAGATGGCGTCGATGATATCGTTTTCAATCTCTTTTTTGAAATCCGTTTTCGCCTTGTGAAGCAGTTCTGCATAGGACGAGGCCCTATACTTTGCCAGCAGCGGATTCAACCGGGTTTCAAGCAGATATTCCTTGCCGGTGTCAAGGGCGATCCCGGAAATATCAAGAATGTATTTAGAAAAGGTTTTAAATTCTTCCGGACTTACCGTAATTTTTGCCATAGCTGAAGCCGATATTAAATTTGACATATTATCAGATTACTGTTTTGATAATTTCTTCAGCAATCTTATCCAATGGGACCACAACATCGGCAAGGCCGGATTCAATGGGTTCCTTGGGCATCCCGTATACCGTGCAGGTCTCCTCGTTCTGGGCGATGACAAAGCTTCCGTTGTTTTTCATCTGCACCAGTCCTTTTGAGCCGTCGGAGCCCATTCCCGTCATAATGACACCGGTTGACCGGCCCACATAATACTGGGCAATGGACCTGAACAGATAGTCCACCGAAGGTTTGCAGGAATTTTCCGGCGGATCATCGGTGATTTTAATTTTTCGGGTAAGGCCGTCTGCACCGGCAATAATTTTCATCTGTTTTCCGCCCGGTGCGATATAGATTTTTCCGGGTTCGATGGTATCCCCGTTTTCAGCTTCCTTGACGTGAAGAGCAGATTTATTGTTCAGGCTGTTGGCAAGGGAAGCTGTGAACAAAGGGGGCATATGCTGCACAATCAATACAGGGGCCTTTAGATTGCCCGGGAGCATGGGGATCATCCGGGTCAGGGCATTGGGGCCGCCTGTTGAAATCCCGATGCCCACAATTTCCGATTTGGACCGGGCGGCCGGTTTCTGGACCAGGGGTATTTTGGGCTTATCCGCCGCATCATTTAAGGGTTTGGGCTGAACCTTTTCGTGAATTTTGAATCTTGTTTCTTTTTGCCTTTTCAGGGTATTGACAATGGGTAAGATGGCGTCTCTGACTTTTTCCATGTTCTCAGCCATTTTACCCTCATCCGGTTTGGGGACAAAGTCAAAAGCACCCAGTTCCAGCGCTTTGATGGTCATTTCACTGCCATGCCGGGTCAGGGTGGACAGCATGATGACCACCGGGGGATGGGGCCTGTTCTTCAGGGCCTGGAGGACTTCAATACCGTTTAATTCCGGCATCTCAATATCCAGGGTGATAAAATCGGGTTTCAGGGATTCGATTTTGGATAAAGCGATTTTCCCGTTATTGGCTGCGCCCACAACCTCAACAAAGGGGATTTCCTTTAAAACATCCCCCACTATTTTCCGGTAGACTATGGTATCGTCAATAACAATTGCCCTGAGCTTCTCCATTATTCTTTCAGAACCTCATCAATATCCAGGATTCCGATCAATTGTTTGTCGGTTTTTAAAACCCCCTTGAAAAATTTGCCTTTGACGTTGCCGATATTGGAAGGGGAGGGTTCAATACTGTCTTTATGGGCCGAGACCACATCGCTGATGGAATCAATCAGAAGGCCGATATGCTCGTCCTCTGAATTGACAATGATATTCCTGCTGTCTTTTGTCTTGTTGACGGAATCCAGGCCCAGTTTTTTACCCAGGTCGATAATCGTGACGATCCGTCCCCTCAGGTTCAGGATGCCCTCAATATAGTCCGGAGCCTGGGGAACCTTGGTGATTTCAAAGTGTTTATTGATCTCCTGGATATTCAGGATATTGATCCCGCAAAGGGCCCCCCCGACATAGAAGGTGGAGAATTCTAATTCGTCTGAAAAAGTCTCTTGGGTGATGTTGGCCATCTTTTTCTCCTCGCGTTAAACAAAATTAGGTTATTTGCCCAGACTCAATCTCTGCCGGACCACTTTCATGAGTTTTTCCCTGTCGAGTTTGATCTCATATTCATCAATGCCGACCTTCTTGCCCTTTTCAATATGGGCGTCGCTGGCCAGAGAGGTGAGGGCAATCACATTCAGATGGGAATATTTCGGATCATTCTTAATCCGTTTGGTCAACTCAAACCCGTCCATGTTGGGCATTTCAAGATCAGTGACCACGATGTCAATTTCATCCACCCTTGATTTCAGGAGTTCCCAGGCCACCAGCCCGTCCTCGGCCTCTATCACCTTAAATCCGTCATCTTCCATAAAGGTTTTCACCTGATTCCTGAAGAAAGCCGAGTCTTCGGCAAATAAAATTATTTTTTCCCCGGACTGGGCCATTTCCGCAGCCACTTTTTCTTCTTCCTTGAACCAGCCCGGATTCAGGATTTTCACCATCTCAAAGATATCCACCAGAAGGGTGGTGTGCTGGTTAATGATCATGGAACCGGAAATGGAGGGTTGTTTGAGGGTGCTTTCATCAATCTCCAGGTTTATTTCCATGGCGTCGATGGGCGGTGTCACCATGAGACCCAGCTCTCTGTCCTTGATCTTGAATACAATGACCTCCTGCTGCTCCTTGGATTCAAGGGGTTTGAAATCCGCGACCTGTGATAATTCATAGAGCGGCAGGGCCCCTCCCCGGTACTGAACGACCCTGCTGTTGCCGATCTGCTCAATGGTGGAGGCCTCAATCCGCTCAATCCGCTCGACAAGGTTGAGTGGTGCGGCAAAGTATTCGGATTCGGAATTTTTAAATGTCAGCAATGCAGCCTTGTCCTTTGCCGCTGCAGCGGCTTCTTCCGCGGCCCTGGTCATCTGCCCGGCCTCGGAGACCGCAGATAGTTCGGCCATCTGGGCAAGGTTTGAAATATCCAGAATCAAGGCCACCTTGCCGTCCCCCATAATGGTGGCCCCGGCATAGGCCGTACATTTTTTCAGGTGTCTGCCCACGGGTTTTACAACGATTTCTTCCGAGTCATGCAGTTTGTCCACCACCAGGCCGTATTTGAAGGCGCCTGCCGAAACAACGGCAATATTGATGGCGCTTGTTGAATGATACCGGCGGTCCCCCGGCTTTCGCTGCGGGAAATCCGCGTCGCCGGCCCCGGTATCCAGGACCACCCCTTCTTCGGTGATGAGGTGTTGCCTGGACCTTCTATCTGCCAGATTCTCCCGTCTTTCAGGCAATTCTTCGCCGGCCCCGGGATCATGATAGGTCTTTTCAATGCCGAGCATTTCGGCAAGATTGAGCAGGGGCAGAAGCTCTCCCCTGAGCCTGACCACGGCGGCGTCCCCGACTTTTTCAATTTTTTCCTTGACCTGGGCTGCCGGGATTCTCAGCAATTCATTGAGATTGACCTGGGGAACAGCGTATCTTTCATTGCCCACCGAGGTGATCTGGCTTGGGATAATGGCCAGGGTCAAAGGCAGTTTGATCTGGATATCGGTTCCCTGTCCGGGAACGGAATCCAGCTCGATGATACCGCCGAGATTGCTGATATTGGTCACCACCACATCCATGCCCACACCCCGGCCGGAAACATCGGTCACCTCCTTTGCCGTAGAAAAACCAGGCAGAAAAATGAGTTCCATCTTCTGCTTGTCTGACATTTCAGAAATCTGCTGCTCGGAGATCAGATTTTTTTCAACGGCTGAATTGGCGATTTTATTCGGATGCAGTCCTCTTCCGTCATCGGAAATCACAATATTCACCTGCCCGGCTTCGTGGAAGGCTTTTAATATGATTTTTCCATTGGGTTGTTTTCCCATCTGCTCTCTTTCCAAGGCGGTTTCAATGCCGTGATCCACGGAGTTCCGGATCAGATGGGTCAAGGGGTCATTGATGGATTCCAGGATGGTTTTATCCAGCTCTACATCTTTTCCTTCAATGATCAGGTCAATGGATTTTCCGAGCTGATGGGACAGATCCCGGACCACCCGCGTGAATTTATTCAGGATATTGGCGATGGGCTGCATTCTGGTCCGCATGATGGCTTCCTGGAGTTCGGAAGTGATCATGTCGATTCTCTGGCTGGATAATTCAGTGGCTTTCTGGTTTGAGGAATTGATGCCCTGGAGCAATTGGTTCCGGCTTAACACAAGTTCGCCGGCAAGGTTCATCAGGGTGTCCAGAAGCCCGACATTGACCCGTAATGAGGATTGGGGCTTGGCGCCTGCATTTGCCTCTTTTTCTGCAGCGGTCTGGGCGTCTTCCTCATTTTCCTCTGTTCTTTTAATTTCTTTGACCGCGGGGACGGCTACCGGTTTTGTTTTTTGGTTCTCAATCCCCGCTGATTTTACCGCTTTCCGGGTCGCCTGGGGTACGGCGGCCTTCTTTGTTTTTAAGGGTTTCATGACAGGAGGCTCTTCACCGGGAGTTCTATCCGCGGCAGTGACAACCATCTGGTCTGAAACCGCATGAATATATTGTTTTTTGATATCAAACAGGGTTTCCGTCATATCATATTCGATAATGGAGGCGAAAAGAACCTGGAACGGTATCCTACCGGGCACATCGTTTTCATTCAGGGTACCCACGGAATCGAAATCAATCCTGGAGTCGATGATGACCCCTGTTTTCTGCAGGCTGTTCAGCACTTCAATGGGGTTTTTATCTTTTCGCTGAATATCATGAATCAGGTCATATTCAACCAGGAAAAGATTTTTGCCCTCGGATTTATATTGTTCCATTTCAAAAAGCGATACCTGGGGAAAGATTCTTCCATCAGGAAGAGCAATATCGACAATCTTGGACACCATATCCTTTTTTTCTTCCGGCACCGAAGCCTTTGTAATATTCTCAAGGGCGCTGATATGATGGGAGACATCGACCTCATTGCTGGTTTCAATGTTTTTGAGCAGGTTTTCAAGTTCGTCAAACCCTTTTAATAAAACGCTGATCCTTACGGAATCCGGAATCAATTCCCTGTTCCGGATCAGGCCCAGTACATTTTCCAGATGGTGGGCGAGATCTTTAATAGTGGTCAACCCCATGAATCCCGCGCCGCCTTTAACCGAGTGAGCCGCTCTGAAAACATTATTCACAAGATCCAGGTCTATGTTTTCACCCGCTTCCTCAATGGTCAAAAGATCACTTTCAATATCTCCTAAATGATCAAGTGATTCTTCGATATACATTTGTAGGGTTTCGTCATCTTCAAACATATCAAATCTCCTGAAAGGGTTGTAACGCTGAAATGATTTTAAATAGTCCAATACCTCTTATTGCAGCAATTTACAGAAGATATCATCAAAAGTCAAACCCGGAATGCTGAAATAGGGGGACAAAATTAAATTTTTCGCACAATATCATTCACCCGGCAACCGATTTCGATTTTCATCAGAACGGTGGTATTGGGTTTGGCAGAGGCAATAGGATTACCCTGGAGATCTGTAAGTTCCAAAACCCTCACAGGCTTTGGGTTTCCATCGGGAGACAGGATTTCAATGAGGTCCCCGAGGCTGACCTTGTTCCGGATCTCTACGATATATTTCCGGTCCTCGCCGATCCCGGCAATTTTTCCGACGAAACCGTGGATTTCCCCTTTACGGCGGTTATCATAGTTTTGGAGTCTTTCGCCGGGCGTATCAAAATAGAACCCGGTGCAATATTCCCGGTGAAACACCCGGAAAAGCTCGGAAAGCCATTCCGGGTCCGTTTTATAGGTCTCCGGCGACCGGAGATAGTTGTCAATGGCATTTCGATAGGTTTTGACGACAGAGGCAAGATAGTTGATCCCCTTCATGCGGCCTTCAATTTTAAGGGAGGTGATGCCGGCCTGGATCAGTTCCGGGATGTGCTCAATCATGCACAGGTCCCTGGAATTGAAAATATAGGTTCCTCTCCCGTCTTCCGCGACCGGATGGTATTGATCCGGCCGCAGTTCTTCCACCACCGCGTATTTCCAGCGGCAGGGGTGGCTGCAAAGGCCCCGGTTGCTGTCCCGCCCGCTTAAAAAACTGCTGAGAAGACAGCGGCCGGAATAGGAAATGCACAGGGCCCCGTGGATAAAAGTTTCTGTTTCCATGGGGGAACGGCTGGCAATTTCCCGGATTTCGCTTAAGGATAACTCCCTTGCCAGGTTGACCCGTTTCACGCCGAGGCCGTGCCAGAATTTTACAGCATTGATGTTTGTGGTATTGGCCTGGGTGCTGAGGTGGATGGGGATTTGGGGGATGATGTCCCTTGCCAGCAGGATGATTCCGGGATCGGAGATGATAACGGCATCGGGCCCGATCTCTCCTGCTTGTGATAAAAAATCCCTGATTTTTTCCTGTTCGTGGTTTCGTGAATAGATATTACAGGCAAGGTAGACCTTAACCTGATGCTGATGGGCAAAGGCAACGGCTTTGAAAAGCTCGGCCCTGGAAAAATTGTCTGAAAAATTTCTCAGGCTGAAGTCTTCCCCGGCCAGATAGACCGCGTCCGCGCCGTAATGGATGGCAATTTCAAGTTTTTCAAAATTACCGGCCGGCGCCAGAAGTTCAGGCTTAACCCGTGCTGCTGTAAAAATTTTCGGCATGATCATGGTGCCCCCGGCAAGAATCGAACTTGCGCACAAGGATTAGGAATCCTATGCTCTATCCACTGAGCTACGGGGGCAAAAGCTATTGGACGATTAAATCCTGCCCCGGGAAAATTTTGCTTTTTTTGCTCAAATGATTCAGGGCAAGGAGCCGGTCCACAGGGATTTTATATTTTTTAGCAATGGAGGCCGGGCTGTCGCCATTCCGGACCTTGTACCGGGTCACGGTTTCCTTGGGCGGGGAGGCCTGTTTCCCGGAGGAAATGGTCAGGCTCTGGCCCACGGTTAAGGCTGTCCCGGTTAATTTGTTGGCAGCCATGATGCTTTTGGTGGTGGTGTTGAATTTTTCAGCAATAGCAAACAGGTTGTCTCCCCGCTGAACCGTATATTTCTGGGGAATTTTTGCCTTTTCAGGTTTTGCAGGCCGGGTCGCCGTTTTCGGTGTGTCCTGATCATCGGATGCATTCGGAATTCTCAATTTCCTGCCCGCGGTAAGTTTTTTGGCCTTGCCCAGGTTATTGGCGGCCATGATGGCCTCCGGGGTGGTTTTATATTTTTCTGCAATGCTGAACAGGGTTTCCTGCTTCTTCACCCGATGGGTCGTATAGGAGGACGCGGGCGGGGGAGAATAGGTTGATTTGATGGAATCGGCCTTGGACAGGAACAGATCTGCTTTTTCCTCGGGAACCCTCAACTGGTAGGTCTCTTCCGGCAGCATGGCATACCTGAGTTCCGGGTTGAGATCCAGTAATACGGATTCATCCACGCCGATTTCCTCTGCAATATCGCTGAGCCGGACCTGGTTGGTGATTTCACAGGACCGGAAGGCAATGGGGGACAGGGGCTGCTCCAGGCTGATATTATATTTTTCGAGATTATTGATGATATGAAGGGTGGCAAGGAACCTCGGGACATATCGGGCCGTTTCCCGGGGCAGCTTCTGGTAAAGATCCCAGAAATTGTCCAGGTAATTGATCTTCTGGGTCCGGATGGTGCCCAGAACCCTGCCTTCGCCGCAATTATAGGCGGCCAGGGCCGTGGTCCAGTCGCCGAACAGACCGTGAAGCTCTTTTAAGTAGCTGATGGCGGCAAGGGTCGCTTTTTCCGGATCCATGCGTTCATCTATATAATGATCCCGGTTTAATCCGAATTTATATCCGGTGGAAGGAATAAACTGCCACAATCCAAGCGCTCTGGCAGAGGAAAGCGCCCTTAATTTAAACCCGCTTTCAATCAGGGGCAGCCAGGAAATCTCTTCCGGCAGGCCTGCTTTCTTTAATTCGGAGATAATATAGGGCCGGTACCTGTAAGACCGTTCAAGGGCCTGGATAAAAAAGCCCCGCTCGGGTCCGGTCAGGCTGTTGATTTCATCCTGAACAAAATTATTCATGATGAGGGGGATTTCATTGTGTGTCCCGTTTGCAACGGTCTGCCGGGAGGCATAGATTTCAAGGATGCGTTTGGAAATCAGGAACCGGACATCTTCCTTTTGCTGATAGAATTCAGGATAGGTTTCCGTATCGATCTCCATGATGGAGGAATAGGCCGTATCCAGATTGCTCAGCGCGTCGTCGATCTTACCCTCTTCCCACATTTCCTGGGCTGCGTTGCAAAGTTCCAGGGCCTCATCGATTTTTTGCTGGGCAAACAGATCGGAGCTCCCATTCTCTTGGTCCGAGGGGTCATCAGAATCCGATACATCCGTTGCTTCAGGGTTATCAAGACCCGAACCGGTTGAAGAGCCGTTTCCATTATATTTTTTTGAACCCGGTCCGAAAGGTTCAAGTGTGCTGTTTGCTGCGGAAAAACCCCGGGTGTTCGGATTGGATTTTATCGCCTGATCAGAGGTCGTGGCGTGAAATGATTGCTGGCAACCTGCAAAGATCCAAAAAAATACTGAGATGATGGCAAGTTTAGATTTTAACATTTCTCTCCTTAATCCTTATGATTTTAGTGTTTTGAGGGTTTAATTAATAAATTAGGCCGGCCTTGTCAAGCATATATGTTTCAGGCCGGTAAATAGTCCGGGATTATTCTTAAATAGTCCTTGAATGTGGGGTTGGATCTTGCTATTAATGAAACGGCAAAATCATGTGATGTTAAGCATTAAATATAATCAGGACAGGGAGGTACAATGACGGAATTAATTGATGTCAGGGCCAGGGAAATACTGGATTCACGGGGCAATCCCACCATTGAGGTGGATGTGGTTCTGGCCTGCGGGGCCAAGGGCAGGGCAGCGGTCCCTTCCGGGGCGTCCACAGGGACAAGGGAGGCTTTGGAACTCCGGGACAAAATAAAAAACCGGTTCCTCGGTAAGGGCGTATTAAATGCCGTGGCCAATGTCAATGAGGTCATCGCTCCGGAGATTATCGGCTATGACGCCATGGACCAGGCCGGTCTGGACCGGACCATGATTGATATTGACGGCACGGAAAATAAATCCAGGCTGGGGGCCAACGCCATCCTGGGTGTGTCCATGGCCGCGGCCAGGGCGGCAGCCAATGCCTGTGAAATCCCCTTATACCGGCACCTGGGCGGGATCAATGCCAGGGTCTTGCCGGTTCCCATGATGAATGTCATCAACGGCGGGGCCCACGCAGCCAATAACCTCGATATCCAGGAATTCATGATCCTCCCCTTTGGCGCGGAATCCGTCACCGAAGCCATCCGCATGGGAGCGGAAACCTTTCATCACCTTGCCGGGATTTTAAAGGGTGAGGGCCTCAGCACGGCCGTGGGAGATGAGGGCGGTTTCGCACCCAATCTGAGATCCAATGAGGAAGCCCTGGAATATATCCTGAATGCCATTGAGGCGGCCGGGTACAGGCCGGGCAAAGACATCGGCATTGCCCTGGATGCGGCGGCCTCGGAATTCTACAAGGATGGAAATATATTTTCCAGTCCGAGGGCAGAAGCCTTTCAGCCCCGGAACTGATTGATTATTATGAGTCCCTCATTGACAAATACCCCCTGTATTCCATTGAGGACGGCCTCGCGGAAGGGGATTGGGATTCCTGGGCCCTCATGACCGAAAGGCTTGGCAACCATATCCAGATTGTGGGAGATGATATTTTTGTCACCAATCCCGACATTTTCAGAAGAGGAATTGAAAGAGGCATCGGCAATTCCATCCTGATTAAATTAAACCAGATCGGCACGGTGACCGAAACCCTGGATACGATCCAGATGGCCAAGGAATCAGGCTATACCACCGTTGTTTCCCACCGGTCCGGAGAAACGGAGGACTCTTTTATCGCGGACCTGGCCGTGGGCGTCAATGCCGGCCAGATCAAGACCGGCTCCATGTCGCGAAGTGATAGAATCGCCAAGTACAATCAGCTTATCCGGATCGAAGAAAAACTGGGGGACAGTGCGTCTTTTCCAAAGGATCTCTTTGTTTGATTGATGATATGAATGAGGATAAATAAGGAAGGAAGAATGGCTCAGAATACAAAATATATTTTTGTGACCGGGGGAGTTCTGTCGTCTTTGGGCAAGGGGCTGGCCTCCGCAGCCATCGGCATGCTGCTTGAGAGCCGGGGGCTGTCGGTGACCATTCAGAAACTGGACCCCTATATCAATGTCGATCCGGGAACCATGAACCCCTTTCAGCATGGGGAGGTGTTTGTCACCGATGACGGCGCTGAAACCGATCTGGACCTGGGCCATTATGAACGGTTCACCCATGCCAAACTGGGCAAGAACAACAATTTCACCACGGGAAAGATCTATTACCAGGTCATCACCAAGGAACGCAGGGGTGAGTATCTGGGCGGAACCGTCCAGGTCATCCCCCATATTACCGATGAGATCAAGCAGAGTATCTGCCTGGTGTCGGACCTGGCCGATGTGGTGATTGTGGAAATCGGCGGAACCATCGGCGATATTGAATCCCTGCCCTTCCTGGAAGCCATCCGCCAGTTTAAGGCCGACGCGGGCGCGTCCAATGTGATATATATCCACCTGACCCTTGTCCCCTATATCAAAACCGCGCACGAGGTCAAAACCAAGCCCACCCAGCACAGCGTCAAGGAACTGCGCAGCATCGGGATTCAGCCTGACATCCTCCTGTGCCGGACGGAAAGCTATCTGTCTCAGGAGATCAAATCCAAGATTGCCCTTTTCTGCAATGTGGACCCGGACGCCGTTTTTACGGCCAAGGATGTGGATTGTATTTATGAGGTCCCCCTGGTTTACAACCAGGAAGGGCTGGGGGACAAGATCCTCAAAAAGCTGAATATCTGGGCCAGGGCCCCGAGGCTGGACGAATGGCAGGAAATGGTGGAGCGGATCAAGAATCCGAGATTCTCCGTGAATATTGCCATTGTGGGAAAATATGTGGACCTGACCGAGAGTTATAAGAGCCTGAACGAGGCCCTGACCCATGGCGGCGTGGCCAATGACGCCAAGGTCCATCTCCAGTATGTGGATTCCACGGCCCTGACCGAAGAAAATGTTGCCGAAACCCTAGCCGGCGCCGACGGAATCCTGGTTCCGGGCGGGTTCGGCTCCAGGGGCATAGAGGGAAAAATCCTGGCGGCAAAATATGCAAGGGAGAACAAGGTCCCCTATTTCGGGATCTGCCTGGGCATGCACATGTCCGTCATTGAAATTGCAAGGAATCTTTTAAAGCTTGAAGAAGCCAACGGCGAGGAGTTTGATCCCTATACCCCCTATCCGGTCATCTATCTGATGAAGGAATGGTATGACGAACATACCAAACGGATTGAAAAACGGGATGAAACTTCGGACAAAGGCGGCACCATGCGCCTTGGGGCCTATCCCTGCAAACTGGTGCCGGACACCTTGGCCATGGCGGCCTATAAACAGGAAGAAATTTCCGAGCGCCACCGCCACCGGTTTGAGTTCAATAATATATATAAGGATAAGCTTGTGGCCGCGGGCCTTGTGATCAGCGGAACCTCCCCGGATCACGAGCTGGTGGAAATCGTGGAATTCAAGGACCATCCCTGGTACCTGGGCTGCCAGTTTCATCCTGAATTCAAATCCAAACCCAGCAGCCCCCATCCCCTCTTCAGAGAGTTTATCAAGGCCTCCCTGAAAAACTCGAAAAAATAAGTCATGAAGAGAAGCGCAAAAATTCTAAATTTTGCGCTTCTCTTTGTTCTTCTGTCATGTTTTTCAGCAAAGGCCGATGAAATTGATGCCGCAGAAGACGCCCGGCTTTCGGACCTGATCAAAAAGATAAAGCCTTCCATCGTGGCCGTGGGCACCTATTATTTCAATGATGTTCCCAAGGCCGCCTATCTGGGAACCGGTTTTGTCATTGACAACGGGAAAAGAATAGTGACCAATTATCACGTTGTCCTGCCCATCCTGGAAAAAAAGAAAACCGCGTATCTGAGAATATTTCATCGGAATTTTCCCGACACCGGGATCAAGGCCGGCATCCTTGCCGTGGATGAATTTCATGATCTTGCCGTTCTGGAGCATGAGTCGGAACCGCTGCCGCCGCTGACGCTGGGGGAGTCCTCATCGGTGAAAGAAGGGTATGGGGTGATTTTTACGGGCTACCCCGTGGGCCTGGTCTTCGGGCTGAACCCCACGACCCACAGCGGCATTGTTTCGGGCATCGCCCCCCTCATCAAGCCCAGCCCCAGTGCAAGGATTATTGACGGGGACCTGATCCGGCATCTGAACACCCCCTATGACATCCTCCAGATTGATGCCTCGGCCCTGCCCGGGAACAGCGGAAGCCCGGTCATCCTGAGAAGTTCGGGCCAGGTGGTCGGGGTCATCAATATGGTCTTTGTAAAGGGCAAAAAAGAGCATGCCCTGTCCGAGCCCACCGGTATCACCTATGCCATTCCCTCGGATTTTATCAAAGCCCTGAAAAAATCAATCCCCTGACCAGCCGGGCGGGCGGGTTTTTATGGCCGGCTCCGGTTAAGGGCCCGCAATGATCAAAGATAGGGCCCGGGTCAATTTTTTAACATAGGGAAGATGCAGGAATTCATTGGGGCCGTGGGCATTGGAGCGGGGGCCCAGTACCCCGGTGACCAGGAATTTGGCCCCGGGAAATGTTTCACAGAGAAGATTCATAAAGGGGATGGAACCGCCCTCCCCGGTAAAACAGGCCGGGCTGCCGAAACAGAGGGAAGCGGCCTTGCTGATCCGGGTTTCGAGGGCAGGGGGCAACTCGGGCATATCCCAGCCCTTTGCATGCTTTAAAATATTGAAATTTACCCGGGCCCCGTAGGGCGGGTCCTTTTCCAGGATGGTTTTAAGTTTGGCCGCAGCCGGTCCCGTATCCGCGCCCGGCGGGGTCCGGATGGACAGCAAGAGTTTTGTGGATTCCCGGATGACATTGGCCGCCTTGTCCAGGGGCGGGAATCCTTCCGCGCCGGTACAGGACAGGGTGGGCTTCCAGGTGCCGCCGATGATGAGATCGACGGGATCAAGGCTTGTGGGAAAGGCCCCTTCAACCAGGGGAAGGTTGGATATCAGGCTGTTGCCCAGAAGGGATGCAGTTTTTTGAATCTGGGCCAGCCTTTTTTCAGGGATCGGACCATGGAGTTCTTTGACCAAAATTTCCCCGGTTTTTGAATCCTCGATCCGGTCCATCAACCGCCGGATGATCCTGAAGCTGGAGGCCACCATCCCGGACGCGCCGGAATGGATGCTTTGGGTTAATATCTTTGCCTCCAGTTCACCCACAATGCCGCCCCGCAAAGAGGTGGTCACCCACATCCGTTCATAGTCGCCGCAGCCCGAGTCCAGACAGACCACCAGACTTGGCGTGCCGATCCGGTCCCCAAGGACCTCAAGATAATAATTCAGATCCCGGCTGCCGCTTTCTTCGCAGGTTTCGATGAGGATGACGCATCTGCCGTGGGGAATTTTATGGACCTGGATGGCTTTGACGGCAAGGGCGGCAGCAAAGACGGCATATCCGTCATCCGCGCTCCCCCGGCCGTAAAGCCGGTCGTTTTCAATAACCGGCTGCCAGGGACCCTTATTATCATCCCATCCCCGGGCCGGGGGCTGTTTGTCCAGATGTCCGTATAAAAGGAGACTCTCTTGATTCGCAGGCCCGGAGGCTTCAATCTCAACGAAAAGAACAGGGGTCCGGTCCTCCGGGGAGAGGATCTGAATCCTGGAGTTTTCAAGGGCCAGCCCTTTCAGCCAGGTTTCCGCCAGCTTCAACGCCTCCATCAGAAAGCCGGCGGAATTCCAGTCCGCCGTAAAGATGGGAGATACGGCCGGGATGGCGATATAGTCCTTTAAGGCCGGGATGGCGGACTCATCCCAGGTTTTTTCGATGAATGTCTGAATTGAATTGATATTCATAATCATACCCCTTATACATAATCGAGCGGTTATGGGAGACAGGGTAAAACCTACAGGAAAATAAAAGCGCTTACAAGAAAATAGACCAGAACGATATAAAAACAGGACGGTCCGGATGGAAACCCAGGTTGAGATAATATGCAAAAAACTGAGGCTTGAAGGGATGCGAAATGAGGGGTCTTCAAAAAAGGCAGTGGTCGTTTCCCATCCTCACCCGCTTTACGGCGGGGACATGGATAACCCGGTGGTAATATGCATTGCCGAGGCATTTTTGAAAAAAGGATTCACCACCTTGAGGTTTAATTTCAGGGGAACGGGGAACAGTTCCGGCGCCTTTGACAATGGAACGGGAGAACAGGAGGATGTCCGGGCCGCGGTGGGGTATATGGCGGATCAGGGATTCCAGGATATCACCCTGGCCGGGTATTCCTTCGGCGCAAGAATGAATGCAACCCTGGTGTCCAAGGGATACAGGGTAAAAGACCATGTCATGGTGTCTCCTCCGGTGGGGGCCATGAGTTTTGACGATATTGAGAAAATGCCGTGTACCGGCCTGATTGTGACGGGCGGGAAGGATGAAATCGCCCCTCCCGAGATCATCGCCCGGCATATCAAGGGGTGGGGAATTTCCCCCCGGTTTGAAATTATTGAAAATGGCGATCATTTTTATTCAGGCTGTCTTCAAAAGCTTGAAACCCGGCTGACGGACTATCTTTTTTCAAAAGAAAGAGAAGGATGAGACAGGGGTTACAGAGCCTGGGGATATCGGCCTGAAAGCGGGGCATAAAAAGACCGGATGGCGTCCATATCGGCTTTTATATCCCCTGTGGTATGGAACACGGGGCCGATGCCCCCGGTTTTCTTTTTATAATCAAGGAATCCGCAGGCAATAGGGACTTTGGCTTCCCTGGCAATATGGTAAAATCCTGTTTTCCATGTCCCTCCGGTTGTTCTGGTGCCGGAAGGGGCTATGGTGATGATGAGCTTTTTTGAGGTTTCAAAGGCTTTGGCCATGGCAAGGACCACATTGTTTTTACGGACCGGTCCACGGGGATGCCGCCCAGCCTTTTCAGCAATCCCTGAAACGGCCATTTGAACATGGATCGTTTTCCCATCCAGTAAACCGGCAGTCTCAGCTTGAAAATAATCAGAAGAAAAAATACAAAATCCCAGTTGGATGTATGGGGGGCGGCTATCAGAACATATTTATGGATTTCGGGAACCCTGCCCCGGGTCTTCCACCCGGAAAGAAAAAGCAGGACAACGGCCAAAAGATAAAACAGGGGCCGGAGGATGAAATTGTTTAATAAAATTGGCGTCATACCCTTTCACCTGTCTGAAAATGATTAAAAACAAAATCATTAAAAGCCAGGCCGATCCAAAGATCAATAGGCCGGGTTCTGTTTTACACTATTCATACAAAGAAACCGGCAAGCCCGGCTTAACCCGTTTGTCAAGGCTTTGTTTCCGTCCCCCGGTTTTTTAGAGGGTTTGCATAAAATTAAAATAAGGCAAATATGGTGTATCAACTTACAAAATAAATTAAAATCAGGAAATTTTGTTATGATAGTTATAAAAATATAAAAATCTCCTTATAAAATTAAAATTATTACTTGACAAAGAAATGGGGATTGGGATAGCGTTTTAATGAAAATAGAAAATGTTCATGCTGCGTCTTTTTTATCTGAGTTGGCATCGTCTGTTTTTTAATGCTGCAATTCATAAAACCTAGTTTCATAAGGAGGAGAAACCATGCCGATCAAAGGAAAAACACTGACTCTGGACGGATATACCTTAACCATTGAAGAATTGATGAAGGCAGGAAATGATCTGTCCATCAAAGTCAAGGTGGCGGATAAAAACTGGCCCAAGATTCGCGAGTGCAGAGCGCTGGTGGATAAATGGGCCAATGAAGAGCGCTGTATTTATGGTGTCAATACAAGCTGCGGCGGTCTGGTGGACTATCTTTTACCCAGAGAAAGGGATAATGATTTTCAGAAAAATCTGGTCCGGGCCATCACCACCCAGGTGGGAAAACCGTTTGAAGATTCAATGGTGAGAAAGTTCATGATCGCAAGAGCCAATTCTCTGTGCCGTGGTTTTTCCGGGATCAAGGAAAAGAACCTGAAAATTTACCTGGATATGATCAATAAACACGTTTTCCCGGTTGTCCCGAGAAAAGGATCCCTGGGCACCAGCGGTGATTTAGGTCCCCTTGGCTGTATTGCCAGCGTTGCCTTTGGCGAATGGAAAGCCGTCTATAAAGGGAAGGTCATGCCGGGAAAAGAAGCCATGGCTGCCGCCGGTGTTGAGCTCATGCATTTGAATGCCAAGGAAGGTCTTTCCCTGATCAATGGAACCTCCGGAATGGTGGGGCTTGCCTGTACGGTGATCTCGGAAGCGACCAATACATTGAAAAATTCCGATATCATTGCCGCTTTTGCCATTGAAACCCTCATGGGAAGATTTAATCCCTTTGATCCCATTGTCCATGAGCAAAAATATCACCCCGGTCAATACGCCACTGCCATGAATTTAACCAAGCTTCTCAAAGGAAGCGGATTGGCCATTGATGAGCTGGAACTCTCTATCAAACTTCAGTCCACCCTCAAGGAACACAAAGGGGTGTCCGTGGCGCATATCCCGGTTGAAGACGCCTATTCCATCCGGTGCACGCCTCAGTTTGTAGGGCCCACCAAAGAAGCGGTGCAACATGCCCGTGAGGTTCTTTTAAGGGAACTCAATTCCAGCAATGATAATCCACTGATTTTTACCGAACTGGATACATTTTTCCATAACGGCCATTTCCATGGCCAGCCCATCTCTTTTGCCATGGACTGCCTGGGAATCGCAATGGTGAATCTCGGGGTTGTCAGTGACCGGCGCATTGACAGATTCATGGATGAACACCACAGCACAGGGCTTCCCCCCTTCCTCTGCAAGGAAGACACCGGGGTCCGCATGGGCCTTATGGGCGGTCAGTTTATGACCACCTCCCTTGTGGCAGAGAACAGAACCCTTGCTGTACCGGCTTCCATCCAGTCCATCACGTCAACGGCGGATTTCCAGGATATTGTCAGTTTTGGCCTCATTGCCGGAAGAAAAGCCCGGAAAATTGTTGAAAACACCAATCACATTCTTTCTTTTGAATTGCTTTGCGCAGCCCAGGCAGCCGACATCAGAGGGCCCGAAAAATTGAGCCCGGCCGGCAAAATCATGTACAAAGCCGTGCGGGAAACCCTGGAGTATATGAATTATGACAAGGTATATATTGATGACCTGGAAGAACTGAAAAAAAGGATCGAATCCGGCGAGTTCGTAGAAAGGGTTGAAAAAGAAGTGGGCGAGCTTTTGATCGTCCATGAAAAATAAGAAACCGAGGATAAGATGCCATGCCTAAAGAAAACCTTGGAGTTGAAGAACAGATTGAAAAGAAGATCGCGGATGCCTACCGGGATAGATTTCCGGTCTCAAAAAAGCACCATGAAGAGCTGATCCAATATATTCCCGGTGGCGCCACCCGAAGTTTGAGTTATTTCAAACCCTTTCCCATCCATATTGAATACGGTGAGGGGGCCTTTGTTTTTACTCCCGAAGGCCATAAGCTGTTGGATGTCACCAATGCCTATGGCGCCATTGTCCATGGGCACGGCGACCCGGATGTGGTCAAAGCGGTCCAGGCCGGGATTGCCAGGGGGTCCCAGTATTCCAGCCCCACCCGGGGCCAGTACAAACTTGCCAAGCTTTTGTGTGAACGGGTGCCGGGGTTTGACCGGGTCAGGTTTCTGAATTCCGGAACCGAAGCCACCCTCTTTGCCATGAGAACGGCCAGGGCCTATGCAGGGAAAGACAAGATATTGAAAATGGTGGGCGGCTTCCACGGCACTCATGACAGCGTGGCCGCCTCCACCAAGAAGAACGTCATCACAGCCGGTATTCCCAAGGGCATGACCCAGGATATGCTGGAAGTGACCTTTAATGATTTGAGGCCCTGGAAAAAAAGGTCAGGGAAAACGCGTCGGAGCTGGCGCCGTGATCATGGAACCCTTTCTCGGGGCGGCGGGGTGGTGCTTCCGA
>JAAUSZ010000149.1 GCA_012031875.1 Desulfobacula sp.
GGACAAGATACGCTTCCGTCGAAACTTCCGGGCACCGTAAAGCTCATCCCTCCGGAAAATTTTGAAAGCCGGAAAATATTCAGTGTCCTTTACTAGCCCAAACCAGGTTGAATTCCTGGAGAACCTCCGGCATCTGACCGAGGCCTCGGAAAACAAAACCCTTCAGGAAATTCTGGGTTCATGAAAATAGATACGCTTTTTATGGATCATTCACTTCCCCTGGATGATGAAACAGGCTATCTGATATCCAGGATTCATTTAGAACCTCAAAGAATCCAGGACCCCGGGGAAGTGTATGATTTTATCAACCGTAGCGATGATCCGGTTTCCCTTGCCAAAAGGACCCTTTATCTCACCCGAAACAAAGGCGCCTTAATCAGAAACTGCCCCGGCACCTGCCATTATACCTGCTGTGATTATACCATTCTCCATGCCGGGACGTTTTGCACCATGGACTGCTCTTATTGCATTCTCCAGGCTTATTTTCATCCCCCCGTCCTTCAATATTTTGCAGGGTTTGAACCTGTCCGCCAGGCCCTTCAGGCTGTTTTTCTTCAAAATAAAATTTTCAGAATCGGCACGGGTGAATATACGGATTCCCTGATCTGGGAAAAAGTCAGCCTGATGCCTGAATTTCTGGTTAAGACCTTTGCGGAACAACAAAACAGCGTGCTTGAGCTTAAAACCAAAACCGTTAATATCGAATCTTTGCTCAACCTGGATCATAATGAAAAGACCATCCTGTCCTGGTCTTTAAATACGCCGGAGATTATCCGGTCCCAGGAAAGGGGAACGGCATCCCTTACGGCTCGTCTCGAGGCTGCCAGGCAGGCTGAATCAAAAGGGTACAGGCTTGCCTTTCATTTTGATCCCATTGTGATTTATCCGGGCTGTGAAGAACAGTATAAGACCGTTATTCAAAAATTTTGAATATGTCCGTTCCGAAAGCATTGTCTGGATCAGCCTGGGCACCTTCCGGTTCATGCCGGGGCTCAAGCAGGTCATAGAAAAAAGGTTTTCCGAATCCACCCTCTGCTATGGAGAATTCATCTTGGGGCTTGATAATAAGATGCGATATTTCAAACCCCTGAGAATCCGTATCTATCAAGAAATGATCGCTGCTATGAAAACATATGCCCCGGATGTGTTGGTCTATTTTTGCATGGAAGACGAAGAAGTCTGGGAAAAATGCCTGGGTTTTTTCCCGGGGAAAGAAGGCGAACTCGGCCGGCTGCTGGACCTGAGCGCCGCCGGGCATTGCCGCCTGAACAAGGCCTTTCTGTGAAAGGGGCAGGATGAGGGTCGCTTTGATGGTCAACCCGTATTCCGGCGGGAAAAAAGGCGTCAGGCTGCTGCCGGTGATCGAAAAAAGACTGGGCCGGGCCGGTATTGAATACCATACCCATCTATCCTTATATCATGAGCATACCGTAAAGATCGCCTCAGAACTGGATATTGCCCGATATGACGCCATTGTCGCCGTGGGCGGGGACGGCACCAATTTCCATGTTCTCAACGGGCTTCTGTCCCGATTCAGACCTGAAATTATTCCGCCCCTGGGTATCCTCCCCATTGGATCAGGAAATTCCTTTGCCCGGGATCTGGGCATTTTTTCTTTGGATGACGGGCTTCGCTCCATTCTTGAAAACGAGGCAAAATGGATTGATGTCTGCTCCTTTTTCCAGGCTGAAAAAAATATTATTTTGTTAATATCGCCGGGTTCGGCTTTGTCACGGATGTGGCCGAAACCGCCCGGAAATTTAAATGGCTGGGGGATTTTTCCTATATCGCCGGCATCTTCCATAGAACCGCGGCCCTGGATTTTCACCATATGGAACTTGAAATAGACGGCCGGGCCGTGTCAGGCGAAAACTGTTTTGTCGTGTTCTGTAATTCCAGGTTCACCGGGGGCAATATGCTCATGGCCCCGGAAGCCCGGATCGATGACGGACTCATGGATATCATTATGGTTGGCAAGCTGACCCGGACCAGCCTTTTGTCTACCCTGCCGAAAATATATACCGGCAGCCATCTTTCCCATCCGGCCGTCAGCCATGTCCAGGCCAGGACCGCAAAAATCACCACCCGGCCGGAGAAGGCCATGCTGGCCGATGGCGAGGTCTTGGGAACAACCCCGGCAACCATCACCGTTCATCCCCGAATGATCCGGTATCTTGCATGAAAAAGCTGATCTCGGCAGGGTTATGGATGGCGGGCGGGCTGTTTTTTGCTGTATCGTCCGGTATCCTGTCGGCTTGTCTTTTCATCCTGCCCAGGGAAATGACATTCCGGATGGCGCGAGCCCTTTTTAAAATTCTGATCCGGATCATGGGCATCACATTATCCGTCCATGGCCGGGAAAATATTCAAAAAGGCCGCCCCTACCTGATCATGGGAAATCACCAGAGCCTGTTTGATGTTTTCGTGATCCCCGCAGCCATTCCCATCTGCTTTGTCGGCATTGAGGCGGCCTATCATTTTTCCTTCCCGGTCTGGGGATATCTGATCCAAAAATGGGGGTGCATTCCCATAGAAAGGGAAAACCTTACAAAGGCAATTCTGAGCCTGGATCTGGCAAGGAAAACCCTGGCCCAAGGGATGAGTATCGGGGTTCTGCCGGAAGGGCACAGGACCAGGACCGGGGCCATGGGGCCCTTCAAAAAAGGGCCGTTTTATCTGGCCAAAGAGGCCGGGGCCGATATCCTGCCCTTCGGTATTCACGGATTGTTTGAATTTAATCCCAAGGGCAGCTTTTTATTGAATCCGGGAAAGGTCATCGTCAACATCGGCAAACCCGTTCCCTATGAAACGGTCAAAGATTTTTCGGTTGAAGAACTCAGGAATTATTTTTTTGACATCATATCCGGGTTAAGCCAAAAAAAAGAGCCGGGCAGATGAGGATGTCATCCGCCCGGTGCAGGTTCTTATTTATTCTTTTTCAGCATTAACCCTTTCAATCACTTTTTTGGCCAGGTCAGCCGGGACTTCATCATATTGTTCAAATTCCATGGAAAAGGTTCCCCGGCCCGCGGTCATGGAACTTAGATCCGGGGCGTAGCGCAGCATTTCCGCCATGGGAACCAGGGCATTGATGATCTGCTTGTCTCCCTCGGAATCCATGCCGATGACCCGGCCGCGGCGGGAATTCAGATCCCCCATGATATCGCCGGTGGAATCTTCCGGAACCTTGACCGCCACCTTCATGATGGGTTCCAGCAAGACGGCTTTGGCATCTGCGGCCGCGTTTTTAAAGGCAATGGTGCCGGCCAGCTTAAATGCCATTTCAGAAGAGTCCACGGCATGATAGGAACCAAAATCAACGGTCACCCGGAAGTCCACACAGGGGAATCCAGCCAGGATTCCTGTTTTGGAGGCTTCCCTGACACCGGCTTCCACAGCCGGGATATAGTTTTTGGGAATGACGCCGCCCACGATTTTATCGACAAATTCAAATCCTGAACCGCTGGGAAGGGGTTCCAGGACGATCCAGCAGTCGCCGTACTGGCCATGGCCGCCGGACTGTTTTTTGTGCCGGCCCTGAACCCGGATCTTTTTCTTAAAGGTTTCCCGGTAAGCCACCTTCGGGGTCTCGATATCCATGCCCACATTGAATTTTCTCTGGATCTTTTCAGCCGTCACTTCGATGTGAACCAGACCTCTGCCGGACAGGATGGTCTGTCGGGTTTCCTCTTCCCGTCTGAGCAGAAGGCCGGTGTCTTCATCCAGGATTTTCCGGATGGCCTCATGAATTTTGTCTTCATCGTTTTTGGCCTTGGGTTTGATGGCAAAAGAAATCACCGAGGGCATGGGTTTGGGCGCGGGAATCTGAATGGCGCTGCCACCGGTTAAGGTGTCTCCGGTCAGGGTTTCCTTTAGTTTCGCCACTGCCACAATGGAGCCCGGAATAGCCGAAGTGATGGTTTTCTGTTCCTTGCCAGCAATTTCTAGAAGCTGTGAAAATCTTTCTTTGGTATCCTTTGTCGTATTCACCACATTGCCTTCCTTGCCGAGGCTGCCGGAGATGACCCTGAAAAGGGAGAGTCTTCCGGCATAGGGATCGACAATGGTGCAGAATACAAAGCCGCAGAATTCGGCATCCGGGTCCGGAGAAACAATAACCTCTTCACCTTTGGAATCCTTGGCGATCCAGTCCCCCCGGTCCAGGGGAGAGGCCATATAATCAATGATAAAATCGGATATGGTTTCCACGCCGATCATCTTGGTTGCAGAACTGCAGATGGCCGGGTAGAATTTGGCATCCAGGACACCCTGCCGAAAGGTGGCTTTCAAATCGGCTTCTGCAATTTTTTCGCCTTCCAGGTATTTTTCAAGCAATTGGTCATTGAGTTCGGCAATGTTCTCAATAAATTCTTCCTTTGCCATTTCCATATCATCGGCCATATCGGCCGGGATATCCACCTTGCTGACTTTTCCGTCTGCCCCATACTCAAAGGCCTGGCCCGAGATGATATTGACAAATCCTTTAAAACTGGTTTCAGATCCGATGGGATAACACACGGGAATGATTTTTTTCTTGAGCGCTTTTTTACAGGCTTCGATGCAGGTTGCAAAATCCGCCCTTTCCCTGTCCAGTTTATTCACAATGACAAAGCCGGGAAGGTTGTATTCAAGAGCACTGGCGCCTGCTTCTTCCGTCATGGCGGAAGGGCCGCCGACTCCGTCAATGACGAAGGCAAGGCTGTCGGCAACGGGAAAACAGGTTTTAGAAGCAGAGAAAAAGTTCTGATCACCAGGAGTATCCATCAAGGTAATGGTATGTTTATTATGGGCATACTTGATAAATGAAGTATTGATACTCTGCTGTTTCCGGGTTTCTTCGGGCTGGAAATCCATAACGGTATTGCCCTCTTCAACCTTTCCAAGACGGCTGATAACTCCGGCTTTAAACAGCATGGCCTCGGCAAGCGTAGTCTTTCCGGATCCTCCGTGACCAGCCAGAGCTATGTTTCTCATGGTTTTGATGTCTTCGCTCATTACTGCTCCTTATTAACAATTAATAAATAGTTTTATTTAAATAATCAAATTTAAATAAAAAGCATAGTCCTATTTTAAATTTTCTTTATAATTTAAGGATAGGATATATTCCATGTTTCCTTTCGGGCCTAAAACAGGGGAGGGCACAACAAGGTTGACCCGGTATCCCCGGTCCTGAAAAAAATCTTTTATATCTTCGATCACCTTGTCCCTGACATCCGGGTCCTTTACCACTCCTCCCTTGCCGACAAATTGTTTTCCGGCTTCAAACTGAGGTTTGATCAATGCCAGGACCAGGGTCTCGTCCCTCATGAATTTTTCCGCGGAGGGGATCACAAGCTTAAGGGAGATAAAGGAGGTGTCCGCCACAACCAGGTCTACTTTTTCATTGATCTGCTCAAAGGGCAGATACCGGATATTGGTGCGCTCAATCACCACCACCCTCGGGTCCTGCCTTAAGGTCCAGTCCAACTGCCCGTATCCCACGTCCACGGCATAGACCTTGGCCGCGCCGTAATGAAGCAGGCAATCGGTGAATCCTCCGGTGGACGCGCCGATATCCAGGCAGGTGAGTCCTTTTACCGATACAGGAATGGTTTGCAAGGCTTTTTCCAATTTTAAGCCGCCCCGGCTGACAAAGGGGTTGTCATCTTCTTTGACAAGGATATTCGCCTGGGCCGAAACCGGGGTCCCGGGTTTATCCACCGGGATATCGTTGACCCATACCTTTCCCGCCATGATCAGGGCCCTGGCCCGGTGCCGGGATTTGACAAGGCCCCTGTCCACAATCAGCGTATCCAGCCTTGCCTTATAATTTTTATCTTCTTTAGATATCTTTTCCGTCATAAAATTCAAAAGCAGCCTTTATAATGGCAGTGCTGTCTACTTCATAATCCCGCCTCAAAACGTCTGAGGGGCCATGTTCCACAAAGCAGTCCCGTATTCCGATTCTTTTGAGCGAAAACCCTGTCATGCCTTTGTCAATAAGCAGTTCAAGAACGGCAGAGCCAAAACCTCCGTCCAGGACATGTTCCTCAACTGTGATGATTTTATTGATTCTGGCCGCATATCGGCAGATCAGTTCCGTATCCAGGGGCTTGACAAATCTTGCATTGATGACGGTGGAGCGGATATGTTTCTCCCTGAGGAGCTGATCCGCCTTTACGGCCTCACATACGGATTTTCCTACGGCAATGATGAGAAGGTCTTCCCCCTCGCAAATCACCTCGCCTTTTCCGATTTCAAGGGGCAGGGGGGTCTCGTCTATGGGTACGCCGGCCCCGGTTCCCCTGGGATATCGCAATGCCACGGGGCCGTTGTGCTGAATGGCCGTCACCAGCATCCGGGCAAGTTCATTTTCATCCTTGGGGGCCATGATGGTCATATGGGGCATGCACCGGAGATAGGAATAATCGAACAGGCCGTGATGGGTGGGCCCGTCTTCACCGACGATTCCCCCCCGGTCGATGGCGAAAACAACGGGATGGGCGTCAATGCACACATCGTGAAGGATCTGGTCAAAGGCCCGCTGCAAAAAAGTGGAATAGATGGCAACGACGGGTTTTAAGCCTTTGGAGGCAAGTCCTGCGGCAAAGGTGACGGCATGCTGTTCAGCAATGCCCACATCAAAAAACCGGTCCGGGAATTCGTTCGAAAAGTCGATGAGTCCGGTTCCTTCCGGCATGGCCGCCGTCACGGCGACAATTTTGGAATTCTTTTTCCCAGGTTTACCATCCAACGGCCGAATACCTGGGTATAGGAAGGAATTCCATTGGGTTTGGCATTGCTTTTACCGGTATTGATTTCAAAGGATCCCACGCCGTGGAAATACACGGGATTTTTTTCAGCAGGTCCGTAGCCTTTGCCTTTTACGGTGGTCACATGCAAAAGAACCGGGTCTTCCGGGTTTTTGATATTCGTGAGAATATCTATCAGGTGATCCAGGTTATGGCCGTCAATGGGTCCGAAATAATCGAAATTAAAGGCTTCAAAAAGCATCCCCGGCGTTATGAAGGTTTTGAAGGATTCTTCGGACCGTTTGGCAATATGATAGATTTCATCTCCTATCCTGGGTAGAGATTTCAGAAAGGCCCCGAACTGGTTTCTCATGGACTGGAGATATTTGGCTGAAAACGTGCGGCTTAAAAAAGAGGACAGGGCGCCGACATTATGGGAAATGGACATGTCATTGTCATTCAGGATCACGATGAGATTGCGTTTTTTCAGATCTCCGGCCTGGTTCAGGCCTTCGTAAGCCAAACCGGCGGTCAGGGACCCGTCTCCGATGACCGATATGACATCAGACTCATCTCCGTTCAGATATTTCCCATAGCAGACTCCCAGCCCCGCGGAAATGGATGTCGAGGAATGTCCCACAGTAAACCCGTCATAAGGGCTTTCCTTGATCTTTGTGAACCCTGAAATGCCCTTATATTGCCGTAGGGTGTCAAAACGGTCGTTTCTTCCGGTGAGAAGTTTATGGGCATAGGCTTGATGTCCGACATCCCAGATCAATGTATCTTTGGGCAGATCAAAGACATAATGGATGGCCAGCGTCAATTCGACGGCACCCAGGCTCGAAGCAAGATGGCCGCCGTTTTTTGATACGACATCAATAATACGATTTCGAATTTCATTGGCCAGAACCCGGAGTTCTTTTCGGGTCAACTGCTGAATATCCCCGGAATTTTTTATCTGTTCAAGAAGAGGCAAAATTCATCAACCTTTAATCATTAATTATCAGTGGTCCCTGTTAATCACATACTCGGCAATTGCCCGTAAGAGGGTTCCTTTTTCCCCGAAAGGAAAAAGGGATTCAATTGCTTCATTCATGAGATCTTTTGCAAATTTTTTGGATGCATCCATCCCAATGATGGACGGAAAAGTCATTTTTTCATTCAACAGATCAGATCCTGCCGACTTCCCCATCCTGCCGGGGTCACCTTCCACATTTAAAATATCATCCACAACCTGAAATGCGAGGCCTATTTTATCTCCAAAAACTGTTAATCGGCTGATGGTTTCCGGATCAGCCCCGGCACTCAGGCGCCGGACTCAATACTGACCGTGATCATTTTACCGGTTTTCAGGGCATGCATATGTTTAAGATGCGCGAGGCCATCCCCCGTATTTAGTTTCCGGGGCTGCATATCCAGCATCTGACCTTCGACCATGCCCATGATGCCCGCGGCTTGTGAAATTTTCTCAATCAACTGCATCCGGATTGCGATATCCGGAAAGACTTCAAATATGGGTTCAGGCCGGCTGAGAATATAAAAGGCGTGTGTTAATAAGGCATCCCCGGCCAGGATAGCCGTTGCCTCGGAAAATTTTTTATGGCAGGTCGGCACGCCCCGTCTCAAATCATCATTGTCCATGGCAGGCAGATCATCATGAATGAGGGAATAGGTGTGGATCATCTCAATGGCACAGCAGGCGGGTAGGGCGATACGTTCAGAGTCCGGTTTGCAGGCCTCGGCAGCAGCCAAAGAAAGAATAGGGCGAAGCCTTTTACCGCCGGACAAGAGAGAATGTTCCATGGCCTGAATTAGTTCACGGTTCCCGTCAAATTGATTCAGGATAATCCCAAGATATTCGTTTATTCGGGTCCGCTCGTCGTTGAGGTATTGCACAAGATTAGATTTCATCGGTCACATCTTTAAAAATTTCTTCTTTAAGTTTCCCTTCTTTGTCCTTGGTCAGCATGATAATTTTTTGTTCCGTTGCATTTAAAAAATCATTACAGAACGTTATCTGTTTCATACCGGCCTCATATTTCTTAACTGCGCCCTCAAGAGAAAGATTCCCGGATTCCATTTCCCTGACGATTTCTTCAAGCTCTTTCAGAGAAGCTTCAAACGATTGCTTTTTAACCATTCAGTTTTTCCACCTTTGTAATCACGCTGCCTTTGAAAAGAATAATCTCAACTTTATCTTCAGGTTTCACCTGAACTGAATCAATGATAATGTTATTATTGGAAACAAGTCTTGAAATGCTGTAGCCTCTGCTTAATACAGACAAGGGAGACAAGGCTTCCATCTTAGAATTTAATTGCATCAGCTTCGCTTTGTTTCTTTGAAATATAATATAAAAATGTCGGGTTAACATATCGGTCAATATTTTGATATAATTCTTATGATCAAAAATTCGTTTTTCTATGATTCTTGAATAAAGTGAATCCGACAACCAGCGCAGTTTTTCTTTATTATGAAGAAAATGATTTTTAATTTGCCGGTTTAATCTCATTTCAAGATCTTCAAGTTTCAACCTGTGATCATAAATTAACATTTTAGGGGTTTTCAGCCTGGATCTTAAAGACAGCGCCAAATGACGAAGGCTGGAAATTTGGGATAATATGGATTGGTTTATTCTTTGACTAAGCTCTGAAACCCGCTGAATGAGAATTTGTTTATCTGCAAGGGCAAGTTCGGCAGCAGCGGAAGGCGTAGGTGCGCGCAGGTCGGCGACAAAATCGGCAATGGTGAAATCAGTTTCATGGCCAATCCCGGTTATTATGGGAATCTTGGAGTGAAAAATAGCCTCGGCCACCAATTCCGAATTAAAAGCAGAGAGGTCTTCAAGGGATCCGCCACCCCGGGCAAGGATAATGACTTCAGCTTTTTGGCGAGAATTGGCCGAATGGATGGCGTCAATGATGTTGCTCTCAGCATAGGCTCCCTGCACCATGACCGGGAAAATTTCAAGCCGGCAATTTGAAAACCGTCTTTTTGAAATATGAATAATATCCCTCAATGCAGCACCGGTTCCGGAAGTGATGATACATAGATTCAAAGGCAATAACGGAATCGGCTTTTTAAATTTTTGATCAAAATAGCCTTTACCCGATAATTTGCGTTTAAGCTGTTCAAAGGCAATTTGAAATGATCCCGCACCCTCAGGTTCCAAATGTTCAAAAATAAGCTGGTAGGTTCCCCTGGGTTCATAAATCGATAAGCGAGCCAATCCATAGACCTTCATACCGGCTTCAAGATCAAATCTGAGTTTAAGCTTTTGATTTTTGAACATTACCGCTTGAATCGTGGCCTGTTGATCTTTTAAGGTAAAATAGGAATGCCCTGAAGCAGGAACTGAATAATTGGATATTTCACCACAAACCCAAATAAAAGGATAGGATTCTTCTAAGAGGGTTTTTATTTCTCTTGTGAGTACGGAAATTGTGTAAATATGCCCAGTTTGGTTTTCTGCCATTATCAATCGCAAGCAAGCCTTTCTATTAAAAAGGGTATATATATAAAACAAAGGGATTATTTTCACAATAATTTATTAATTTCATAGTATACACCAAAAAGTCTGATAATATATATTATGTTAACTAAAATTATTGCTCCGCTCGGATAAAGATTTACAGATAATAGTTAATCAAATTGTAACCTTGAAATCCTTGTTTTTCATGTTATATTAGACTGCAAATAACAACTCAAACGGAGGATCAACATGAATCCATATTCTTCTTTGTCACAGAGTTCCGTCCTTATAAAAACCAATTCATTTATCAGAAGTGTCTACATTTGGATGGCCATAGGGCTCGGCTTGACAGGCTTCACATCCTATTATGTAGCTCACAATGAATCCTTGATGCAATTGATTTACGGCACCCCAGGCCTTATCATGATGCTTATTATCGCTGAACTTGGGTTTGTATTTTTTCTTAGCGCAAGAATACAAAAGATTGAAGCGTCCACTGCAACTGCCTTATTTGCGATTTATTCCATTTTAAATGGGGTCACACTATCTTTTATTTTTATTGCCTATACCGCTACCTCAATTGTTTCAACCTTTCTTATTTGTGCGATTACATTTCTATCCTGCAGCATTTACGGAATGGTCACAAAAAAAGACCTTACTTCCCTGGGTGGGTTCATGGCAATGGGTTTGATCGGCATCGTTATCGCTTCCATTGTTAATATCTTTTTAAAAAGTTCAGGCATGCAAATGATCATTTCCTATATAGGTGTAATTGTTTTTATTGGACTTACGGCCTATGATACCAAGAAACTAAAAACCATGGCTGTTACGATTCCGGATACCGCTACAGGAGGAATGATTCGGAAAGGTGCCATCATGGGGGCACTTACCCTCTATCTGGATTTTATTAATTTATTTATCATGCTGCTTCGCATATTCGGCAACAGTAGAGACTAATCTTAGAAGCTGTCAAAAGCCCGTACAGATGTTTTATTGCAGATGTATGGGCTTTTTATATATTTGCAGTAATGGCAGTACAAATCTCTTTGCAGAATTTGTCTGTTGTTTTCTGATCCGGACCCTCAACCATCACTCTAAGCAAGGGTTGGGTCCCTGAATACCGAATCAGAACCCTCCCCTTTGATCCAAGTTTTTTTTCTATAGCCTTGATTGTATTTACAATTTTATTGTTTTTTAAAATATCCGGCTTTGATTTATTAACTGGCACGTTCATCAGGGCTTGTGGGTAGGTTATCATGTCTGATGCCAGCACGGACAACGATTGTCCTGTTTCCATAAGCACCTCTATCAGCTTTAATGCGGAAAGCAATCCATCGCCGGTGGTGTGAAGATCCAGAAAAATCATATGCCCGGAGTCTTCCCCGCCTATAAGCGCACCGCATTTCTGCATTTCCTCAAGGACTTTTCGATCCCCGACATCAGCCCTGATATGATGAATTCCATGATTCGTCAAAAATTCGGTTAATCCGATATTGCTCATAATTGTGCTTACAACGATATTGCTCGTGAGTTTGTTTCTCTGTTTTGCATGTTGAGAACATATTGCAAGTATTCCGTCTCCGGTAACTTCCTTTCCGTTTTCATCAACAGCTATCAGTCGATCTGCGTCTCCATCAAACGCGAGGCCGAGGTCTGCTTTTTCTGTCACGACATCCCGCCTGAGCTGATCCGTATATTGAGACCCGCAGGCCTCATTAATATTTGTTCCGTTGGGAGAATCATAAAGAAATGAGGCTTCGAACAGGTGTGGATGAAAATCATGTGACTGATTTTTGACGCTGCCCCGTTTGAGCAGTCTATAACCAGTTTTAATTTTTTGTTTGCTTTCTCAAAT
>JAAUSZ010000150.1 GCA_012031875.1 Desulfobacula sp.
CCCTGAGGGAGACTTCCCGGCCGTTTTTTTCAACCACTGCCGTTTCCGGGGTGATTTCGATGAGGCTCTGGATGGCGTTTCTGGCGCTGTCGCTGACGGCTTCTTCCACCAGGCCCCGAAGACCATGATGGCGCTGACAACGGCGGCCTCAAGAAAATTGCCGTTGATGACGCAGGCCAGGAGGGCCATGCTCACCAGCTCGTCCACATTGATCCGTTTTTTCAACAGGCCCCTGACCGCGCCCAGGACAATAGGCAGGCCGTTGACCAGGACCGAAAGGACCAGCAGGCAATCCCCGGGGGAGATTTCCGGTATCAGCGCCAGGCCTGTCTGGTCCAGGGCCAGGGCCGGGGGGATGAGGGCGGCGCCCAAGGCCACCCGGATAAAATCCTTGGATTTGAAAATGTCCCGGTACAGGGTCAGGTCGGCATGTCTTCTGATCATGATCATCCTCAATTTAGTTTGGTTATCAAAATACTTGACGATCAATCTATAAAGGATTGTTCTCCGGCTGTCAATATTTTTGATGATCAAACTAAATTTTGATTGTGACAGGCCCTTTGATATGGTAGTTAGGCGGGAAAAGGATCAGGACACCCCCATGAAAATAAAAAACCTCTCACTCTTGATTGTCGAACTCTATGAAAAACTCTCTTCCTGGGAGGAAGATGTGGTCCGGGGCAGCGGCCTGACCACTACCCAGGCCCATATCATAGGCATCGTGGGCCATTCGGGAACCATCAAGATGAAGGACCTGGCCGAGAAAACCGGGGTCACCACCGGCACCCTCACCGTTGCCGCAGACCGGCTGGAAGAAAGACACCTGTTAAAGCGGAAACCCCATGAAAGTGACCGCCGCTCCTATCTCATCGAGCTAACCCCCGAGGGGGAGGCCTATTTCAAACAGCACCACAAATTCCACCTCCAGATGACGGAGGACCTGGTCTCGGACCTGACCGAGGCAGAGCAGGAAGTCTTTGCCGGCATCATTGAAAAGGTGCTGAAGAAAATTTAGGCTGCCCTGGGTTACGGCCTTAAAGTAGGGAACCCAGGAGAAAGGCCGAGGAAAAAGCCATCATGAGCACGGCCCCGCCAAGGGAAAAAATTTTCTGCACCGTCATATAGGCGGACCGGCGCCTGGAAAAGGGTGAAAGAAAAGAATTTCTGCCCAGGATAACGGCAAGGCTGATCAGGGAGACGGTCATCATCATCCCCAGGGTCATGGACAAAACCGATAAAATCCCGAACCCCATGCTGTCAATGGAAATGGAAAAGGCGAGAATGAGGGTTGCGCCGGGGCAGGGGACCATGCCTGAAACGGCGGAAATCAAAAACAATCCGGATGTGCGGGGTCCGGGTTCATGCTCCGGTCTTTTTTTAAAGGCCTTGATAAACAGCCAGACCCCGATGCAGAGGATCAGGGCATAGCTGAACAGGGCTGCCGTCTCGCTAGTGCCGGATAATGAAGACAGCCGGGGAATTTTCAGGATCAGATGAATGGCAATGATGAGGACCATGGCGGAAAATGAGTGAAGGACGGCGAAATTGATGCCGTAAACCAGGGCCTGTGAAGGTCTGGCAGGGGAATTGAGAAAATAGCTTGCGGCGATGATTTTGCCGTGGCCCGGTCCGGCCGCATGCAGGATCCCGTATAATAACGAGATGCCCAGAAGCGTGGCCCACAATCGTGGAGACGGGGATGTTTTCAGCCTTGTTCCAAGCGCCGTCATTTTTTCCCGGTACTGTTTCTGAAGCATATTGATATTGTGAAGGACAGGGTTTTGGGCCGGGGCCTCTTTTTGAAGCGCCGGGCCCTGGGGCGGCGGGCTCATGAATGGGTTGGCCAAGGTCTGGGCCGGCCCCCCGACGATGAGCAGGAACAGGACTGAAACGATCAGGGCCTTCATCGGGCTTTGCCTGCCGTAATGGTTGTCCCTGTGATGTTACAGGAGAAATCGCCGGCCTTGTCAAAGCCTGCTTTTTTGATCTCAATGGCTGTATAATTGGTTTCATCCATCAGCCTCATTTCCAGCCCCTTGAGGGGGACCGGCCGGGAAAGGGGCAGGACAAAGGAATAGACCATTCGTTTCCCGGTGCTGAACTCAAGATACCGGATCATGGGCTCGGCGTCCTTTCCCAGATTGGCGCGCATCCATTTTTGGATGTGGTCCCCAAGGCCGGGAGAAGTCTCCGAAAACTGATTATCATCGTCGATATAATGGTTTTGGTTCAGGTATTCTTTTAAACGCCGGACATTCTCCGGGCTGAAGACGGCCGCCAGGTCTTCTACGGGTAACCTGCCGGCCTGCACGGTCACGGTGAAATCCAGGACCGTTTGAAACCGTAAATCTTCGATATGGGTGAAAAAATTGTAATGGGCCAGGTTGTCAAAAATATCTTTTTTAATCCGTGAGATTTCCCGCTCAGAAAGCTTTTGATCCTTGTCGATATCATAGTCCGTCAGGACAAGCCGGCTGAACATATCGTCAAAGACCCAGGTGTATTGAATCCCGGTGACGGTTTCCTCCCGGGTTTGAAAGACCACGTTCGCGTCGATGAAAAGATGGGGGTGGGAATGGACTTTTGCCGGCAGCCATGCCCATATCATCAGCAGAAGGGCTGTTTTCCATAATATGGTTTTTTCCCCGCACATGGCCCGAGGATACGACAAACCACATTCCCTGTAAAGAAAAACCGGGGCCGCCCCATGAAATCAAGGGCGGCTTTTTCCTGGGGAAGGTCTTAAACCGTTTTTTTAACAAAAACCTGGCGGCGGGCAATGGAACTGATATAGCCGTCCTGCATCAGGTCCAGCCCCGACTCCCGGCAAAGGTTGGGATAGACATTATCCCAGTTGTCCCTGTTTTTTTCACCCAGGAAGACCATGGGAAACCAGAGCATGGTTAAAAACAGGGATTGGGGCCTGCTCCAGTCCGTCAGCAGGAACCTGCCGCCGGGTTTCAGAACCCTTGCGGCTTCCCGGACGGCTCCCCGGCGCACCTCCGGGGGAGTTTCATGGAGGGCCATGGAGGTCATGGCCAGGTCAAAATACCCGTCTGGAAAGGGAAGTCCGTCCATGGAGGTTTTTTTGAATTCCAGCCTGCACTGGAATCTTCCGGCGTGCCTGCCCGCATAGTCCAACTGGTCGTTGGAAATATCCGTTCCGATGATCACCGCGCTTTCATGGGCCCTTTCCGCCAGGGCAAAACTCAAGGCCCCGGGCCCGCATCCCAGGTCAACGGCCTTCATGCCGGGGCCGAGGTCTATATCCCCCAGGGCCTTTTGATAAAATTTTGTTCCGATTCCGAAAAATGAGGCAAGCCGCTTGTAATTGGCCCCGCCCATTATTCCTTTGAATTCTCTTCCTTTATGGGTCATCATCGTTCCTCGGGTTGGTTCTTTCGTTTTTAGGACCGGAGACATTCTTTCGCTCTTTTCAGGGCGTCCCGGTCTTTTTTCAGGGTATCCGCCAGGCGGTTCAGGTCATCGGCCAGGAATTTAAAGGCATCCCTTTTCCGAAATTCTATTTTTTCTTCGGGCAGGTTGCCCTCCGCCATCTGCCGCAGAACCTCCCCGGTTTTCTGCACCGGCCCGGCAACGGCATGGGTGAGCCGGATGGACAAATAGATGACGGCGCCGGACAGGGCCAGGCAGATCAGGGCCATGACCCAGAAAATGCCGGGGTTGCAGGCGGCCGTCAAGCGGCTGTCCAGATAAATCAGGTAAAACCAGGACAGGGACATGCCGGTCAGCAGAATGCAGGGGATCTGGAGGGCGGCGATGATCAGGGCATGGCCCAGTTGAAATTTCCTGTGGATCAGGTAATGGCGCTTTGTTTTTTTTCTCTGCATCATAGGGGTTCCGTATGTTTGGGGGTAAGGATCAGGGTCCGGTTTTTTTCATATCGTCGGCGGTGCCGGGAATTCCGTCGGGTCCGGCGCTGATGAGGACATAGACCTTGCTCCGGGCCGTTGCGGTATAGATGAGGCGGTTGCCCCAGTGGTCCGTCATGAGGTCCTTCAGGTCGTTTTCTTTAAAATTTTCCGCCATCCAGGATTCAAATTTCGCCTCCGCCGGAAACCGCCCGGTTTTCAGATAGGTGTGGTCCAGCATGGTGCTGATGGCGCGCAGGTCCCCGGCCGTGGCAATCTGCCGGGCCATGGCCAGGGTCTCGTCATAGAATTCCATGATATGGTCTGAATTGCCCGCTATCACGCCCAGGGAAATCCCGGCAATGATCAGGCGGCGGATGAGGTCCATCATCATTTCCTAATTTCCCTTTTTCAGCGGGGTATAGGAAATTTTTTTCTTCCGGTTTTTCAGCCGGAGAAAAATCATTTCCAGCCCGGCCAGGACAAGGCCCACGGCGGCCAGGGGGAGGATATAGGTCTTATAATAATAGGAGAATTTTGTGACATAGGTATACATCTCCAGGGTTTTGTCCCTGGTTTTCAGAACCCATTTCCCGTTTTCCATCCGGTGGATGGTGATCCTGTCGTCAAAGGTGTTGTTTGTCTTGACGTCCAGGGTTTTGAAAAGAATGTCGGCCCTGTCCCCCAGTTGTTCGATCCTGGTGAAGGAATCCACATAAAACCGCTTTTCGGCCTGCTCATACCGGTCATTGTAGAATTGCCGGTGGACATGGGATTCGATAAAATAGGCAATGTCGTCGATGGCCAGGATATCCTTGTCCAGGGGGATTTTGATCCTGTTGGAGGTATCATGGGCCCGGGCCGGGACCAGGCTGAAAAGGATAAAAAGAAAAACACAGCAGGGCGTCAGGATATTTTTCATGATTGGGGCTCCTTGTTTTCCAGGCTTTTGCGGAAGGCTTCCAGGTTTTTTTCATGGATTTCAACCTTGAATTCCTTTCTCAGTTCTTCATAGGTCCTGGCCCATGCTTCCCTGTATCTGGCGTATAAAAGATCGTTCCGGATATAGGCCTCCCTTTCCTCAAAGGCATAGGGGTTACCGTTGTCCGCCGGGTTTTTATAACTGTCCTTGTGGTCTTCGTAAAACCGGCGGAGTTCGGCTTCCGTGAACTCTTCTTTTTTGATTTCCGGCACCAGGCTGGTTTTCATGATGTCCAGGAACAGGCCCGACATGAATTCATGGAGCCTGGCCCGGATCTGCGGGTCCAGGTGCAGTTTTTCATCCAGGCCCTTGGCAATGATCATTTCCATATTCAGGGCATGGTCGAATACAAATTCCGGGGTGAGCTGGTCCGGCCTGTCCCTGAAGGTCCGGGATTTTTTCATGAGGCCCTGGTGGGCGGCCAGGTCTTCTTTGGTCAGGCTGCCGCCCTTGAACCGGGCCACGGCATTGTCGTTTTTGCCGGTTCCGCACCCGGCCGGAAGGGCCAGGATAAGGATCATGAGGGGAATGAGGATGGTTTTTTTCATGGTGTTTTCTCCGTTTCGTATGGATGGGGTTGATTCATCAGGAGGCCTGTCCGTAGAGGCTGAACATGCCGGCCACCAGGCCCCAGGCCACATAGCCCACCAGGCTGCCCAGGCTGATGATGAGGGCCGGTTCGATGAGGGCCGTCATCTTGGCAATCTTGTCCAGCAGGATTTTGGCGTGGAGTTCTCCCGTGGTGTGCATGGCCTGGTCCATGAGGCCGGTTTCCTCGCCGATCTTGATCATGGCCACGGTCATGGGGGTAAAAAAACGCTGGTCCCGGAGGCCGAGGAAAGGGTTTCCCCGGCCAGCACCTTTTCGTTCATCCGGGCGATGAGATCCTTGACCTCCAGGTTGGGAATGGTGCCGCCCACGGATTTCAGGGCGTCGATGAGGGTGATGCCGCTGCCCAGGAGGGAGGCAAAGGTCCTGGAAAACTGGACAATGGCCCCATAGCGCATGACCGGGCCCAGGACCGGGATATGGATCTTGTACCGGTCGATGTAGCGCCGGGTGGTCTCCGTCACCATGAGCAGGATGACCAGGCCCAGGAGGATGAGGCCCCCGGTCAGGATGGCCCCGGCATGGCCTTTCAGAAAATCCGCCGCATCCAGGAGAAACTGGGTGTTGGCCGGAAGCTTTCGGCCCTGGAGGAGCTGGGAAAACTGGGGGATGACAAAGCCCACGAGGAACCCCACCACGATGAGGGTCACGATAAAGACAATGGAGGGGTAGATCATGGTCAGGATCATCTTGCCCCGGAGGGCGGCCCGGCTTTCCAGGTCGTCGGATATCCGTTCCAGGACCACGTCCAGGATGCCGCCCAGTTCCCCGGCCCGGATCATGCTGGTGGTGGTGGGGGCGAAGATCTTGGGGTACCGGGCAAGGGCGTCGCTCAAGGGGGTCCCGCTTTCGATATCAGACCCCACCTGGATCAGGGTATGTTTCATTTTCCGGCTTTCCACCTGCATCCGGAGGATGCCGATGGATTCGGAAACACTGACATTGGACTGGATCAGGGAAGAAAACATCCTGAAAAAAGGATGATTTCCCGGGTTCTCACCCCCAGGCCGATATCCCATTTTTCCGGGCCGCATCCCCTCCCTTGAGTTCCGTCAGGTCCTGGACAATATAGCCGTTGCCTTTCAGGAGCCGGGCCGCGGCCCCTTCATCCGGAGCGGTGATGGTGCTTCCGACCTTGCCGCCGCTCTTGTCCACGGCATTGTATTTGAAAATGGGCATGGGCTTCCTCCTAATCCAGGGTGATGCGCAGGATTTCTTCGGGGGTGGTCAGCCCCTGGCGGATCTTGTCAATGCCGTCCCGGCGCATGGTCCGGTAGGCGGTCTTTTCGAGGGCATGGGCCCGGATGTCCTCAAAGGTGGCGTTTTCAATGATCATCCGGCGGATTTCCTCATCCACGCTCAAAAGTTCAAACACCCCCATGCGGCCCTTATAGCCCAGGGTGCAGTGATCGCAGCCTTTGCCCCGTTTGACGGCAAAGGGCTGGTCTTCGGGAAGGCCCAGCAGGGCCAGCTCGGACCGGGTGATGTCCTGGGAGACCCCGCAGAAGGGGCAGTTTTTTCTCACCAGGCGCTGGGCCAGGACGGCCCGGACCGAGGCCGCCACTAGGAAGGGCTCGGCCCCCATGTCCGTCATCCGGTTAAAGGCGCTGGGCGCATCATTGGTGTGGAGGGTGGACAGGACCAGGTGCCCGGTGACGGCGGCCCGCAGGGAAATTCTCAGGGTTTCCGTGTCCCGGATTTCCCCCACCATAATGATGTCCGGGTCCTGGCGCAGGATGGCCCGCAGGGCCGAAGCAAAGGAGATTTTTTCCCCGGTGTCCACCTGGGTCTGGTTGACGCCCCGCACCGTGAGTTCCACCGGGTCCTCGATGGTGGTGATATTATTGTGCTCGCTTCTCAGGGCCTGGATGGCGCCGTAGAGGGTGGTGGATTTCCCAGACCCCGTGGGCCCGGTGACCAGGATGATGCCGTAGGGCGAGGTCAGATGGCTGTTAAAGGAGGCGAGCATGGCCGGGGGCATGCCCAGGCTGTCCATGCCGATGAGGACATCGTGGGGCGGCAGAAGCCTCAGCACCGCCTTTTCCCCGTTGATGACGGGCAGGATGCTGATCCGGACGTTGACCCCGTCAATGGAAAGGTCCAGGAGCCGGGGCAGGAAATGGAAGGACCCGTCCTGGGGTTTTCTTCTTTCCGCGATGTCCAGGCCCCCCAGGACCTTGATCCGGGAAATCAGTTTGCCCGCGGTTTCATAGGGCAGGCTTTCGGTTTTTTCATGACCCCGTCGATCCTGAAACGGATGACGAGTTCATCCCTTTCAGGCTCCACGTGAATATCCGAGGCCCCGGCATTGATGGCCCGGATCATGATTTTTTCAAACAATTCAATGATAAAGGTGGTATTGCCGGGGTCGGCGGCGGTTTCGGGCTTGATGGTGGTGTCAAACCCCCGGCTGTAATACTGGTTCTGAAGGTTTTTAATTCTTTCGGGAGAGGTCAGGACCAGTTTCACCTGGCGCTGGGCCAGGCGGGACATATTCTGGATGACGGCCTTGGGCACCGGGCCGGAACAGGCCAGGAGAAGTTCGTTGCTTTTTCCCAGGGCCACGGGCAAAACCCCGGTTTTCAGGCACATTTTTTTGGGGATCAGGGGAACCACTTCCTGGCGGATGTCCTTCACCGTTTCCGACAGGAGGGGAATGCCCAGAAAGGCCGACAGGTCCGAAAGGAGCTGTTCCGGGTCCAGATAACCTTCCTTGACGGCGATATGGCCGAGTTTTTCCCCCATGACCTTCTGTTTGGACAGAACCTGGCTCAACTGGTCCTGGGAAAGGGCCGAGCGGTTGACCAGATATTCTCCGAATCGTTCGTTTCTTGCCATGGCGCTTACCTGTTAAACCATTGTTTTTTCGGGGGCGGCAGGCATTCGGCTTCCTCTTCCCCGCCGGCGGACAGCCGCCGTTTCATGAGATTGGTGTTCTTGGCGGCGGCAATGGCGGTTTCCGTTGTGATTTTCCCGTCTTTCACCAGTTTCACCAGGGACTGCTCCAGGGTCATCATGCCCTCGTTGCAGCCCGTTTCAATAGCGGAATAGATCATATCATCCTTTCCCTGGCGAATGAGATTGGAAATTCCGGGCGTGGAAAACATGATTTCCACGCCCGGAAGCCGCCCTGTATTGGAGACGGTCGGAAGGAGGCGCTGGGAGATCACTGCCCTCAGGGTGGAGGCCAGTTGCTGACGGATCTGGGATTGCTCTCCCGCCGGAAAGGCTCCGACAAGGCGGTTGATGGTGGACACGCAGTCCCTGGAGTGGAGGGTGGAAAAGACCAGGTGACCGGTTTCCGCCGCCATTATGGCTGTTCTCATGGTGTCCAGATCCCTCATCTCGCCCACCAGGATGACATCGGGGTCGGCCCGCAGGGCGTCCCGCAGGGCTTCGGAAAAGGAGGGCACGTCGGAGAACAGCTCTCTCTGGTTGATGATGCTTTTATTGTTGTAATGGAGGTATTCAATGGGGTCCTCAATGGTGATGATGTTCTGCGCCAGGTTGGCGTTGATCTCATGGATGACCGTGGCCAGGGTGGTGGATTTTCCGGACCCGGTGACCCCGGTGACCAGGACCAGGCCGTCCCGGATATAGGGCAGCCTGGCCAGGCTTTCCGGCAGGCCAAGACTGGCAAAGGTGGGGATCCCCGAGGCCAGGAGCCTGAAGACCACGGACAGGGAGCCGCGCTGGTAATAGGCCGCCACCCTGAACCGCCCCACCTTGTCGATGCTCACGGCAAAATCCACGGACCGCCTTTTTTGCAGCACCTCCCGGTACCGGTCCGTGAGGACCTGGTCCATGAGGGTCTCAATTTCGGCCGAAGTATAGGGGGCATGGTCCTTCAGGGGCCGGATCTGCCCCTTGACCCTCACCATGGGCGGCATGGCTGAAGCCAGGTGGAGGTCCGAGGCGTTGAGGCGCAGGGTCTCTTCAAAGAGGCTGTTGATCCGGGTGATTTTAACCCCCGGCCGGGCTTCGGCAGTCAGGGCCATCATTTGTCCTCTCCGTTCCCCTCGTCGGTCAAGAGGTTTTCCCTTTTCTCGATGACGGTCCGGTGGGAACTCTTCCGGTCCAGGAAACGCCCGGTCTCGGCCCCGGAAAACCCGGGATGGGTGATGATATGGGGGGTCAGCACAATGACGGTTTCGGTTTTTTTCTTGGTCTTGTTGTCCTGGCGGAACAGGAACCCCAGAAGGGGCACATCCCCCAGCACCGGAACCTTTGTGACGCTGTCATCCACGGTTTCCCGGATGATGCCGCCCAGGGCGATGGTCTGGCCGGATCTGGCCGTGAGAATGGATTTGATCTCGCTTTTATTGATCCCGTCCAGGGGGAAATTGATCACATTGCCGCTGTCGTCGCTGAGGCCGATGGAGGAAACACTGTACAGGGGCGAAGAGATTTCCGCCTCGATTTCCAGGGTCACGGTATTGTCCTCGTTGATGAAACTGGCCATTTCAATGCTGGTGCCCAGTTCCTCCCGCTTGATATCCACGATAAAGGTATTGATGGTGTCCCCGCTGTCGCCGATGGGAATGGTTTCCTTTTTGACGTCGTCCCTGAGGGGCACTTCCTCGCCCACAAAGAAATCCACCTTACTGTTGTTGGCGCTCATGAGAAAGGGAGAGGAGACAATATGGGCCCGGCCCTCACTCTCAAACAGGGAGATCCGGGCCTGGATATTTTTCAGGGAGAAGACGGCCCCGGCCGACGTGGATGAGGCCAGGGCATTGGGCAGGGCCGAGACGCCCAGGCCTTCGTAAACCGAGGTGGTGGGGTCGATGCGGCTCTGGACCGCATTGCCGCTGTAATCCCCGTAGTCGAATTTGAAAAAACTTTCAAATTCATCCCCCAGGGTGATCTGGAGGATCTTGACCTCCAGCAGGACCTGGCTGGTGGGGGTGTCCAGGTTTTCAATGATCTTGCCCATCTCATTGAGGAGGCTCTCGTCCAGGGACCGGGCAATGATGCTGTTGTTGCGTTTGAAGACCGTCAGTATGGCCAGGAGGGGCTTTCCCCCGGATTTTGAGGCCGAGGCGGGCAGGCTTTCCGTAATGGAGGCCGCCGGGGCCACGGTCTGCCCGGCCCGGGCCGTGTCAGTCTCTCCGGTCCTGCCCGTCAACTGGTTCATGAAGATGATCCTCTGGGCCGAATTGGACAATTCCGGTCCCTTGTATTCCCCGGACAGTTTGATCTTTTCTTCGGGGTCGATATGGCCGTAAACCTTTTCATCCTCAATCCGGGACAGGTAGACCTCGCTGCCCATGAGGGCCTGGATGATCTTGGCCATGTCCGCGGCATTGGTGTATTTGATGGAAAAGGAGCGGGTATGCTCGTTCTGGCGGATTTCAATGTCGTTGATATATTCCTCCCGGGTCATGAGGGTGACGATATTGCTCCCCTCCCGGTACCAGAGGTTGTTGAGCCGGCAGATGGTTTCCAGGGCGGCCCTCAGATCGATATTCTGCATGAAGACGCTGATCTTCATGTCCTCGATGGTCTTGGTGGGCAGCACATTATACCCGCAGAGTTCCGTCAGGAGCTGGGTGATCTGCTTGACCGGGACCTCCTTTAAAATCAGGGAATCGATCTGTTTGGACATGCCTTTCAGGGCCTCGGCCCGGTTGACCAGTAGCCTGGCCCGCTCATCCTCGTCCACCACCTCACCTTTGATGATTTTGACAATGGGGCCTTCCTTTTCCGGGTAGATGTCCGTCAGCTCCGGGTTCTGTTTTTCCTTCCCGTCAATGACCACCCGGGTGTTAAAGGGGTTTTCCCTGTTCAAAGCCGTTTCTTTCGGAGAAGCGGAATCCTTCAGGCCCGTGCATCCGGCCAGGGCCAGGCAGAGCCAGGCGAAAAAGCCGATCTTCCCGGCGCTCTTGATGAATCGTTTCATCGGGCTTCCACCTCATAGGTTTCGGCGTTTTTTCCCCTCAGCACAATGCTTTTGGGTTTGATCCGCTCCAGGGTAAACTCATGGGGAACACCGTTGAATAAGATCCGGATATGGTCCTTCACCGAATAGACGGACCCGGTTTCCTGATCCCCGGTCTTCAGGATCACCTTGCCTTCGGTCTTGGTGATGATGAGTCCGGTAATCACGCAATGGTCCTTGGCCGCCTCATAATCATAGGCGGTGGCGGGCCGGGCCGGTTCGTCAAAGGGGCTTCGCTTTTCCGCCCCCAATACCGGGGAGGCGGCCGCCATCATGGCGGCCGCAGCCAGGAACAGACCTTTTGCCAAAATAGAATTCATTTTAAATCCTCAGTGTAAATTTAATATGGAGCCGGCCGCGGGTTTCCTTTGAATTCTCCACAGAGATATTCAGGATTTCCACGGCGTCGTCCAGCTCCTTGATACTCGTTAAAAAAGCCATGAAATCCGTGAAGGCTCCCCTCAGTTCCATGTCAAAGGGGTTCCACCGGAAAAAATTCCCCTGGAAGGATTCCCCCGGGGTGATGGCCAGGACCGTCATCCGGTTGGTTTCGATGATCCGGTTGATCCGGGCCAGCAGATTGGTGATCT
>JAAUSZ010000151.1 GCA_012031875.1 Desulfobacula sp.
CATGATCAATTCATCGGTGATTTCCGCAAGGTGTCCTCGGGCTGATGGATGGCCTTTTCAATCATGTCCAGAAGCCCCGGTTCCTGGATGAATTCGGATATGTCATGGCCGATGACCGAGGTTTTCCTGCACCCGATCATTTTAAAAATGCCGGGTTTGCCAGGGCGATCCGTTTCTGGTTATCCGTGGTCAAAACCCCGTCGCTCAGGGAATTGATCATGACCCGCATCCTGGATTTTTCCGTTGCAATGTCCTGGAGGGACCGGATAAATTCTATGGCTTTACAGATCACCACCCTTAATTCCTGGGGAGAAAAAGGTTTGGATAAAAAGTCAAAGGCCCCTTTTTTCATGGTTTCCACCGAATGTTCCAGGGTGGCATAGCCGGTGATGACGATGACCACCGTATCCGGATGGCGGGCCTTGAGATCCGTAAGGACATCCAGCCCGGACATGCCCGGCATCATCAGATCCAGAAGAACGATGTCAAAATGGTTTTCTTCTATCATCTTCAGGCCTTTGATGCCGTTTTCAGCGATTTCGACATCGCAGCCTTCGTCCGTCAGGAGGCGCTTGCAGGCCGCCTGGATCCGGGCCTCATCATCCACCACCAATACCCTGGGCTGGAAGGAAATATTTTGAACACACGCTTGAATGGAATTCATCATTTGATCATTCATTATACCGACAGTCTACTCACTTAACAGGTTATGGTTTACACAAAAACGGGCCTTCCTCCGATGCAATATACATGGGGAATTCAATAATAAAGGTGGTTCCCTTGGGGCCGGTTTTTTTAACGGAAATGGTGGCCCCATGCTCTTCCAGGATGCCGTAGACAATGCTCAGGCCAAGGCCCGTGCTTTTCCCGACTTCCTTGGTGGTAAAAAAAGGATCAAAGATCTTGGACAGGTTTTCATGGGGGATTCCCTTTCCCGTATCTTTTACTTCCAGAAATACCTTTTTTAAAAAATTTTCCTTATAGCTGATCAGGGTGATGACGCCTTCCCCATCCATGGCATCGGCCGCATTGATGATGAGATTGATCAATACCTGGTTCAGCTTGTTGGTATCGGCAAGAAGGAGCATCATGTCTTCGGACAGGTTTTTTTCAATGTGGATATTTCTGAATTTTTTCTGGTCCCGGATCAGGGTCAGGCTCTTCTCCACCACTTCGTTGAGATGGACGATGTTCTTGGCGGTTCCCTCCCTCCGGCTGTATACAAGAAGGCTTTTGACGATTTCCTTGCACCGGTTGGCATCTTCAAGAATGCAGTTGAGGTCTTGTTTCACGTCCTGGTCCATGTCCTTGCGTTCCAGAAGAAGGCCCGCATAAAACAAGATCCCTGTCAGCGGGTTGTTGATCTCATGGGCCACGCCCGCGGCCAACTGCCCGAGGGAAGCCATTTTTTCCGACTGGGCCAGTTGTTTCTGGGCCAGTTTCAATTCCTTTTCAACCTTGAGCTTGTCCTTTAAATCGTTATAAATGGCCATGGTGGCCGATTCGTTGCCCTTTTCATCATAGATGATGGCCGCGGACATCTCGACTTCGATTTCCTCGCCCTTGGCATTGACAATGGTGGTTCTGGGGATGAGAAGCTTTCCCTGGCCCCCGATTTTTTCATCCCGGAGCATCCTCATGATCTCCTTGGCCTTGCCCGGAGGATACAACTGCTCGGTATGGCGGATCTTGCCTTCCTCTCCGTTGTAATCGCCGAACAGCTCTTTTGCCACGGAATTCATCAGATTGATATTCCCCTGCCGGTCCGCCGCAACAATGGCGCTGGCGGAAGAATGGATGACCCGGGTGATGAATTCCTGGGCCCCGTGCAGTTGATTTTCAAGGGATTTGGTCTGGGTGATATCCCTCATGCTGCCGATGACATAGGCCACCTCTCCGTTGTCATCCAGAATCGGGGAAAACACCCTTTCCTCCCACCGGTAATGGCGCTTCAAGGTGAAACGGTGAACCTTTTTATCTCTCAGAACCTTGGAAATGGTGCATTGCTCTGTTTCACAAGGGGTATCCTTATATAAAAAGATATGAAAACATTTTTTCCCGTAAATTTCCTTAAAGGATAGATTAAAGGTCTCATAGAATTTCTTGTTCGCGCCCACAAGGGTTCTGTCCGGAGAAATGACCACACTGGGAAAGGACAGGGAGTCAAAGACCCTTGTCCGCCAATCCAACCCATTCTCCGATACTTCAGATTCCGCCATTTTCCGGTTCCCGTCCCTTTATAAGGCCTATGGATTTTCAAACACGTCCGTTAATGCCTGTTCCGCGTCCCCGCCCCTGCCTTTGGGCAGGGCCAGGGCAATGCTGGCCCCGGTACACCCGGCCTGCAACACCGGAATGCCGTGCCGGGAAAGGCAGCTCATGGCCCGGCTCATGATCCCGTACCGGTCTCCGAAATGGGGCCCGTAGAAACTAAGCAGTTCTACAGGATAGGACATTCCCCCGGGGCTGCCGTTCGGTTGCCCTGAGACCGGAAACAGGTGTGTCTGATGATCCGGGGTCATATAAGCGGTGATATGAAAAAACCGCTCTCCCTGCCCCGGGGCCCGGAGTTCCCGGCCAAACCGCGACAGGCCTTCAAAGGAAAACTCATACCCGTTCAGGTAAAGATCCCCCGCCAAGGTCATCCCATAGGTCTTGATTCTTTCTTCTTCGTAAGTGGCTCGGGTTTCCGGGTATTTTTTCTTGATAAACAGGGCCAGTTCATCATTTTCTTCCTGCTCAAAAGGAGCATGGGATGCCGGCAGATCAAACCCGGTGGACAGCATATGGATGAGTCCGGGAAGCTGGTCTTCCTCAGCCACAAAGGTCAGCATGGAATGGGAGGACACCAGATAATGGAAGCCCTGTCGATTTGTTCCCAGCATGTCCAGTAAGGCGCCCAGGAATTCAAGGCTGTAGTGGTGGGGGAAAACCGAGAGCGTGCAAATGTTGGAAAGGGTTTGCCAGTGATCATTCCGGCCGGCCACCTGCCCGAAATGCGTTGCGGCAAGGGTTCCGGATACAAAGGGTCTTCTGCCCAGGGTATTGAATATCATGCAGACCATATTCATTTTCCCGGATTCCATCACCTTGTAGAGAGCAGGATGGGACGGCTCCGGAAACCCTTCCCGGGTCACCTGAATAAATTTTTTATTCAGCCGGATCCCATTAATTTTGAATGTCCCTGTCATCTTGAGACTTTCCCCGGCTTTACGGCAAGACCGGAACCGCGAGAAGGTCCCAGGACTTTTCCGCGGTTCCGGTATTTGAGAATTGAAAAAGGAGCGTTTTGTAACCGCGCCTATCCCTTGCAATAATCGTTGACGATCCCCATGAGCTTATCCAGATCAATGGGTTTGGGGATATAGTCATCGGCCAGGGTGGTTTTACCGTCATGATGGGTGTAGCTGGTGGTTCGGACAGAATCGGCCACCGCGGTCAACATGACCACAAGGATGTCTTTTTGATCCTTGCTTTTTTTGATTTCATCGCATACTTCCCAGCCGTTTTTCCGCGGCATCATGACATCCAGGATCATGAGAAAAGGTTTTTCCTCTTTAATTTTTTCCATGGCTTCCACGCCGTCATAGGCCTTGGCAACCCTGTATTTCATTGCCTCAAGCTTCATGGAAACCGCTTCCACCAAATCCGGGTCGTCGTCCACAACTAAAATAAGTTTGTTCGTACTCATTGTATGACTCCTTTTGATTTTCTTAAGAGTTTTATCCTTTTTAAACCGCGGGTCTTGGAAACAACCCTGCTTTTTCAACGATCTGGGGAACCTTTTCCTCCCATTCAATGGCCATGATATGAAATCCTTTGACCCCTTTGACCTCTTTTAATCTCTGGATGGACTCCACGGCAATCTTAATTCCTTCCTGGGGCTGATCCTCTTTTTTAACCCCTTCAAGCCGCTTGATGACCTCATCGGGCACATCCATGCCCGGGACCTTGTTCTTCATATATTTTGCCATCCCGGCGGATTTCATGGGAGTGATTCCGGCCATGAGATAGACCTTTTCATGGAGCCCCCGGTCACAGACCATTTCCATGTATTTTTCAAATTTTTCCAGGTTGAAAATACACTGGGTCTGGATGAAATCCGCCCCTGCCTTGATTTTTTTGGCAAGGCGGCTGACCCTCAGGTCAAAGGGTTCTGCAAAAGGATTGGCCGCCGCGCCGACAAACATCTTCGGGGGCGTGTCAATATCGGCCCCGCCCTGGAATTTGCCCTCATCCCGCATTTTTTGAACCATCTGCACCAATTGGACCGAATCCAGGTCATATACGCTCTTGGCCGTGGCATGGTCTCCGAATTTCGGATGATCCCCGGATAAACATAGCATAGTATTAATCCCAAGGGAATAGGCCCCTATGATATCACTCTGCATGGCCAGACGGTTCCGGTCCCGGGTCACCATCTGCAGGATGGGGTCCATTCCCATCTGTTTGATGATCACCCCGGCGGCCCAACTGGACATCCGGACCATGGCGGTCTGATTGTCGGTCACATTCACGGCATCCACATGATCTTTTAAAAGGGCTGCCTTTTCTTTTACCTTTTCAGGACGGGCCCGCGCGGAGGACCGCATTCCGAGGTCACGGCCAGATTTCCCGATGCCAACACCCTTTCAAGTCTGCTCTCAGTCTTCATAATGCCAAATCCTTTCTGACTATTATTCTGGGGCCGCCGCCGCCGGAAGGCCGCCAGTCTTTTGCTTCCATGAGTTCTTCATACCGTTTTTCCATTCCAAGGGCCTTTAATCTTTCCCAGATCAGGCACCAGGCGCAATCCACATCCGGTGAAATCTCGCATTTTCCGCCGCAGGTCCCTCCGCAGGGGCCATTGAAGAGACTCTTGGAACAGCGGGCCACGGGACAGATCCCGCCCGTTATCCCCAGGAGGCAATCCCCGCATCCCCGGCAGCGCTCCGACCATATGCCCTGGGACTCGGAAGCGCCCATGAACTGGGTGTTGACCGCGGGGAACACCGGCATTTCCTTATACCGCCCGGCCAGGGTCTGGACCCCGCAGCCGCAGGCCATGGACAGGACTGCATCGGCCCTGTTGATTTCCGATGCCAGTTCCTCAACATATTCGGGATCACATTGTCTTTCCAAGGTGATTTCTTTAATCTCAAGGGTCTTGCCCTGTTTCATGCTGTTCAGGCGAAGGGCGGATGCCAGGAGGCCCACCTCTTTACGGCCGCCGGCAGCACAGACCGTCACGCATTCATTACACCCCACCAGAAAAATCCGGTCATAGGGTTCAATATAGGCTATGATTTCCTCTAACGGTTTTTGTACGGCTGTTATCATATCTGTATCTCCGAAAATCGGGTCATCCTTCCGGACGCCCTTATTTTTTTACCGGTTTAACGGGACAAGGTCCCAGTTCCCTGATTTTCTCAGTAAATTCAAACGCAGTGCCGGCGAATCGTTCCCCCATGCCTGCGGACATCATCATCATCTCCAGGCGCTGGGGTTCTATGCCCAGGTCCGCCAGGATCTTTTGAACATAGGCCACCCGTTGTGCAGCCCGGGTATTCCCGTTTTTAAAATGGCAGTCCCCTTCCAGGCAGCCCGCCACGTAAACACCGTCAGCCCCTTTTTCAAAGGCCCTCATCAAATGAAGGGCATCCACCTTCCCGGTGCAGGGAACGCGGATGATCTTGACATTGGGCGGATAGGACAGCCTTTTGGAGCCGGCCATATCCGCGGCAGTGTAGGCACAATAATGGCAGCAGAATGCAACAATCTCAGGTTCAAAATTTTTCATCAGTTCAATCCTCCAAACAAACCATCCACCTTCGCCATAATCTGGTCGTCTTCATAGGCCAAAAGCTGAATGGCCTTGGCCGGACATTCCGCGGCACAGACCCCGCATCCCCGGCATTTGGCCGGATCAATCTGTGAATAGCCGTCTTCATTGATAAAGGGAATACTAAAGGGACAGGCCCTCACACAGATGAGACAGGCCGCGCATTTGGTGCCGTCCACCTTGGCCACGGCTGCTCCCAGGTTGATTTCCTTTTTGGCCAGAAGCACCTGGGCCCGGCAGGCGGCCGCATGGGCCTCGGTAATGCTCTCGGGTATGGTCTTTGGAGAGCGGGCCGTTCCGGCGATAAAAATTCCCCGGACGGACATGTCCACCGGTCTGAGCTTGACATGGTCTTCCAGGAAAAAATGATCCCCGGTTCTGGGCAGGTGGAACATCATGGCCAGATCTTCCGTGGTCTCATCATCGGCCTTCATGCCCGTGCTGAGAGCAAGGCAGTCGGGTTCAAACTGAATCCTGCGGCCCAAAATCCCGTCTTCGGCAAAAACGGAAATCCTGTCGTTTTCAACCCAGACTTCCGGTTTATTGTCCAGGGAGAACCGGATGAACTGAACTCCGCTGTTTCTGGCCTCCCGGTAATAATCTTCGTAAAACCCATAGGTCCGGATATCCCGGTACAGGATAAAAATATCCATCTCCGGATTCAGGGCCTTCATCCGCAAAGCGTTTTTCACGGCTGCCTGGCAGCAGATCCTGGAGCAATTGGGATTCTCCTTTTCCCTTGACCCCGCGCACTGGATCATGACGGCCTGGGACATGGCCCTGACTTTTTCAGGGTGGTCCTCGATCACGGCATCCAGTTCCAGTTGGGTCACGATCCCCTCATGAATCCCCAGGCCATAGGCATCCGGGCGGTTGGGCAGGCGCCCGAGGCAAAAATCGTCACCCCGTGGTCCACCTGCATATAATTCATCCTCAACCCGGTCTGAAGCCCTGTTTTGAACCTTCCCGGAACCCCGGAATGGTCAACGATGATGGTATCGGTCAGCACCATGATATTTTTATGGGCTGAGACCTGTTCCATCAACCGGGCCATAAAAAGCCCCACATCCTCTCCTTCTATGGTTCTCCGGATGGACTTGGCCAGTCCGCCCAGGGCGGAATTCTTTTCCACCAGGTAGACCTTGACGTCCTGGTCCGCCAGTTGAAGGGCTGCGGTCATGCCGGTCACCCCGCCGCCGATGACCAGGGCATTCCGGCTCATGGGCAGGGTCTGGTCCACCAGGGACCTGTTCCTGGCCACACCGCTGATCCCGGCGGAAAGCAGCCTGAATGATTTTTCAAGGGCTTCTTTAGGTTGAGCCATATGGGCCCAGGTGTTCTGGTCCCTCAGATTCACGATCTCAACCAGATATTTATTCAATCCCGCCCGCCGGAGAAGATCCTGGAATCTGGCTTCATGGGTCCTCGGGGAACAGCCGCCGATGACCACCCGGTTCAGGCCATGGGCCTTGATTGATTCTTCGATCAGAAGCATGGATTCCTTGCTGCAACCGTATCCGACAGCCCCTGCGGCCACGACGCCGGGCTGGGCCTTGGAAAATTCCACCATTTTCCCGACATCCACCACGCCCCCGATCTCAAGGCCGCAATCACAGATAAACACACCGATCCTGGGCTCCTGGCCGGAAATATCCCTTTCCGGGACAAAATCCATCTCGGTTTCAGACAGGTCTGCCGAGGCCGGCAGGTTGGAGGCTGCCATGCCCGCGGCCGCACTGGCCTGAACCATGGTTTCGGGGATGTCCTTGGGGCTTTGGGCCACGCCGCAGACATAGACCCCCGGTCTTGAGGTGACCACGGGGTTGAAATGATCGGCCCGGATAAAATCATGGGCATTGACGTCTACGCCCAGTCGCCGGGCAAGATCCACGGAGGATCCGGGAACCCGGAAGCCTACGGACAGCACCACCATATCGAATTCTTCGGTTTTCTGGAGGGTTTCCTCTTCCAGGGCATAGGTGATGGACAGGTTCTTGGTTCCTGCCTCTTCCACAATGGAATGGGGGCGGCTTCGGATCATCCGGATGCCGTAATCGGTTTTGGCCCGGTTCAGATAGAGTTCATAATCCTTCCCAAATGTCCGCATATCCATATAAAAGATGGTGGTCTCAATGCTTTCGGCAAACCTCTCCTTGGTCACCATGGCCTCTTTCAGGGAAATCATGCAGCAGGCGCTGGAGCAATAGGGAACATCCCCCTTATTGATGCCCCGTGATCCCACGCATTGGATCCAGGCCACTTTTTTAGGCCGTTTCCTGTCGGATACCCGGACAAGATCCCCCTGAAAGGGACCCGACGCGGACATGATCCGTTCATATTCCAGGGTGGTGACCACATTATCAAACCGGCCCCCGCCGAAATGATCCAGGACCGCGGGATCAAACAATTCCGCGCCCATGCTCAGCACCACCGAGGCCACATCCACCACGGCCGTCTGTTGCCGGTCCTGGGACAGGATGGCATCGGCCTTGCACACTTTCTGCAAGGCGGTGATATCCGCCACCTTGCTCATATCAATGGAAAAGGCATAGGGCGTGGCCTGGGGATACCGCATACAGGTCGGCGCCCGGGGGTCCAGCCCGGGAGTGAACCGGACCGCGCCGGGAAACTGCTTGTAACATTCCCCGCAGGCCGTGCATTTTTCCATATCAATATATCGGGGTTCCGTCACCAGCTCTGCCGTAAATTTGCCGGCTTCACCCGTTAAATTTTCAAGCCGGGTCATGGGTTTCAGGTCAAGATAAACCTGCCTTGAACTCTCGGACAAATGGGGCGATACCGTGCATAAATCACAATTGTTGGTGGGAAAAGTCCTGTCCAGGCGGGTCATGAGTCCGCCGATGGAATAGGATGTATCGATCAGGATGACGTTCCGGCGGGATTCCGCCAGGTCCAGAGCGGCGCGAATCCCCCCGACACCGCCGCCGACCACCAGCACCCGTGAGCCGGTCATCCGGTTTTCTTCATTATTTTTAAGCGTTTGCATATATAACCTGCTTGATGAATAGATATCCGTTCCCCCAACCTCGGTGCAACCCAAACGGCAAGAGCGGATAAAATTATTGTTAAAGCCCGGCGCAGTCCAGAATGGCCGGCAGACGATCTTCCCAGCCCAAGGCGGAAATTTTCACGCCCTGAACCACACCTTTCAGTGCCTGGATCATTTCTGCGGCAATGTGAACACATTCCGATTCCCGGTCCTTTGCTTTGCGTATCCGGCTGATCAATTCATCGGATAAGCCCGAGCCCGGATCGTTAATGGAAATGTAACGAGCCATGCCCACGTTTTTAAGCATAAAAACCGTTGCAATCACCGGAACTTTCAGAGATTTGAATTTGTTTAGGATTTGCGTATAGACAGGGATATCAAAAACAGGGGGCACCATGATGAACTGCGCCCCTGCTACAACTTTTCCACTTGCCTTCTCATATTCTTCCAGAAGGTGCTTGTCATCCCGGATGGGTTGAACCTGGCACCCGGTAAAAAAAGCAGGCTTGCCTTTCAGGTCGAAACCGGCAAGGTCAACCCCTTTTTGAAGGGACTGAACCATGGAAAGAATTTCCAGTTCATTTAAATCATCCACCGCTTTTGCAGCCGGATGATCGCTGTTGGCCATCATATCCCCCTGTACCACCAGGAGATTTTGAATCCCAAGGGCCTGGGCCGCCAGCACGTCGCCCTGTATGGCCATCCGGTTACGGTCCCGGCCATAGATATGAATCATGGGCTCCAGTCCCTCCCTGCGGATGACGGCGCCGCCGCCAAGTGCGCTCATCCGCATGACACCCCCGTCCATATCCGGGATCACCACGGCATCGATGCGGGATTTCAGGTGTCTCACATGGGTCACAAGCTCTGATATATCAACGCCTTTGGGGATATTCAGTTCGACCAGTACGGCAAATTCCCCTCCGGTAAGTTTTTTTCGAAGCATCATCATTATATATCCTTATGTTATATGTCACAGGCTTTCCGTCTTTCAACGTCAGCCCCAATCGCCGCTAACAACCGAACCCACCGATAGCAGAAACCATGCCAGGACCGGCTGAAATCCGATTCATCTTTAAAAACAAAAAGTTGAAGCGCAGGATACCACATATAGGCGCTGTCTGGCAAAAGAATATTAGAATTTTTTCTAAAAAAGTTTAGAATTTTTTCTAAACTTAAATGATTTTTCTAAAAATCCGGTGAAAATCCTTGCCCACACGTTCCACCCTATGGAATGAAATTTTAATCCGCCTTATTTTCCGGGCGTGTTCGAATTATTTCTAAATTTCTCATTTTTTATACTTTTTTTTTGAAATTTTTCAATTTTTTATGCCCTCTCCAAACCCGGATCAGACTTAACCATCCGTATTTGCACGATAACAACCTCCATATGGACATTGGCATGCTTCATGCTCTAAAGGCTACCGAAACAAAAACGTTAAGCCGGACAGGATGCTTATGAAAAAAGATTCCCCCTACTCCTCGCAAATCATGATCATCGATAATGACCAATATGTCAGAGAATCCTTAAGCACCTTCTTTGGCCAGGGGCCGAACCGCTTGTTAATATTCAGATCCGGTTCCGAAGGCCTCAACGCATTGAAATACCAGGATATTGATGTGGTCATCTCGGATTATTTCCTGCCGGATATGGATGGATTGTATTTTCTGAAAGAGGTGGCCAAAAAAAAACCAGGGGTTCCGAGGGTTCTTATGGCCACCCTTACCAATGATGAAATGGCCCTGGGAATTGCCAGGGCCGGAATTTATAAATTCATTGAAAAACCGCTTACCGTAGACTCTTTGGAAACCATTATCAGGGAATTGGAAATGATCAAACGTTCCAAACCGTGTCCGGAAGGGAAGGCTGATGAATAGAACCACTGCAATTTTAAACAGGTGTCAGGAGGGTTTTTATCCTGTGCATGACGGGGACGATTACCATGGAGAATAATGCCGTTGACCGGAATTTACTCGATGAAGTCAAAAAACTGGGGGCCAAGGATATGGAACTGTGCATGCAGTGCGGAAACTGTGCTGCGGCCTGCCCCTTGTCCAGCGGCACCAATACCTTTCCAAGGCGGATATACCGGTATCTGCAACTGGGGTTGAAGGACAAACTGCTGGAATCCCCGGAACCCTGGCTCTGCTATTACTGCGGGGACTGCAATACGGACTGCCCCCGGGGCGGAACCGGCGGAAACCATGATGGCCACCCGGCGCTGGCTGACCACCCAGTTTGACTGGACCGGGCTTGCCCGTCTGTTTTACTCCTCCCCCAAAATGGCAGGTGGGCGCTTTTTTTGCCGTGACCCTGGGGATCGTCCTGCTCTTTCTCTTCGGCCACGGACCGGTCATCACCGACCGGGTGGCCCTGAATTCATTCGCCCCGCCCCACCTGGTCCATACCGGGGATCAGATCATGTTCGGCATCCTCGGGTTTCTGCTTCTTTCAAATGGATTTCTCATGTACCGGGGGATCATGAAGGACACAAAAGTCCCCATCCTGACCTATATCACCCAGGCCCCGGTGTTTCTGCTCCATTATCTGACCCAGAAACGGTGGCGCAAATGCGGGACCGGGCCCAGTTCCAGGTGGACCCGGCATTTTATTCTCTTTTCCGGGTATATTACCATGGAAGTCCTGATCATCGGTTTTCTTGAAGTCTTCCAGACCGATGTGGTGCATCCCTTCTGGCACCCCACCCGGATTTTCGGTTATTACGCCACGGTGGCCCTCATGCTGATCTCAGGAAATATGCTGTACAGCCGGTGGGTTTTGAAAAAAGAAAAACTTCACCGGTATTCCGACTTTACCGATATCTTCTTCCTGATCCTGCTATTTACGGCAGCCTTTACCGGGATCCTGGTTCATATCTTCCGTTTGTCCGGATGGCCCATCGCTACCTACACCATCTATACCCTCCATGTGTCCATGGTGGTGGGCATGCTCAGCATCATGCTGCCCTTCGGCAAACTGTCTCACCTGTTTTACCGGCCCTGGCCATCTTCCTGACCACCTTGAAAGAAAAGATCACCAGAGAATCC
>JAAUSZ010000152.1 GCA_012031875.1 Desulfobacula sp.
CCTGAACCGGTGTTCGCAACGGATGTGGCATCTTGCAGAAAACAAAGGGTTTAAAATCAAGGCCAATGATACTTTGGGAACGCATTATACCAAGGACGAAATTCTTTCGCTGATAAGAACCATGCGAAAAAAAAAGGCAACGTTTGCAGCCATTGCTGACTATTTGAAAGAAAAGGGCATCCCAACATTTTCGGGAAGAGGCGAATGGCATGCCCAGACCATTCATCGGCTCTGCAAATAAATCAGTTCTTTTTCAGTCCCCTGCTGATGACGGCAAATGCTGTTTTCAATGTGGGTTTGACAAAATCCTTCTGATCGTTCAACAGCCTTTTGGAATCCACCCAAAGCACAATTCCGGCATAGGAAGCCCAAAGGACATCAGCCAGAGCCACAGGATGTTCATCAATGAATATGCCTTGCTCAATTCCATCTTTTATGACATTGATAATCGCACCGTGAGCCATGGCTGAATAGATTTTAATCTGCTGAAGCACTTCATCGGAAAGATTCTGTAGGGTTTCGCCTGATTGAAGATGAAACAGGTTGATCAGAATATTGGGGTCATGGTCATATACTTTGATAAACACATCACGCACCCTATCAATTTTTTCTTCCACTGAGATTTTTTCAGTGACAACGTTCTGAAGCTCATCCGTCAGGTATTTCAAAATTTCGATGGAAAGAGAGGTATGCAGTTCTTCCTTATTTTTAAAATACAGATACAGGGTTCCCGGGCTCAACTCGGCCTCAGTGGCTATTTCTTCCATGGTTGAAGAGTTAAACCCTTTGCTGGAAAAAACTTTTCGGGCGGCATTGATGATTTCAATTTTTCTTTTTTCTTTTTCTCTTTGCTTGCGTTCATATATCCCCATGGCAACCTCATTATTTTTTGAATAAGATTCATAAATTAATTATTCAGGATGAATACAGGAAAGGGCTGAAATCCGCAAGCAAAAGATATAAAAACTGGGTATGGTATTTTATTTTTGCATAAAACTCAAAAGTTTAATGCCCTCCATCCTGTTTCATGCTAATATGCATTTGTTATTTATGAATAAATTAAAAACGGAGACACCCTTATATGCAGAAAACAAATTATTGGGCCGACAGTTATACCCAGAAACGAACCAGCGCGGATGAGGCCCTCAAACATATCAAACCCGGTCAACGCGTCTTTATCGGATCTTCCTGCGGCGAACCCCAACACCTGGTGAATGCACTATCCGGAGCTGCCGGCAGATTTACCGATCTTGAAATTGTCAGGTCACTCAGTATCGAAAGCGGGCCTTTGACCTTAATTGCCAACCGGTCCCATTCCCAGCAATTTAATATCCGGTCCTTTTATCTCGGATCGGCGTCATCCAAAAAAATCCATAAGAACAAAAGATTTATCACGCCCATAAATCTTTCACAGATCCCCCATCTGTTTAAATCCAGGATGATGCCCATCAATGCCGCCCTGATCCAGGCCACCCCGCCCGATGACTTCGGCTGGATGAGCCTTGGCGTTTCCGTCGACATCACCCTTGCCGCCTGCGAAGCGGCCGATATGGTGATCTGTCAGGTCAACCCGAATATGCCCAGGGTTCTCGGCAGAAGCTTTATCCATGTCAACGATGTGGATTATATTGTTGAACACGAGGAAGATCTCTTAACCATCCGAGCCCTTCCCGAGCTTGAAGAAGCCAATACCATTGCCAAGCACATTTCAAGGTTGATTGATGACGGGTCAACCCTTCAAACCAGCCTGGGGGTGACCAATGAAGCCATTATGCTGTGTTTATCGGACAAAAATGATATCGGCGTCCATTCCCAGTACCTGTCCGACGGGCTCATGCGGCTTGTTTCCATTGGCGTGATCACGAACCGGAAAAAAGGATTCAACAATGGAAAGCTGGTGGCGGGAAGCGCAGTAGGATCAAAACTGTTATACGACTTCATAGATGACAACCCCTCCATTGAATTCCACCCTTCCGATTACATCAACAATCCGTCCATCATTGCAAGGCACAATGCCATGATATCCCTGAATACCGCCATGGCCATCGATCTGACCGGTCAGGTCGCGGCCGATGCCCTGCCCTTCAACAATTATACCGGGATCAACGGGCTTCTAGATTTCACCAGGGGGGCGGCCATGTCAAAGGGGGGAAAATCCATCCTCATGTTGACCTCCACGATGGATCAAGGACAGAAAAGCCGCATTATTCCTTCATTGTCCGATATTGCCGTTGTTGTGCCGAGGGGGGATGTCCAATATGTGGCTACGGAATACGGGGTAGTGAATCTTTTCGGCAAAACCCTTCAGGAAAGGGCCATGGCCTTGATCAGCATTGCCCATCCGGATTTCCGGGACGAATTGTTTTCCAAGGCCAAGGAACTTGACCTCATCGACATTGACCGGAAATTCAAACAGGCCATTAAGGGAGTCTATCCCCTGAAATATGAAGAGACCATCACCATCAATGAAATTCCCATCACCTTCAGACCTGCCAAACCCGTTGATGAAAGGAGAATCCAGGAACATTATTATTCCATGAACCGCGGGGATATTGTGTCAAGGTTCTTCCATGAGAAAAAAAGTTTTGTGCATGACCAGATCAACACAACCTTTGAGATCGATTATATCAACGATCTGACCATTGTGGCCACCATCGGTGAATTGGGCTTTGAAAAAATCATAGCTGTGGGAGAGTATTTCAGAAATTCCATCATCAATATGGCTGAGGTCGCATACTCCGTATCAAAGGAATTTCAAGGCATGGGCATTGCCCGGATACTTCAGAAAAAACTGGCCGAGGCCGCCATAGACAACGGTATCAAGGGTCTTGTGGCCTATACCTCCCCTGAAAACAAGGGCATGAAAAAACTATTCCAAAAACTACCCTATCAAATTCATTCGGAAAACGATGAAGACATGGTTATTTTAAGCTGTCTTTTTACAGAACCCCTTGAAATCGGGACCGAGAAATAAGATCAAGGTATTCACCGCCCGTCGATTGTTTACTTCCTTTTGAAAAGCAGGGCCACCGATTCGATATGATAGGTGTGGGGAAACATATCGACGGGTTGAATCTCCTTAACCTCATAATTCAGGGAAAGCATTTCAAGATCCCTTGCCAGGGTGGCCGGGTTGCAGGACACATAGACGATTTTTTCAGGGCCAACGGAAACCACCTGCCCGACCACATCCTTATGCATCCCTACCCTTGGCGGGTCAATGATCATGACTTCGGGTAAAAGCTTCAAACCGGGCAGCACATCTTTGATGTCGCCTTCAAGGAATTCACAGTTTTCGATGCCGTTAAGATCGGCGTTCGCCTTTGCATCGATCACGGCACTCCTCACAATTTCGATGCCAAAAACTTTTTTGGCCTGGCCCGAAAGCCAGATAGGAATGGTACCGGTTCCCGAATAAAGATCCACAACTGTTTCATCTCCTTTCAGGGCTGCAAACTCAGATACCTTGGCATATAATTTTTCACATGATCCGGTATTGGTCTGGAAAAAAGAATTGGCCGATATCTTGAAAAGGAATTTCCCCAGTTTTTCCTGGATATGGGTGTTTCCAAACAGACATATTTCTTCCTGGCCGGTTGAGATTCCGGATTTTGAATCTGTAATATTGTTCATGACGGATTCAATTTCAGGAAATTTTCGGGTCAAAAGGTCGCACAGATCCGACACAGGGCCCAGTCTTTTATCCCGGGTCACTATATTCACCATCCAGGTATCAAAGGCCGCGGAATGCCTGAGCATCAGGAACCGCCAGAAACCCTCATGGGTTTTCAGGTCATAGGCAGAAAGATCGGAGGCTTTGATGAATTTCCGGACTTCATCCAGAATCCGGTTTCCCAGGCCGGGCATGATTTCGCACTGACGGATGTCGATGACCTTGTCAAAGGTGCCGGGCACATGCAGGCCGATGCCGAAATCCTTAATAATCTCTTCGTTTTCCAATTCATCCGGCATGAGCCAGCGCTTAGGGGAACAGGAAAATTCCATTTTATTCCGGTATTCATAAATACGGTCCGAAGGAATAACATCATCGACCTTTATATCCTTCAATCTCCCGATATGATGAAGGGACTCCATGACATGCCGTTTTTTATAATCCAGTTGAAGATCATAAGGAAGCTCCTGCCATTTGCATCCGCCGCAATAGTTGCAATAGCTGCATTTCCCTGCAGACCTGAAGGAGGAAGGCTTCAGGATTTTGATGAGCTTTCCTTCGGCCCAGGATTTTTTCTTTTTGATGATTTTTGCAAATACCAGATCTCCGGGAATACAGCGGTCAATAAATACGGGATACCCTTCCGGTTTTGCAAGCCCTTTTCCGCCAAAGGCAAGATCCGTGATTTCAAGTTCATAGGTTTTACTTTTTTTTATGGCCGTCATATTGAATTCTTTCTTATTTGTTAATTTTGCCCCGGTTTTTCAAAACTTGATATTATAATGGTTTAATGGCATAAAGACAAGGTATGGAAAAAAGCATCCAGGATATCGAATTCATGTCCCAGGGGTTTCGCCTCAAGGGCGTCCTTCACCTGCCGGAAACGGAAAATCCGCCTCTTGTGGTGGGCTCCCACGGACTTGAAGGATCAAAAGAATCGGCAAAGCAGAAAATTTTGGCCAGACTTCTGGTTGAAAACCGGATTGCTTTTTTCCGTTTTGACCACAGGGGTTGCGGTGAGAGCCAGGGAGAGTTTATCAAGGACACCTCCCTTGAAAAACGGACCATTGATTATCTGGCAGCGGTCCGGCATGTCCTGGGGTTGAACCGGACCCGCCGGGATGTCGCCCTTTTCGGTTCCAGCATGGGAGGCGCCACCTGCATCAATGCCTGGGAGAGATTGGCCCTCATGGATATCCGGCTTTGCGGGGCCGTCCTTTGCGCATCCCCGGTCAAAAGCCGTTCCATCCAAAACATCCCCACAAAAGCCAATGAGAACCGCCCTGCCCTGCCCCTGAGTTTTTTTGAGGAGAACCTGCTGTTTAATATCCTTGATAAGGCGGCAAGCCTGTCCCATGTGCTGATTTTTCACGGGGATGCGGATAAAACCGTCCCGGTTTCCAATGCCCATGAGATTTTCGTTTTGGCAAAGGAGCCCAAACGCCTGATCATCCAAAAAGGCGGAGACCACCAGATGCGGTCCGGCAAAGATCAGGCCCGGTTTGAAAAAGAAACCCCGGCCTGGTATCTAAGGTGTTTCCGGCACACCCGTAAGATGACGCCTTAACCGCTCCAGGGCCGTCATGGCAAATATTTTCTTATTCATGGCCCTGGTATCAAAGGAAAACCGGTAGGTCTTGGCTGTGGAAAAACCCTCTCCTGCAAGGCCGATACAAACCATGCCCACCGGTTTTTCATGGGTTCCTCCGCCGGGCCCGGCAATGCCTGTGGTGGATATCCCGAAATCCGCCCCTGCTTTAAGCCTGACCCCTTCCGCCATTTCCCGGGCCGTCTCTTCATGCACTGCCCCATGGTCCAGAAGGGTTTTTTCCCGAACATTCAGGATATTGATCTTGGCGTCATTGGAATAGGTCACGCCTGAAAACAAAAAATAGTCCGAACTTCCGGCCACATCGGTAATGAGGCTGGAGATGAGCCCGCCTGTGCAGGATTCTGCAACGGCCAGAGTTTTCTTTTGAAAGGCCAGTAACCGCCCGACCTCTCCGGCCAGGGTGAGACCTTTTTCAGACACCACCCTGTTTTTAAGCCGGGCCATGACCCAGTCCCTGGCCTTCTGGATTTTCAATGCCGCGGCTTCTTTTTCCCGGGAGGGGTGGGCCAGGATGATTTTTACCTCGATGACGGGGAAATCCGTCCGGAATCCAAGCCGCAGGCCGGGAAACGCATCATGAAACCCCTTGAGCAGAAATCCCGCCCTTGATTCAGGAAGGCCAAATACCGTAAGCCTTTCGATGAGAATGTCATGGTCACGGCCGAATTTTTGTACTAAAACAGGGCGGACCTCCCTTTCCAACATCATCTTCATTTCCGCAGGCACCCCGGGCATGAAAAAAAACAGGCAAAGATTCATCCGGATATAAAACCCCGGGGCAGTCCCGTTGTGGTTGACCATCATGTGCGACCCCACAGGCAGCATGGCCTGCTTCTCATTGTCTACGGTCCATTCATAGCCATTTTTCCTGAAATAGGCCTTCATGGAACAAAGCGCGTCTTGATCCGTTTCAAGCGCCACTCCCCCTGCCCGGCTGCAGGCCAGGGCCGTCACATCATCGCTGGTCGGGCCAAGGCCGCCCGTGACCAGGCAGATGTCGGCACAAGAAGAAATCTCCTGAAGGGCAGAGGCGATCTTTTCCGCATCATCCCCCACGGCCGTAATTTTTTTGAACCTGGAACCCCATTTCCTTCATGACCCTGCAAAGATGGGCCGAGTTGGTATCCACCATATCCCCCAGGATCACCTCATCCCCGGTGGAAAGTATTTGAACAATCATGATTCACCTCCGGTTAAAAAAAACAGCATGGTTGGATGAAAAAAACGCGGGGTTTTTCCGGACACCTGAAGACACCTCTTTTTTAAATATTTTTTGAATGAACTGCTTGACCTTTTTCCTGTCCCACCCCAAGGGGTGGACAAAATTCAAATACAGGGACAGGTCCCCGTGATAAAATTCCCAGGTTTCCAGATCCTCTGCATCCTCACTGAATTTGGGAAGATTAAAAACCGCGAGATTCAGATAGTCGATATTGGCTTCATGGGCCTTGACAAATTCAAGGGTTTTGAATGCAGCGGCCTTATCCTCAAAACCCGTGCCGAATAAAAGGTAGACAAAGGTCAGGATACCGGCCTGGTGGAGGTTTTCCAAAATCCTGGAAACCATACCCAGATCCGTACCCTTGTTCATCTGATCCAGAACCGCCTGGTCCCCGGATTCAAGCCCGAGTTTCAGCATATCACACCCGGATTCTTTCAGGTTCCGGCAGAATTCCGGATCCAGGAAATCTTTTTCAAACCGGATAAACCCATACCATTTAAAGCTGAACCGTTCATGGGACAGAGCCCTCAAAAACGCCGGGGTAACGGCATTGTCGATGAGATGGACATAGTCGGGGCGGTATTTGTCTTCAATAATTCGTAAATCCGCCAGTACCCTGGAGGCCCTCTGGGAACTGTAAGGCCGGGTTTCGGCCTTTTCCGGGCAGAACCGGCACTTGCTCCAGTAGCAGCCGATGGAGGCCCGGAAAGGAAGCACCTTTCCAGGGGCCAGGTACACATCTTTTTTTACAAAATCATAATCCGGCACATAATGCTTTTTATTCCCCTTCTTTTGGCCCAGCAATTCCAGAAGGGGTAATTCTCCTTCGCCTTTGATGCAGACATCCACAAGACCGTCAAAGGGATGATTGTAGTCCGGCCGGCTCATCCAGGAGGAAATGAGGCCCCCGCCCATGATGATCTTTTTATCCCTGAAATTGTCCCTGACCCAGCCTGCCAAAGCAAACCCCACCAGGGCCTGGTTCAGATAGCAGATGGAAAGCCCTATATATTCGGATGTTGAACCCTGAACCTTTTCTCTGAGGCCTGTCTCAAAATACCCGTAAAAAGGATTTTCCTTATACCGGGCCGCGCTTTTTAACAGGTCTTGGCTGCTGACCGATGACAATCTGTTATCGGAATAATCGCTCAGGGAAAGCTTAAAGCGTTTCTGATCCGCGCTGATGGCCAGCATATGGTTCAGATCATAGACCTGCTGGTGATATCGGTCCGTGTTCTGATAAAGGCTTGAGCCTCTTAATTCGGCAAGGATCTCTTCCCTTTTTTTGATTGCCCTTTTGGACCAGACATCTTTGGCCTCGACCTCGGAGCGGATCAGATACAGCATCCCTTCCACATTGGCATCCACCACCTCACAGGGAAACCCGTTTTCCTTTAAGGCCGCGGACAATAACGCCACCCGGCCGGAGGTTCGCAGGGCTTGGCAACGGGCGGAAAAATAAGCAGCATGGATTAAATTTCCCCAACGGCGTCGATGACCTGCCGGATAAAAGTCTCATGGCTCCAGGAGCGTCATGGGTGACGCCAAGCCTCACCACCACCAGGTCCCTGGACGGAATGACCGCTACAATCTGCCCGTTAAACCCGCCGCAATAATACAGATCCAGGGGCAAAGACGGAAATTTCCGGTGATCCGGATTGGCTTTTTCACCGGCGTTCAGCCAGAAGAGCGCCCCGTATTCACCCAGTGGGGCCTTGGGCGTGGGCCGGAGGGAATAATCCATCCAGCCGTCGGGCAGGATATTTTCCTGGTTCCATACCCCCTTATTCTTCAGGAACAGCCCGAACCTGGCCCAGTCCCTGGCTGTGGCGAACATATAGCTGGACCCCACAAACGCGCCCGAGGCATCCGGCTCAAGAACCGCGGAATAGGCCCCGATCTTGTTAAACAGGTATTCCCGGGCAAACCTGTGATATCCGGCAAGGCTTCCCCCGGCCTGATCCGTGACGATCCGGGCTATGATATTGGCGGTTCCGCTGGAATAATTCCAGACCGTATCCGGATCAGCCGCCAGGGGTTTGGCCGCCGCGTATTCCGCCATGGATCCGGACGCATACAGCATATGAACGGCATCCTTGAAGGGGCCGTAGACCTCTTCGAATTCAAGACCCGGGGACATGCGAAGCATCATGTCCAGGGTGATCCTTTGCCGGGGATCATCCGGGCTTCCCCAGGCCGGACCTGGGCCGGGGCATAAATATCCAGACCCTTTTCCTTGACCAGGATCCCCACAAGACTGTTGGTCACGCTTTTGGCCATGGACCAGCCGTGCATCAGCGTATCCTTGTCCACCCCGGAAGCATACTGCTCGGCAATGATCCTGTCCCCCAGAACCACCACAATGGCCCGGGTATTTCGCTTTGTGCCGGGTCCGGGCTCGGTAAACGCGTCATCCATTGCTTTTTTCAACTTTTCCCGGTTGACCCTTTCCGGAACCCGGTCAAGATCAACCCCTTCTCCCCTTGGCCAGGCCTCTTCGCTTCTTTTAAATTCATACAAGGACATATTGTTCATCTGGTCTTTCAGCTTATCTTTGTCCGTATCCACCATCAGCGTGCATCCGCACCCTTCCCGGTACATGGCGGTCATGGGTTTCCAGGAGCCCAGGGCAGAGGCCGTAATCATTTTGTTCTTTTCATCCACCACAGACCTGACAAACCGGAACAGAAAATGGGTGGGCCTGATATCCTGTTCAAACACCTGGTCCGGGTTTCGGCCGGCCAGAAACACCTGGGAGCAGATATATTTGGCTGAATATCCCGTCGCCATGGGCATGGCCCCATCCAGGAAATACCCCCCGAATCCGATCCCGCAAAGCAAAACAATCCCCAAAACCCATCTCAGTTTTTTTTCATTGTCCTTCCTTCATCACCTGATCCAAATGTAAATCTTGTGCCCGATTCTAGTATCAGTTTCAGGCCCGACAGGCAAACGGGTTTTTATGAATTCACAGGCTCAATTTCTTGACATCCGGGTTCAGGCCGAATATTCTCACATCGTGTAAAACCTGAACCCTAATAAAATAAGGATACAAAATGAAACCCTTTATAACGCTCATGGTTGCCGCAATGCTGTTCTCTTTCATTCTTGCCGGATGCAGCAAGGTGAACCGGGAAAATTATGACAGAATCAAGGTGGGAATGGAATACCAACAGGTCACTGAACTCATCGGCAACCCGGACAAATGCGATGCCGCCCTGGGAATGAAAAACTGTATCTGGGGAACCGAGAGCAAAAACATCACCATCCAGTTTGTTGCGGAAAAGGTGGTCCTGCCCAGCATGAAGGGGCTTTAAAAAAAATATTTATTATGGGTATTTACTCCCACCCCAATAATTGATACAGATGAAAGGCAAATATCACCCATCGGGCGGTTAACTCAGCGGGAGAGTGCTACCTTCACACGGTAGAAGTCACAAGTTCAATCCTTGTACCGCCCACCATCCCTAGATAATAAAAAAAGCCGGGCCAAGGATGTCGCCTAAGGAGACTTTCTTGGCCCGGCCCATCGCCGTACCCGCTGACCGGGCGGCCGGTATCTTACATCAGGATGCAGGTCTTGGTACGAAGGCCGGTGTCCTTGGCCACGGCCTGATAGCATTCGCTGCGTTCATCCAAGGTGGTTGTGCAGTAATCACAGGATCTGAGGGCATCCTCCATCCGTTTTTTTCCAAGCGCGCAGCACAGGGCTGCTTTTTTCTTCGCATATGAATTCATGGTCACCTCCGAATATTTCAAATCTCATAACGGTAAGTGTTTTTTCCGTCATGTCGGGTTAATCCAAAAGATAAGACCGGCCCGGCATAAATCAATCTTGGAAATTTCCCGGAGGACCGAGGGTTTATAATCCGCCGAAAGCATCGTCCTCCATCTCAATGGCGGCCGGGCAGCCCTGGGCAACGGCATCCATTTTTCCCAGGGTGGCGTAAAGCTCGGTCTGGATAAAAAATTCAGCCGTCCTGATCTGGCCGTTGTAAAAGGACTGGTCCTTGGGATGGCATCCCTTTGCCAGCTTTTCAGAAGAAACAACACCCCGCCAAAGCAGCATCCAGGCCATGATAACATCTCCGGTCACATGGAGAAAGGGCAGGGAATGGGCAAAGGCGGTTTTAAACTCCGGTGAAAGGGCCTTTTTGCCGATGATTTGGGTGATGTCCGTCAGGCGGCTCACGGCTGTATCCAGTTTTTCCGCCAGGGGGGCCAGGGTTTTGATTTCTTTGGCCCGGGCCGTGGTTTGGCTGATCTCGCTGATGAGTTTGGCAAAGGCGGCTCCTTTTTCCGCCCCGATTTTGCGGGCCAGAAAATCCATGGCCTGGATGCCCGAGGTTCCCTCGTAAATGGGGGTGATCCGGCAATCCCGGGCATACTGCTCCACCGGGTAATCCCGGGTGTATCCGGCCCCGCCGAAGACCTGGATGGCCTGGTTGCAGACCTCATACCCCATGACGGCCATGTATTCCTTGACAATGGGGGTTAAAAGGCTGAAAAAGGCTTCGTTCAGGGCTTCGCCCTTATTGCCCAGGCCCAGTTCCTCTCCGCACAGGGCCGCATAATAGAAAAAGCTTCTCATGCCCGAGACATAGGCTTTCATGCGCAGCAGGTTCCGCCGGACATCCGGGTGTTTGATGATGGGTACGGATTTGGCCCCGCGGTCGGCAAAGTCGGCCAGGTCCCGGCCCTGGATCCTCTCCCGGGAATAATTCAGGGCCTCAAGATAGGCCGCACTGGCATAGGCCAGGCCCTGGAGGCCGGTGTTGAGCCTGGCGTCATTCATCATATAAAACATGATCTTCATTCCCTTGCGCTCTTCCCCCAAAAGATACCCCAGGCATTCCCCCTTGGCGCCCAGAGTCATGGAACAGGTGGCGCTGCCGTGGATCCCGTGTTTTTCTTCCACCCCGGTGCAGACAATATCGTTCCGCGCTCCCAGGGTGCTGTCGGGATTGACCAGGAATTTGGGCACCAGGAAAATGGATATGCCCGTGGTGCCGGGGGGATCGCCTTCAATGCGGGCCAGGACCGGGTGAATGATGTTTTCGGCCAGGTTGTGCTCGCCGTTGGTGATAAATATTTTATTGCCGGTCAAAGAATAGGTGCCGTCCGGGTTTCTGCGGGGCGCTGGTGGTCAGGGCCCCGACATCGGAACCCGCGTCGGATTCGGTCAGGAGCATGGTGCCGCCCCATTCCGAAGAGGTCAGCTTTTTTCACATAGGTCTTTTTTTTGCTCCTCCGTGCCGAAGATCTGGATCATGATGGCCGTGCCGTTGC